>JAFSDN010000070.1 GCA_017436245.1 Clostridia bacterium
AACCCTGCTTGCAGGCTGTGGCGGCGGTGAGGAAAAAACCGCAGAGGGTGGAATTACCCTTCGTTGGTACGCTCGTATCAACAAAGAGGCAGACTGCGACGAAGTTTTTGAAAAAGCATCTGCAATGGTAAAGGAAAACCTTGGCTTTAACATTGACATCATTCCCCTTGAGGACTACAACACAAAGATGCCTGTTATCACAGCCAGCGGTGAGGACTATGATATAGTTTACACAGCAAGCACAGTTAACAACTATTATCAGAACGCATCTGACGGTAACTTCCTTCAGCTTGACGAGCTTCTTCCTGAGTTTGCTCCCACACTCTGGAATGAGGTTGAGGAATCTGTATGGGATTCTGTGAGAGCAGGTGACGGCAAGATTTACGGAGTTCCCAATCAGCAGATTTTTGCCCGTGCTCCCGGCTTTATGATTCCCACACAGAACATCGAAGCCCTTGGACTTGACGTTGAGGCAATGAAAAACTGGAAGATGGCTGACTACGAGGAATATTTCAGACTTATCAAGGAAAAGACAGGCGAATATGCATACTTTGCACATGCATGGGGTGCCGATGGCGCACAGAGAGAAGGCTTTCAGGTAATCCTTGGTTCAAACCTTCCCGGTGCAATCCGTTATAACGAAGAAACAGACAATATTGAAGTTGTGAACCAGTATGACACAGAGGAATTCAGAAATTATGTTAATCTCCGTGCAAAATGGGTTAATGAAGGTCTTGTTGCACCCATGGAAACAAGCGAAAGTGATATTTCCAAGTATGCAACACCTAAAAACGGTGTTATTCCCTGGCTTATTACCATGGCTACATATCTCCCCGGCTGTGAAGCTAGTTTCAAGGCGTCAAATGGTATAGACGTGACAGTTGTAACAAAATCCGATGCACTTCTCACAAGCTACGGAACCACAGCAACAATGGCGGCAGTTAATGCCGATACACGCTATCCCGAAGAAAGCGTTAAGTTCCTTGAATTCCTGAATACAAATGCTGAGTTCTATAACCTCATTACATACGGAATTGAAGGTAAGCACTACACAAAGATTGATGATAAGTATATTCAGAAGTCAACAGAAAACCCCTATTCACAGCCCAACTGGGCAATTGGAAACACCTTCAACGGTTATCTCCTTGAAGGTCAGCCCGAAACCTTGGCTGAAGACACAAAGAAAATAAATTCAGAAGCAAAGAGAAGCCCCATTCTTGGCTTTGTTCCCGAACAGGATTCTCTGAAGGTTGAAATTGCAAACTGCAAGGCTGTTCTTGAAGAATACCTTGACATTGTTGAACAGGGTATTGTTGAAATGGAAAGCACATATCCCGTATTCCTTGAAAAGCTGAAGGCTGCAGGTGCAGACAAGATTGTTGAAAGCCTGAACAAACAGCTTGACGAATGGGAAGCAAAAAACAAATAAAAAAACAATCAGATTGGAGAGGAAATAAATGAAGAAACGATTGACAGCGGTTTTCCTTTCGATTTTGCTGCTCCTTGGCACCGTTCCCGTGTGGGCTGTCGGTGATGCGTCGGCATATATGACGTTTTATGTCAGCCCAAATGGCGATGACAGTGGTGACGGAAGTGAAAATGCTCCTTTCAGGACTCTGGAACGTGCTCGCGACGAGGTGAGAAAGCACAACAAAACCATGACGGGCGACATTGTGGTGAATCTCTTGCCGGGAAGATATGAGCGAACCGAAAGATTTGAACTTGACCCCGAAGATTCGGGCTTCAACGGCTTTGACGTTATCTGGAGAGGAACCGACAAAACAAATCTTGCAACAATTTCGGGTGCAGCGAAGATTGACGGCACATGGACGGAGGGCGAAAACGGAATCTGGCACGTGAAGGCGGAAAATCTTGACTTTGCGAGAGAAATGTTCATAAACGGCGAGACAACGGTTCGTGCAAGAAATCCTAAAAACGTCTGGGGTATCAAAAAGTACACCGACCCCAACAACCCCGAAAGAGAGCTTGGTTTTTATATCGAAAAGAGCAAGGTTGGACTTTTTGAAAATCCCGAAGATGTTGAAACTCATCATTCTCACACTTGGAAGAGTGCAATAATACATGTTGACAACATCATTCAGGACCCCGAAAATCCTGATCAGTCAATTGTGATTATGGATGAGCAATACTGGCCAGTGCATATGACAAATGCTGCGGGTACAAACGAGCCCCATTGGAGCCGAGGCTTTTTGATTGAAAACGCATACGAGCTCCTTGACGAGCCGGGCGAGTTTTACTTTAACAAAAAGACAAAAATCCTCAGCTATTATCCCCGTGAGGGCGAGGATTTGAACAATTCGGAAGTTCTTGTTCCAAGAATCAATCAGCTTCTTTTGGTGAGAGGTCAAAGCTACCGTGACGAAATTCACAATATTCGTTTTGAAGATATAAAGCTGGCACACACAACAAACACATTCCTTGAAAAGCTCAGCTATTCTCAAGGTCAGGGCGAATATGTTTATACTTCGGAAACAAGCTACAGAATGGGTGTTGCGGCAAACATTGTTTCCTGGGCAAGTGACGTTCATTTTGAAGGTTGCGTGTTCTATGGCTTAACTGCAATGGGTCTCCACTTCAAGGAAGGCGTTCACGACAGCTCGGTTAAGGGTTGTGTGTTCTCTGACTTGGGCGCAACAGGCTTTGCGGCAGGTACACTCGTCCAGCTTAGCTTAACTCCACCCAAAAACCCCGATGCGTTGGGTGATGTGGCATGGCAGGCGGCTTGGGAAGCACCAAACCGTATCCGTGGAGGCGAGGGCACACCAAACCAGACACTTTATGAATTTGTAGCTCTGAACACCCTGAGAGAGGATGAGGAGAATTATGGCGAGGTGGGCTATGGCTGGTTCTCAAAGTTTGGTCTTGTTCAGGACATTCAGCAGTATATCAAGGTTGACTTTGACAGGCTTTACACCCTTGAAACTGTGAAGTTCTCATTCCCGAGCAATGCAACAACCGATGAAAAGAGCAACTTTGAAATCCTTCTTTCAAAGGACTATGATTTCAAGGATGCAAAGGTGGTTGCAACGGTTGAAAAGAACACAAATTCAACTGTTGAATTCCCGGTTAAGGACGGCGAGAAGTACAGATATTTGATGATTCGAAAGACGGCTGCAGGCGAGGACCTTGCCCTGAACGGCGTCTGGGCAATGTCAAAGGACAGAGGCCCCAGAGGCGATATGGGTCTTGGCAGAAATTACGAAATTTCGAATAACTACTTCATCCGCTGTGCTCAGCAGCTCTGGAACACATACCCCATCTGGATTAACTTCACATATGAGGTTGATATTCTGCACAACGAGATTTATGATGCACCATACAGCGGTATGTCAATCGGCTGGGGCTGGGACAGAACGGCCAATGTGCTTGTTGGTAAAAACAATATCTCAAACAACCGGATTGACAATGTTATGAGATATGTAAACGACGGCGGCGGTATCTATATCTTTGGTAAGCAGTATGACACCGTGCTTCGTGAAAACTATATTTCAAATGTTTTCAACCTTGAAGCAGGTGCATACAACGATAACGGTTCAACGGGAATTTCGTGGTACGACAATGTTGTTGTGAACACAGGTAACGCATGGATTCTCAACAACGGCTCGCGAAACAACAAAATGATGGGCTTGTGGTCAGACGTGGGAACATATCAGATTGCAGACGGAACATATGTTGACAATATCTATACCGCGGAGAATGCAAAAATATTCTCACTTTCAAAAAGACCCGACAAGGTTACGGAAATTATGGGTAAGGCAGGTCTTGAACCCGATTGGAAATGGGTTAAGGACAGAGTTCCCGACAATCAGAGCTATGTTCTTTACGGACCTGAAGGTTCGGAAGCATATCACGTAACAAAGGAAGTGGGCTTGAAGGCTCCCAAGCGTGTTGACCGTGATGTTCTGATTGCAAACAAGATTATTGACACAGGCGTGTTTGGCGATCTGCCATGGCAGTATGCTCCCGAACATAAAACAATCCTTAAATACTGGGTTGAAAGAATTGCAAGCAAGAATGACCGCACAGACGATGTTTCGGGCGGACATATTGAAGAAATGTTCCACCTTGAAAGAGCAATTGTTGCGGCAAATGAGTCAATTGTTCATCCATCATATGACGAAATGGTTAAAATGTGTGATGAGCTTGCGGCAAATGCAACAACCGACAAGGTTTGGGGCGGTTATGATGCGGCGGCAATGACCAAGTTCAAGAATGCTGTTGCAGAGGTGAAGGCAACCAACCCCGGCGACGAAGGTGCAAAGGCAATTGCGGCAGGCAAGCTTGAAAATATTTATGCGGATGTTGCGGCAAGATGTTACACAGCCGAAATCAGAGGCTTTAAGTACGGCGAGGCTGAAACGGAAATTGATGCTGAAAACAAAAAGGTGACGGTTTATCTCCCCAAGGGAACTGACCGCAAGGCAATTGTTCCCGAAATTGAGGTTAATGACTCCGCAAAGGTTGCAGTTGAAGCATCAAGCTTCAACTGGACAAAGGACAGCGTGAGAGTTCCGCTCTTTGAAACAAATCTCCGCAAGTATGTTTATTGGACGGTTGAATTCCGTGATATGGTTGCACAGAGTGACAATAGCGTTGTGTCAGGCAACCCCGATGACTGGACAAAGGGTAATCCCAACACACTCTTTGGCAACGGCAACGGAATTATTTCCATTTCGCCATGGCATGATGCGGCAATGTGCGGCAAGGCTCTTGGAAACGAAATCAACTTCAGCATCAATGCAAAGCTGGCTGATGTAACCGAGGGCATCGGAATGATTTTTGCGGCACAGACAACCGATGTTGAGGCTCTTGGAACAGAAGCGAAAAATGCTCATTACCTGCTCCTGCTCAAGGGTCAGAACCTTGAACTGTACAAGGTTGACGGCGGTGTTCGGACAATTTGTGCCGAGGCAAAGGGAATTGATTTCAAGTACGGAAAATTCAATCCCTTCAAGATTGAAATAACCGAGGAAGGCAAGGTTGACAGAATCAAGGTCTACATTGAGGGCGATATGATTATTGATACCCTTGCGGAAGAGCATATTGACGATACAGGTTACTTCGGAATCCTTTCACGTCAGGTTGGCGTTTTGGTCAAGTAGGGAAAAATGCTGTCACATAGGCTTGGTATGACGGAAAGAGATGCTTCGACTGCGCTCAGCATGACGGCAACGGCAACCGCTTGTGGTCACCCTGAGGGAGCAGAGCGATTCGAAGGGTCTACAAAAAATCCCTTCCTATGTTATATAAGCAAAAAATGAAAAAAAATAAAAACAAAAAAGGAGAAATTTAAAATGAAAAGATTTTTGGCAATTCTTCTTTCAGCTTTGATGGTTTTTTCAACAATGTCGGTTATGGCAGCAGAAGTTGAAAACGAAACACCTGAAGTTCCGGTGGAAACTCCGGAGGAAACAGGACTTACAAATGTGGCATTTTGCCGTCCCGTATTTACAAGCTGGACAGCGGGCGCCAATGAGCCTGACAGAATGGTTGACGAATCCCCCACATTCGGCTGGGTAGGCGGCAAACTTACAGCTTCGGGTGCAACCGTTATTGACGGTTCATACATCTGGGCGCTTGTTGACTTGGGTGCTGAATACACAATTGATGAAATCAAAATTACGGTTGAGGATAACGACAATTATGTTTCGCGTGACCGCCAGAATTACAGCGTTTATGTGACCAATACCCGCCCTGACACCAATGTTGCTCCAAACACGGCGGTTAGTGTTGCGGGAATGACCGAGGTTTACACAGCTCCAAGCCTTGCAAATACAACCGAGGGCGCACCTGTTGAAAACGTAATTGATGTTGCGGCTGTTGAAGCAACTCAGGGCAACAAATACCGTTATGTTTTCCTGCAAAAGTCAAACATTATTGACGAAGCTGCAAAGGCAGAAGGCGGCACAGGTATGGGACACTGGTACTGGGCAATCAATGACCTTCAGGTTCTGACCTCGGATGATGTTGCCGAAGACGCTCCCAAGTGGATTGAGGTTGCAAAGAACAGACCTGCATTTTCGGGTGAGGTTTATGAAAGCGATGCATATGCTGCAAGATGCGCAATTGACGGCGATGTTTCAACAGTATTCATTGCAGCTGACTGGGGCAACGGCATCAAGGCAAGATTTGTTGTTGACTTAGAGGCGGAATATCCCATTGAGGCGGTTTCTTTCACTCCCAGATATTTGAAAGATGAGCTTCACGGCTTTGAAATTTATGCAACAAACGACAACACCTTTGAATATATGGCACCGATTCACAAGCAGCCCCTTGACGAACCGGTTGATTACGGTCATCTTTATTATGAAGCTCCTGAAGCGTTGAGCGGCAAGAAGTACCGCTACATTGTTGTTCAGGCAGATGATGCAAACAACAATCTTGGTATTAACGATTTGAAGGTTTATACATCTGACATAACGGCTGAAAGACCCTTTATGATTAACCGTTCATATGTTACAAACGTTAACAGCCCCGTTGTTACGGATTGCGGACAAAGTTCAACATATCCTTTTGCAAACCTGACAGATAATGATTCGGCAACACATTGCATTGTTTCAAGCGGAAATGACAGCGCATATATCGGTGTTGACCTTGTTGTTCCTCAAAGCATTGACTATGTGACTTATGCTCTCAAAGGCTTTGCCAACTATGACTACGGCATGGAAGTTATTGCATCAAACAATGCTGACTTGTCGGAGGGTGTTGTTATGTACAGTGCGGTTGACGACGAAGGTAACTACTTCTGCCCCACAGGCACAACAGGCGACACAAAGGGATTCCTTTTGTTCCCTGCAACTGAGGAAATGGAAGGTAAAAAGTATCGCTATGTTGGTATGAGATACCCCAAGAATCTGACAACTTCAACTCAGATTGTGCGTGGCGGCGCAACCATGTTCAATGTTTACACAAAGGGCAGCAACATGAGCGCAGCAATGAGCAATGCGGAAATCACAAAGGTAGGCTATGCATTCACTCTCACAATCAAGGATTTGCTCACAATCAATGACAAGCTCAGCTTTATCGGTGCGGTTTATGATACAGATGGCACACTTCTTGAAGTTAAAACTGCTGATGTGAAGCCTGCGAAAAAGCTCAACAGAAGCACAACAGAGGTTTCTGCAACAATTGATTTTGCCGACAGTGACTATGCAGACAGCAATGCAACAGTAAAGCTGATGCTCTGGGATTCATTGAGCAACACAGTTCGTCCTGTTTTTGAAGAAGAATTTGCAAATCTTCAAAAAGAAATTGTATATGAATCAGTAACACAGTACGCAACAAGCCATAAGTCAAGCTCGACTGCGACTGCTTCCAATTATGAAATAGACCCAAGCAACAGATTGGTTGACGGTGACTATTCAACCTTGTACGGAGCGGGTCCCGCGACAGCTGGGTATTTCACCTTTATCGACTTGGGTGAAGGCGGCAGACGTGTTGACAAGGTTGCAATTACGGTAGATGACCCATATAATCGAACTGTTGGTCAGAAGTATTATCTTGCAAATACTCTTCCCATCAATGGCGCAGACCGCTCAGGTTGGGTATATCTTGGTGAAAGAGCACAGGACGGCACAACAATGACGTTTGTTCTCACAGCAGAGCAGGCAGGAACATACCGCTATGTTGTTGCAGATTGTACAGGTGAAACGGTTGGTGACTATGTGAACGAAATTGAGGTTTATAAGGATTCAGACATAGTTGAACCCGTGGTTGCTCAGAATGTTTCAAGGGGCAAGAGCGTGACAGCTTCACATGCGGGAATGTCGGGATATGCCAATACGGCGGTAATCACCGACGGCGTGTTTAAAGCAGCAAACGGTAACAATCAGCATATTATAACAAAAGCTCCTTCAACAGTTTGCATTGACCTTGAAGATACTTATTCAATTGAAAAGCTGGTTCTGGATGCTGTATTGATAGACGCAACCTATAATTTTACGGTAAATCTTGATGTGTATATTTCGGATTATCCTGCAATTGAAAATGCCGTTAACCCGACATCAACAAAGGTTCTGGCAGGCAGTGCAGAAGGATGGGATTCAAGCGTGAAGACTCTTGAACTTGAAAAACCTGTTGTGGGCAGATATGTGATAATTCAAAAGACTGCACTGGGAGCAAGTAATGACTCATTCCGTCTTTCGGAGGTTCAGGCTTTTGGTATACCTGTCGAGGGAGTAAGCTATGAATATGAACAGGTTCAGAGTACGGCTGATGTGACATCATATAGTTTTGCACGTTATGCTGCAAACTGGATACAGCAGTATTCAAGTAATATACTGACAGATGGTTTAACCGATAGCGGTACAACTTACGGCTATGGTAACGGTGCGGATATAATTTGGATTGATCTTGGCGAAGCAAAATATATTGATGCTGTTAAGGTAAGCAATTGCGATTCTGTAAGAACTTATCCAACAGATTCGGTTGTATATTATGTCACAAATGATGTGCCCACACCTGCAAAGCTGGATGCAATATCAAATGCAGACAAGACAATTAACATTCCCGATACATGGGTTGCGCTGAATGCCGAGGGTCATTCATGGTCATATGCAACAGAAGAAGCCGCTTATTTGTTGGCTGAAGGCGGAGAATATCGTTATATCCTTGTTATGAATCCCAATACAAATTACAATCCCGGTGTTGGTGTTCCCACCAATATTGCAGAGATTACAGCATATAAGTACGTTTCTGCTGAATAATCGGGAATTATAATCCCTTTGACTGCCCCTCAGTCACCTTGTGGTGACAGCTCCCCTGACAAGGGGAGCCGAGGGCGAGTGTTAACCGGTCTTGCCTCCCCTTGTGAGGGGAGGTGGGTTGCGGAGCAACTCGGAGGGGTAGTAAAAACAAAAACTTTAAATAAAAAGCAAAAATGCTTTGGTAGGAAAGGAATGAAATAATGAACAGACTGAAGAAGATAATTGCGGCAATGCTCGGCGTTATGCTTTTGCTGACAAGCGTTACGCTTCCTGCTTTAGCGAATGATGTGGAATATGAAGCGGTTACAAGCTCTGCTGATGTGACTTCATATTATTATCAGTATGGTTCGGCAAAGGGCGCAAACCCCACAGGAATACGGTTTACGGATAATGATAGCAGTACAAATGGCGGAAGAGGTCAGGCATGGGATATTGTCTGGATTGACCTTGGCAAAACAAGAAGAATTGATGCCGTGAAGGTTCAGATTAATGATGGCAATATGGCGGTACCTTCTTCCCCTATGATATTCTATGTGACAAACGATGAACCCGGTGCAGGTGTGGCGGCTTCAATAGAGGCGAACGGTAAATTTGTTGCCCCGTCTTCTTGGAAAAGCATCAATGGTGACGGACACATCTGGACAAAAACCGGCATAAGTGAAGCAACATATAATCTGGATGAAGGTGGAAATTATCGTTATGTGATTTGCACATCCCCGACCAGGGATTTTGTTAATGACAGTTCAGCGTCAAGCTGCGGAATGGTTGCTTATGTTTCTGAAATCACGCCGTATAAGGATGCGGCATATGTTGAGGAAGGCAATGGCGGTGAGGTTACCGAACCGATTGATGCGGTTGAGCTTGCAACGGGCAAGGCGGTATTCACCTACGGCTCACTTGACGGCACCGACCCTGCATTGGCTGTTGACGGCGATTCAGACACATACTGGAAATCGGTTACCGAAACAGGCGGTGTAAACAAGTCGATTGTTGTTGACCTTGGTGCAGATTGCGTAATTGAAAAGTATGCAATTATTCCAAATGCAACGGGAACGGCAAAGAATCTGAAGGTTTACGGTGCAACAGAGGCAAAGCCCGGCACAAGGGTTTTCCACAAGGATATAGTTGGCGTTTTTGATATGAATGTGGGTAAGAGCATTACGGATTCGGGTCTTGGTTATATAACATGGGACGAAAAACCCACCTATCGATACCTTACCTTTGAAACCACAAATTCGGTATTTGAAATCAGCGACATTTCAATTATGGGCGCTGTGGCTGACGGAGGCGAGGCAAAGAGCGAGAGTGTTGTGCGTATTACGGATAATGCAACAATCTATGCTTCAAACGATGGGACGCAGTATAACATGACAATAGATGCGTTTGCCAACAGGGGAAATGTTGCTGATACCAATCCTTCAACAAGTTTCGGTATGAATCAGGGAGGAGAGTCGGGGGTTATAAGAATCACATATGACTTGGGTGCTGAAATGTCCGTTTCTTACATGGTGTATCAGTATTCGGGTATGGAGGATTATGGAAATAACCTGACTCTTTTCGCAACAAACAGTCTTGACAAAGTGTTTGATGAGACCAATGTTGATAAAATCGGGTTCATCGAAAAGCCCGTTTTCGTGAACTCAAACACCGGATTACTTGTTTTTGAGGTTCCCGAGGAATTCAAGGACAACAAATATCGTTATGTTGGTATTTACAAAAAGGATTATGCACTAAACAATCTGAGGCGTTTGTCTGCAAACTCACTTTATGCATATTCCTCCGAATCGGCAATTGAGGATTTGATTGAGGGTGATGCAGGCTACAACATACTTTCAGAAAAAACAACCCTTGATTTGGCAAATGTTCTGAGCTATGATGCATCGGTTGTTGCGGCTTCGGGAAGCTATGGCTTCACGGGCTTGTTCGGAACAAGAGGCGAAGACGGCGGATATATTGAAACCGCTTATGCAAAGGATGATATGGTCAGAGGTGTTGTGGGCTTTGATTCAATCAAGCTCAGCAAAGAAATTGCATTCCCCGGAGTCTGGGAAGGTATAATTCTTGACGGACTCAAGGTTTTGAGTGCTTATACCGATATGGCAAAGGGTACAAAGATTGAAAGCGCTGAATTGGGTTCTGCAACAGAGCCTGTATTCAACAAAATCGGCAACAGCATAACACTTGGCGGTAAAGCGAGCGGTGCTTTGGTGGGTATGGTTGTTTTGAAGCCCGGTGCAGATTTTGACGACTTCACAGAGGATGATATTGTTGCTCACAAGGTGGTTTATGCTCCGGAATCGGCAAAGGATGCATGGAATTTCAATATTAACTACACTCTTGGCGACGAGCTTGCAACAGGTGATTACACAATTGGTCTTTTCTGTGATGGAAATGCTTCGGAAATCAGCGGAAAGACATTTGCGGCAGAAAAACTGAACCTTGATGAAATTGTTGAAGTATTTGAAAACGTAACAGAGGATAATTTTGAAGAGCTTGTTGAGGAAAACAGGAATTTCTTTGGCGATACGGCTGATTTGCTCCTTGACTCCGAAACAATGGCAGAGAGCTTTGTTCTTGCAAAAGAAGCGTTTGCTCAGGGACTTTTTGACAAGACAATCACAGAATGGAATGTGGATGCACTTTCCAACACCGCAATGGCGGCGATTGTTGTTGACAAAACATTGAACAGCACAGATTTTGCTGAGGATATTGCACCTTTTGTGGGTTCAATGCCCGATGTTTTTGGCAAGGACTATGAGGCAGATGAATTTGAAGAAATCTTCCCTGCAGTTCTGAAAAATACAGAAATTTTGAATGCACAGGACCTTGCTGATGCATACAAAAAGGCAAATGTGCTTTCAATCATTGCAAACGGAAAGAAAAAGGAAATTGAAAAGGTAATTAAAGAAAACAGCGACCTCCTTGGAATCAGCGAATCAACCTTGAAAAAGGTTACGCCCCTCCAGATTGCGGCAGGCATCAGCACAAAGCTGGAAACTGTTGCAGGAAGCTATGCAGGAGGTATGGATGATGCGGCAAAGGAGATTGCAAAGAAGCTGAGTGAAACTTCAGGTTCGGGCGGCAAGGTTCTTGGCGGCGGAGGTTCCGGCGGCGGAGGCGGCAATTCGAGCTTTGTGGCAAGTGTTGCACCAAGCGTTCCTCAGGCTTCGGGCGGACAGAGCGCAAGCAATGAAGCCTCTGATTTTGCGGCAGCTTCGTATAACGACCTTGGCGGCTATGACTGGGCGGCAGATTCAATCAAGGCGCTTTCGGCAAGAGGAATCATAAACGGCAAGGGCTACGGCGTGTTTGACCCTGCAGGCAGAATTACCCGTGAAGAAGCGGTTAAGCTCCTTGTTACAGCAACAGGAACTCCCACCGACGAAAGCTACAACGGCTATGACGACTGCGTGATTGGAAGCTGGTACTATCCCTACATCACAGCGGCAAAGATAAACAATCTTGTGACAGGCTTCACAAGAACACAATTCGGTCTTGGAAGTGCGGTAACACGTCAGGATTTGGCTGTTATGATTTACCGTGCAATGCAAAAACAGGGTCTTGTTGAGGCAGTTGAGGAGGCTGAGTTTGCAGACGAAGCGGCAATTGCCGATTATGCCCTTGAAGCTGTTAAAGCGCTTGGCGGAATGGGCATTATCACAGGCTTTGAGGACGGTAGCTTTGCACCAAATGCAAACGCAAGCCGTGCAGAAGCGGCAGTGATTTTTGCAAGATATATAAATTTGGCAGATGATGCCATGGCAGAGGAGGGAACAAAATAATGAAAAGACTTTTGGCATTGATTTTGAGCGCTGCACTTTGCATTGGGCTGTTCCCCGTTATGCAGGCTGCGGCGGCAGATGTGGCGGCAGAGAACGTTGCACTAAATGCAACACTTTACCCAAGCTCCACCATGAACCCTTATTCACCTGCATCTGTTATTGACGGAAATATGAGAACAATCTGGGCAAGAGGAAACCTGGGCTTAAACGAGCATATGATGTTTGACCTTGGCGAACCCCACAGAATCACTTCTGTTGTGGTTTATCCCCGTATTGACGTTAATGAAAATATGTACCGTCAGAGAGTTGCGGTTGAATTTTCAAACACTCCCGATTTTGCGGTGAAGGAAACAATTGTTGCCATGGGCGATGACCCCACACCCTTTGGCGAGGGTGTTGAGGTTAATCCCTCAAAGACGGCTTACCGTTATGTGAGGGTAGTCAAGACGGACATGCAGATTCTGGTTCTTGCGGAGGTTGAGATTTATGGCTATGTTCCCGACCCCAACGCAAATGAGCTTGGTGAAGATGTTGCAGGCTCATTCTGTGAAGGTCCTGTGACCCTTCTTTCGCACCTTGAGGTTATGGAAAATGTCAATGACGAGATTTTTGGTATTGACCACCTTATGACAAGGGGCGAAGCGGCTGAAGCTGTTGCCAGAATGGCTTTGGGCGGTGTTAACGGGTTTGGTGAGGCGCACAAGGTATTCTCGGATGTTCCTGAAGAACACAAGAATTTTGCGGGAATCTCGGCGGCTCATGACATTGGAATTATTTCGGGTGACGGTGATTCAAGATTCAGACCCGATGATTATGTGACCGAAACTGAACTGATTTACATGACAATGCGTGCAATCGGATATTCCGAGAAGATTCTTGGAAGCTCGGCGGCACTTATGGGCTATTGCGACAGACTTGACATTCTTGACAATGTTGAGGGTGATGAGGAAAGCGGTCTTATCAGCCGTGGTAATGCTGCAATCATGCTCTACAATGCGTTGCTTGCTCCCACAATTGAAATGACACTCAGCTCGGAAAGCACGGTTTATTATCCCGACGGTGAGAATACTCTTTACAAAAAGCACGGTATAACTCTCACCGAGGGTGTTGTGAACGAAAACAGCATCACACGTCTTGACGGAAAGCCCAAGACTGACGAATATGCGGCTGACATCAGCGGCACAAAGTTTATTGACAAAACAAATCAGCTGAAAAACCTCTTGGGCAGAGAAGTGATTGTTGCAACTCACAAATCCAACAAGGATAACATTGTTCTTGTATGGCAGACATATGAGGACGAGGTTGTTGAGCTGACTGATTCGCAGCTTGTTTCAACAGCGGCGGATATTGCAAAGGGAACAATCATTACCGAAACCGAAAACGGCAAGGAACGCAAATTTACAATCGGTCAGGATGTGCCTGTTGTGGTGAACGGTTATGCCGACCCCTACTGGGAGAATGAGGACCTTGTTCTTTGCGGTGGAAGTCTGACTCTTGTTAACAATGACAAGGACGGCGCTTTTGATGTTGTGTTTGTGAAGAAATATTCACTTCACAAGGTGGCATCGGCTGTTACGGACGATGAGAATATAACAGTTGTAGATACCGATGGTGTGAAGACTGTTCTTGACAAGGCAACTCTCAGAATTACCGATTCTTTGGGCAAGTCCCTTTCGGCAAGCAAAATCAAGAAGGATACTCTGGTTAAGATTTACAACACACCTGAGGGCAAAAATGCCGCAATTGCGGTTTACAGCGAGCCTGTTACAGGCAAGCTCAATTCAAAGAGCACCGACGAGTTTGTTATTGAAGGCGAAAAATACACAATGTCGGCATATTATGAAAAGAACAGACCTGACAATGAGCCTGTAATCGGTTCGGCGGTTCTGGCTTTTGCCGAAGAAAACGGCGAAATCCTCTGGCTGGAGGAATACACCGAGGGTTCAACCGACTGGATTATCGGATTTTCTCAGGTATCGGGAACGGATGGTGTTCTTGAAACTTCAACCCGTATTAAGATTTTTGACCAGAGCGGTAAGTGGAATATCTATGAAACAGCCGATAAGGTTAAGCTGGACGGTGCAATGAAGACAAAATCCGAGCTTGCCGAAGTTCTTGCAAATGCAAAGAATTCAAACAACTGGGTTTATGAAAAGAATTTCATCAGATACAAGCTCAATGGTGACGGCAAAATCAGAGAAATTGACACAACCGTTGAAAATGAAAACTCGGAATTCAGAATGATTGGTAACATTGTATCGGGTCTTTATTCCAAGGAATCGGGTGCGTTCTGGTCTGAACACAAGCAGGTTGCGGCAGTTAAGGACAACACACCGGTGTTTGTTATTCCCACCGTTGGCGGTCAGTACACAACCGACACAAGCTTTGACGATGTGTACCGTGTGGCTGCAAATGTTACAAGCGTTGCAGGCAACCGTTCAAGCCAGACGCAGAACATTGATATGTTCCTGCCTGATGATGTGGGAATGCCCTCGTTTATGGTTAAGAAAGAGAATTATTCTGCATCAACGGGCGGTCTTGCGTCCGTTACAACCGATAATGCACCGAACATCATTGTTGAGGAGATTGAAGCGGTTATCAGTGACAGCGAGATTGTTTACAACATCAAGGGTAAGAATCTTTCATCCTTGTCGGATGAGTCATTTGTTGCGGATGAAAACCTTCAGGTGATTGAAGCCGGAATTTTGTATCAGGAAAAGAACGGAACCAATTGCTTTGGTTCAAGAGGCATTATTCAGCCTGCTGCAATCAGCACACTTTCGGATGCTGAAAAGGCAAGATACCTTGCAGATATGTCCGAAATCGGTACAGGCGATATTATCCGTTTTGAAACGTTGAATTCAAAGGCAAGAGCCATCGAGCGTATCTTTGACTTTGAACCTTCGGGTCTTCCTGATGTTAACCTTACTGCGGCAGATGCAAAGCCCTTTGTTTGGTTTGCGGCAAACGGATCATATCCGGATTACTATATTGCCTTCAACCGTTATCAGCTTGGCGACCTTACTGATGTGACGGCTGATACCTTTACGGTGACTTCGCTGAAGGGTGTTGAGGAGCAGTATCTCAAAACGAATGTTCCCAAAATTCTTCTTTGCTCGGGCTCAAGAGCTTTGAGCGTAGAGGAGGCAAAGGATTTGTATGAGTTTACCGATGGTAATTACAAGGTTATGGTGTTCTCATACAATGCAACGCCCAAGTCGGTTGTTGTTTACGAATATGAAAATTAAATAAAAAAGGAGAGGAAAATTCCTCTCCTTTTTTGATGTTCTTTTTCAAATAGGTTCTTTATCAAATATTGGGGTTTAGTACAAAAAAGATGTTTCGACTACGCTCAACATGACCTTGTACCGACAAGCTTTAGTCATTCTGAGCGCAGCGAAGAATCTTTACAAAGCATTCACTCCAACATTTGCTATAGAACCCTCAAATATTGGGGTAAAGATTATTCGACTTCGCTCAGAATGACCCGAAAGCCGTCAAAAGAATACGTTGTTTTTATTCGCTGTCTTCCTCGTTCTTCTTGCGATATTGCAACGGTGTTATGCCGTAGTATGCCTTAAATGCTTTGAAAAAAGATGTGTCGGACAAATAGCCCACGGTTTTGCCTATTTCGCTCACGCTCATGTTTGTTGTGCGGAGCAACCAGCCGGAGGAATTCATTCGGGCATTGCACAGCTTTTTGCGGAAGTTTGTTCCGTAATTGGTCTGGAGAACACGGTTGAGCTGTCGGGTCGAAAGATTCAGCCTTTTTGCAAGGGCTTCTTCTGTTGCATTTTCGGCAAGGTTCTGTTCAAAGAAGTCGTCAATATGGTCAAGTCGTCTGTCGGAATTTGCGCTGTTTGTTTCCTTTGTGTTTTCAAAGCAACCAAGTTTTTTGAAGATGCCCGAAAGCAAAAGAAAATAAACAGAGCCGACACATTGGTAACGCAAAAGCTCATTTTCGCGGTTTTTGTCAAGAATTTCCTTGCAAAGTGCAAGCTCAAATTCCGAAAGCTGCATTTTTACGGATTTTGAATTGGATTCGTAAAATCTTTTTGCAAAAGAATCGGTTTTTATGGCAAAGGAGAAGATAAAACATTCATAATCGGCGGTCATTTTTTTGGGGCAATGATATTGACCCGGCGCAATGAGCAATGCATCGCCAAATGAAAGGGAAAAGCTCCGGGTGTCAACGTCAACCGTACAGCTTCCGCTCAGCGCAACGTGGAATTCAAATTGTGCGTTGCAATGACGCTTTACGTCCCAGTTTGTGATTCTGTGCGGGAATTCGGGTCCGACGTATATGCGGCACTGACGGTTGCCCAGATTCATTTTTATGGAATGCATATGAAGTCCTCCTTTGAAAAAATTTGGGATGTTACATTATACAATTTGGTGTATAATACTACATCCCCGGTTTTATTATTTAAGCAATCTCTTGAAGCCTGTCTGACAAACTTTTCCGTCAAGAGCCTCAAGAACTGCCTCCTTGCCGCCCTTTTTCAAAAGGTCGGCAATTTTTCCGAATACAACGTCAATTGCATCACGGTAACGTGCAACAACTTCGTCATTATGTGCCAATGTGGGATAGCAGGCCGTGTTTGCAAGGAAGCCTTCGTCAAGCATCAGCACTGTGTACAGAGTTTTGAGTTCAAGGGGATAATTGTCAAAACTGAAGTGCGAAAGGCAGGGGAATCCGCTGCAGCTGATGTTGAGTCCGTGCTTTTTGCCAAGCTCAATCCAGTTGTTCTGAAGGGCTGTGCCTATCCGTGCCACATGTTCCCAAATCTTGGTTCTTTCCATTTTTTCAAGGGTTGCAAGTGCCGCTGTGGGGCCAACGGCTTCGGTCCAGTATGTACTGCTGATAAAGGATTCGTGTGCACCCTCCATTGCGGCTGCTGTTCCGATTACTGCGGCAATGGGATGACCGTTGCCCATTGCTTTTGCGAATACCGCCATGTCGGGGTTAACGCCCAGCTCTTTGTGGCATCCGCCAAAGGTATAACGCCAGCCGATTGTGATTTCGTCAAATATCAGAAGTGAGCCGTTTTTATGAAGAGTGTCACGGACATATTCCAAAAATCCTTCTTCGGGAAGCTCGTTTCGCATGGGTTCCATAATTACGCAGGCAAGGTCGTCACCGTGTTCGGCAATGAGCTTGTCAAAGGCTTCTTTGTCGTTTGCCATGAAGGTATATGCTGTTCCTGCAAGCTGACGGGGAACACCTGAGGGCTTGAGTCCGGGAAGATGAACGCCGTCAAGAGCCTGGTCGTCCGAAAGGTTTGATGCAAGATACCAGTCTGACCAGCCGTGATAACCGCTGATTGCAACAAGGTTTCTGCCTGTTGTTGCTCTTGCAATACGTACTGCAATTGCACAGATTTCGCCGCCTGTTCTTGCAAAACGAGCCTGTTCTGCCCATGGGTGAATTTCGCAGAGACGGTCAGCAAGATAAACTTCTTCGGGTGCGCAGAGAGATGTCATTGCGCCGCTTTGAATTCTGTTTACCACTGCTGCTGTTACGTCGGGGTCTGTATAACCAAGGAGGCAGGCACCGATTCCGTTTGTTGTCATGTCGGTGTACGTATTGCCGTCAAGGTCGGTAAGGTGACAGCCCTTGGCGCTTACTGCGTAGTTGGGCCATTTGTCGGGTGCAAACATTTCAGGTCTCTTTGAAAGAAGCTGTACGCCGCCGGGCATACGTTCTTTTGCGTGAGTATACAATTCTTGTCCTTTTGGTGTATTCATTTTTTTGACTCCTTTATTACGGTTTTTTGTTTTTTATCAGTATATCAAAAAAATGATTAAATTTCTATAATTCGTACCGCCAATTATTTTTCAGAAATGTCTTGTGGGGATAGTTTCTGGCTATAACTTGCTACCTGATTTTCGGTATTTGCAAGGGGTACAGCCAAAGGTCTTCTTGAACAGGGAATAAAAATATCTTTCCGAGGGAAAGTTCACATATTCAACAATCTGCGAAACAGACTTTGTGCTTCGGAGCAACAGCTCTGCGGCAACCGAAAGCCGTTTTTCAATGAGTATTTCTGAGAGCTTCTTTTTGTAGTTTTTCTGTAATATGCGTGATGCCTGTTTTGTGCTCAGGTGCAGGGATGCCGCAAGGCTTTGAAGATTTATGTCCTTTTGAAAATCGTTTATTATGTCGTCAATTTTCACCAGATAGCTTTCGTTTGTTACATAATTGGCGTTTTTGGCTGTTGCGTGATGCTTGTATATATTGCAGAAAATAAGCTTCAGCGCCGAGGTTGCCGCATGGCCTGCAAGCTCATCGGGAAGCTCAAAGGCGTTGTCAATTTCGCCGCACATATGAAAAAGTGTGGACGTTGCGGGAATTTCAAAGGGCTCTGTTCCTGAAAAGAAAAAATCCATAAACTGCTGAAAATCCGTAACCTTGGGCTGTGTTTTGTCGTATGAAAAAAGAATACGCAACTGTGATTTCCTGATTGTCCGATGCCTGCAAAAGGGAGGAATACAAACAAAACAGTTTTTGTGTTCGCTGACTGATTCTGCGGTGTGGATAATAATGGGGTCGTCCTCCACAGGAAGAACCTCGTACATAACGTGATAGTGCAGATTTTTCAGGTCGGAGGGATATGTTTCTGTATGCCCCACAGACTTCTCGATGGTTGCTTCAAAGCTGAGTTCGTCAATTTTAAATTTCAGGTTTTTGGATATTCGGTTGTTGCTCAAGTATATCACCTTCTCAGTTCATTGTAGCACAAATTCTGAAAAAATCAATAGAAAAGTGAATAAAACGGACATTGTTTTTTACATTTGTTCTTTGAGGACATTACAAAAGAGAATTTTATGTTATATAATAAAATTAAATTCAAAATGGTAATGTCATTAAGTTAAGCAGCTTGTCATTCTGAACGTAGTGAAGAATCTTTGTAGCAAATAAGATTCTTCGACTTCGCCTTGTGGCTACGCTCAGAATGACTCTTTGCAAATATCCTTAACTTAATGACATTGTTCAAAACGGAGGATTTTTGATATGAATGTTATGGAAATGTTCAATCTGACAGGCAAGGTTGCTGTTGTAACAGGCGGTGCAGGTATGTACGGTTATCAGGTTGTTGAGGCTCTTGCGGAAGCCGGTGCAACGGTCTGGGTTGCTTCAAGAAACAGAAAGAATAATGAAGAACGTCTTGCGGGATTGGTTGAAAAGGGCTATAAAATCCGTTTTGCGGAGTTTGACCTTGAAGACTATGACAGCATCAAGGCTTTGTGTGACGAGGTTTACAGCAAGGAGAAAAAGGTTGATGTTCTGGTGAACAATGCAGTTCTCAGATGTGCCGTGAAGGATAACAACGGCGCAGAGGCTTTTGCACGCAGTATGAGCGCCAACGCAACAGCTCTTTATGTTATTTCAAGGGAATTTGGCGACCGTATGGCAAAGGCCGGCTGTGGCTCAATCATCAACATTGGCTCATATATGGGCATTTTGGGCCCAGACTACTTCCTTTACAAGGGAACAGATATGATGGGAAAAGACGGAATGATGCCCGGTGACTACTTCTTCCACAAGGGCGGAATGACCAACTACACAAAATTCCTTGCAGGCCACTACGGTCAGTACGGCGTGCGTGTGAACTGTGCGGAGCTTGGGGGGCTTTTCAATAATCAGCCCGAAAAGTTTGTTGCAAGATATTGCGAAAATACAATGCTTGGAAGAATGGCAAACAACACCGACCTGAAAGGTCTGATTGTTTATCTTGCAAGCGATGCGTCTCTTTATATGACAGGTGCAATTATTCCCCTTGACGGCGGTTACAGCGCGAAATAATATTAAAGGAAAGGTTAGGTAATTTATTATGCATTTGAGAAAAAGTAAAGTATTGGAAAGAATTAAAAGAGGCGAAACTGCACTTTGCACAAAGCTGAACCTTGCAGACCCCAGAGCTGCCGAGATTGCGGCAATGTGCGGTGTGGACTGCATATGGATTGATATGGAGCACGTTCCGTCGGATTATATTGACCTTGAAAATATGATTAGAGCTGCAAAGCTTTATGATGTGGATGTTCTGACACGTGTTTCAAAGGGAAGCTACAATGATTTTATTAAGCCCCTTGAGGCAGATAGTACAGGAATTATGGTTCCTCATCTTATGAGTCTTGAAGAAGCAAAGAAAATTGTTTACTTCACAAAATTCCATCCCATTGGCAGAAGACCCATTGACGGCGGTAATGCCGATGCAAAGTTCTGTATGGTTGACACAGCAGATTACATCAAGGAAGCAAATGAGGAAAGATTTGTGATTGTTCAGATTGAAGACCCTGAGCCAATGGCGGAGCTTGAAGAAATCTGTGCTCTTCCGGGAATTGATATGATTTTCTTTGGCCCTGCCGATTTCAGTCAGGGAATCGGAAATCCTGCCGAAGTATTCAATGAAGAAACCCTCAAGGCGCGCCGCCTTGTTGCGGAAACTGCACGAAAGCACGGAAAAATGGCAGGTACTGTTGGTGGTACAGCAAACTTCAAGGCTCTTGAAGAAGAAGGCTTCAACTTTATTAGCGTTGGAGCGGATGTTGTGGCATTGAGTGCTTATTTCAAAGACATCGTAAATCAAATAAAAGGATAAAAGGGTAAAAAGAAAAGAGGTAAAACTATGAATTTCCCACTGAATGACAAACCTATTCGTATCGGTATGCTTGGTATGACCGAAGGCAATGCGCATCCATTCTCGTGGAGTGCCATGATTAATGGCTACGATCATGACGAAATGTGCAAATGGACAAATGAACTTTATCCAACCATTCCACAATATCTTGCTAAACAACCAAAAGAAACATTCGGCATTCCCGGTGTTAAGGTTACTCACGTTTGCTTCACAGGATATGAAGACAGGGAGATGGCAGAAAACTGTGCTCGTGCAACATTTATTCCCAATGTTGTTACAAATCCTGAGGAGATGATTGGTCAGGTTGATGCTATTATTTGTGCAACAGATATTGGTTCGGAGCATGTCGAACGTTGCCGTCCGTTTATTGAAGCGGGGCTTCCAATCTTTATTGATAAGCCTCTTACTGACAATGAAGAAGATCTCCGCACAATTGTAAAATGGTATGATAACGGAGCCCACATACAGTCTTCATCATCTATGCGTTATGTAAAATCATATGAACCTTTTTATAAGAATCACTATGAGCTTGGTAAGATTCGTTACATTGTAAGTCCTATGGCTAAATATTGGGAAAACTATGGCATGCACGCAATTGAAGCTATGCATCCTCTTCTTGGTCAAGGCTTTGAATGGGTTGAAAACCTTGGAGACCATGACCGTGCGATGGTACAGCTTCATCACAAAAATGGTTGCGATGTAAGTATTCCTATGGGATATGGATTTGCTTCCAACGGATTGACCATTATGGCACAATACGGAAGCTGTGTGCTAAGCGATGGTGATTCATATTATGCATTCAAAAAACAGCTTGATGTATTTGTTCATTATCTGCGCACAGGTGAAGATGACCATCCTTTCTCTGATACCATTGAAATGGCAAAAATTCTCATTGCCGGAATAAAAAGCCGTGATGAAGGTGGACGCCGTGTATATCTCAACGAAATTAAAGAAAGATAATTCAAAGACATCGTAACCAAAATAAGAGGTTAAAAGACATTTTCAGTATGCAAAAGCGAAAAAGATGCTTTGACTGCGCTCAGACTAACTTGGGGCAATCCTTCTTCTTGAAGGGTTGCCTTTTTTTTGAGAATATGGTAGAATAGATTTAACAAAGTTAAATCTATTCAGCTAAATTCGCCTGACGGCGAGCTAAATGTGCTAAAGCACGCTAAAGGCGAATTTAATTTAGCTATTTCATACATGATTGTGGAGGAAAGCGTTGAAAAATCTAATCCGAAATGAAATGAAAGCAAAACGTCGCCTTATGAACAAAAATGAGGTTGTTGAAAAAAGTCAGAGGGCGGCAGAAATTTTTTTGAACAGCCGGATATACCGGTCAGCAAAGGTGATTATGCTGTATATGCCTTTGGGCAATGAAGCCGACACAAAGGGAATAATAAAAAGAGCCTTTGAAGACGGAAAAAGCCTTGTTCTTCCTGTGACGGAAGAAAAAACAGGAAAAATTACAGCGGTTGCCTTTGAGGAGAACACCGTTCTTCAAAAGGGCGGGTTTTCGGTTATTGAGCCGAAAAATTCCAAAGATGTAAAAAAATCAGATATTGATGTTGTGGTTGTACCGGGGATTGCCTTTGACAAATGTGGTGCCAGAGTGGGCTTTGGCAAGGGGTGTTATGACATGTTCCTTGACGGCTGCAAGGCAACAAAGGTGGGTTTTTGCTATGAATTCCAGCTTTGTGAAGGGATTCCTGTCGACTTGCATGATGTGAAAATGGACTTTCTTTTGACCGAAACCGGTATGATTGAAATAAAGGGGTGATTTGCCATGAAACAGGCGCAACAAAAGCTGAAGCTGATGTATCTTGCAAAGATTCTGACCGAAGAAACCGATGAAGAAAATACAATGACAGTTCCGCAGATGATTGGGGAGCTTGCAAAGGTTGGGATTTCGGCTGAGCGCAAAAGCATTTATGACGATTTGGAACAGCTTCAGTTGTTTGGACTGGATATTTGTTCCCGAAAATCACGCACAACAGATTACTATGTTGCAAGCCGTGATTTCGAGCTTCCCGAGCTGAAGCTCCTTGTGGACAGTGTTCAGTCGGCAAAGTTCATCACAAGAAAAAAGAGTATGGAGCTGATTTCAAAAATCGAAAAGCTCACAAGTCACGAAAACGCAAAAAAGCTCCACCGTCAGGTTTTTGTGACAAATCGGGTGAAGACTCTCAATGAACAGATTTATTATAATGTTGACAAAATTCATGATGCCATTGCCGCAAACAGACAAATAAAGTTCAGATATTTCAATATTGGCATTGACAAGCAAAAGGAATATCGCAAGGATGGCGGTTTTTATACCGAATCGCCTGTTGCACTCAGTTGGGATGACGAGAATTATTATATGATTGCGTACAAGAAAAAATATGACAGTTATGTTCATTACCGTGTTGACAAAATGGAAGCAATTTGTGAAACAGAGGAGGAGCGGGTTCTTTCGGATACGCCCTTTGACCTTTCGGAATATTCAAAGACGATGTTTCAGATGTTTGGCGGTGAGGAAACCGATGTTTCAATGGAATTTCACAACAGCCTGATTGGTGTTGTTTATGACAGGTTCGGGCTTGATGTTCCTGTTCTGAAGACCGGTGACGAACATTTTTTGTGCCGCACAAAGATTGCCGTGAGTCCACAGTTTCTTTCGTGGATTATGAGCTTTGGCAGTAAAGCAAAAATCATTTCGCCTCAACGGGTGGTGGATGAGATTTGTAACCTTGCGGCGGCGGTAAAAGATAATTATTTGGAAAAGTAAAAAAGATAAAGATTCTTCGCTACGCTCAGAATGACGGTTGCGGAGCGGTAGTTTTGCGGATAAAAAAGATTCTTCGCCAATGGCTCAGAATGACATCAGAACATTCATCCTGAGCGTAGCGAAGAATCTTTATCTTTTTATATAACAGAATTGCTTTCTTAGTTGCGGCCTGTTGTCACAATTGATTTCATAACTTGCGGAAAGAGAAGTGCAATTCCTACTGCTGCAATGAAGCCCATATCTTTATCCTCCTGTTTGGTATTGTATGTTTATCTTTATGTCTTGATTATACCAAGCAAGGTGTCCGAAAAAAAGGACAGTGAAGTTTATTTTTGATTATTTATATTTGAAATTTCATCCATATGTGGGGGCAGTCTTCTTCGCATTCAATCTCGCCATATTCCTTGAAGCCGTTTTTTGCATAAAAATCCTTTGCATGAAGCTGTGAGTGAAGAATGAGCGCTTCGCCGCCTATTGACCGAACATATTCCTTTGCGGCGTCAAGCATCATACTGCCGTAATTTTTGCCACGGCACTCTTTTTTTACTGCAAGTCTGCCAAGGGCAAAGATTTTTGGGCTTTCGAACTGAAAGACTCTGCATGCCGCAACGGGCAATTTGTTTTCAAACATCACAAAGTGAACGGCAACATCGTCAACCTCGTCATAATCGTAGGAAAACCCCTGTTCATCAATAAAAACTGTTTCTCTGACCGTTTTTGCTTCGGGAGGAAGGGTGTTATATATTTTTATTTCCATATTATTTTCTCACTCCGTATATAAGTTCAATGTATAAGTTGAGGTAGTGTTTTTTTGAATTATAACATATAGTTTTTTTGTTTTCAAGGCGGCGCGGACAAAAGTTTTGAAAATCCGACACTTATTAATTGACATTTATATTGTTTTGTTATATAATTAATTGATATATTATAGTTTTTTGCGAGGTATAAAATGTTTGGTTTTTTTAATTATTCAAAACCGGGTCCCGGTGTTCCCAAAAGAGACCCCAATCAATCAAGAATGTCAATTTATTTTGAGCTTCTGAGACGCAAGTGGTGGAATCTTGTTAAGCTGAACTTGCTTTATTTTGTCAGCGCAATTCCTTTTTTTGTTGTGACAATGGTTGTTATGGGCTTTTTGTCGAGCCGCATTACCGATGCTGTTTCTCCTGTGTTTTATGAAATTTCGGAAACCGAGGCAGCGGCTATGCCTATGATTGCTGGGTTTGACTTAATCATCAAATTTGCTCTTGCAATACTGTTTACGGTTTTCTTTGGCTTGGGGCCTGTGACGGCAGGATATACATATATTCTGCGGAATTACAGCCGTGAGGAACACGTTTATCCCGTTGCTGACTTCTTTGAGCACGCAAAGTCAAACTTCTTGCAGTCATTCTGCTTGTGGATTATTGACCTTATTGTATTTGTGCTTGTGACAACGGCAATTACATTCTATTCGTCAATGGGCGGAGCTGTTTCACTGCTGAATGCGTTTATATTCCTGTTTTTGCTGATATATCTGATGATGCACCTTTATATTTATCAGATAATGATAACCTTCAAGCTCTCAATGGGGTCAATCTTCAAAAACTCCTTTATTTTTGTCATGTCAAATGTACCAAAGAATATGTTGCTTTTGTTGATTCTGGTTGTTGTTCACATTGGTGTTCCTTATGTTATCACAACAGTTTTCATGAGCGTGGTGGGACTGGCTGTGTTCTATCTCCTTGAAGCACTTATTCTTGCGGCATTGTTTGGATTCACAACAAACTATTTTGTTTATCCTGCAATCGAAAAGTGCATAAAAGAGGCTGAAGCTCAGAGTGATAAAGAATAATAGTACTATACGAAAGTGGATGATGCGTTTTAATGCATCATCCACTTTTTAAAATTAATCTCTGATTTCATCAAAGTCCTTATATAAATACAGCGAGCCGCAGATAATAACAGGTTTACCGATTTTCAGGGCATCTTTATAGGCATCTTTGATTTCTGCATATCCAAAAGCATCTGCGCCCACGGTGCGGGCATCACGGCAAACTCTGTCCGTTTCCGCTGCTCTGGGATTGTTCTTCACTTGAACCGCAAAAATTTTTGAATTCTTCAAAAGCCCGGAATCTTTCAGAATTTTCAGTTCTCCTGCTATGTCTTTATCGCCCATGAATGCCATAATAAAGGTTGCGCCGTCCCACTTTGGAAAATAACGATTGAGGCACTTTGCAAGGGCGGTCATGCCGTTTGGATTGTGCGCTCCGTCATATATCACAGCAGGGTTTTGACGGATAATTTCAAAACGTCCCCGATGTGTGGCTTTGGCAATGCCATTTTTGATATGCTCCGTGGCAATCCCCAAGGCATTTGCGGTTTCAATGGCAAGAACAGCATTTTCGGGTTGATAAAAGCCACAGATGCCACATTTTATGTCCCCAAAGTGCTTGCCGTTGTTTAAAGTGTAATCAAATACCTCGCAAAAGTCCTGTGCGTCTTTGAGAACAGCTTCATTTGCAACAATAAGTCTGTTTTGTTTTTCGGAGCAATGTTTTTGCAAAACTGCCTCGGCTTCGGGTTTTTGCTTTGCGGAAACAGTAATGGGACAGCCTTTTTTGATTATTCCTGCCTTTGCCTCGGCAATTCCTTCGAGCCTGCTGCCAAGATACTCCACATGGTCAATGTCGATGGTGGTTATAACCGATGCCAGAGGGGGCAAAATCACGTTTGTTGCATCACGCTCGCCCCCAAGTCCTGTTTCAAGAACAACCAATTCACATTTTTGCTCGCTGAAATAACAAAAAGCCGCCGCTGTCCATATTTCAAACTGGGTGGGCAGAGCTCCCGTCTCAATCTTCACCTTTTCAGCCGCACCTTCAACCTTTTCAAGAATGCGGGTTATATTATCATTGCCTATCAGCTCACCGTCAACCGAAATCCGCTCGCAAACCGAAATCAGGTTGGGTGATGTGTATAGCCCTGTTCTGATGCCTGCTGTTGTGAAAATACTACGCAAAAAGTTGCAGACCGAGCCTTTGCCGTTTGTTCCCGCAACGTGGACAAATTTCAGTTGATTCTGAGGATTTCCCAGATGCTTCATCAGACAAGTGATTCCCTCAAGCTGTAATCTTGCCACAGCTTGAAAGCTGTTGGCAAAGTTTTTGAAGTCAGTACTCATTTTTTCAACCTTCTAATCTTTTCAAGATAGCCTTTCAATGCAAGAATAACAATAAGATGGAGTGCCGCTTTGATTACGCCTGCAACAATTCTTGTGACAAAGGCAACTCCAAAGGAGGGAAAAATTCCAACCCACAGTGAAAGCACCGCAGTTGTCAAAACCATATCCACCCCAAACAAAACCAAAACACAGGCAACGGTTCGCAATAGATAGCTCCTTGAAGAAATATTTTGCCTGAAAAAGAAAATACCAAAAACAAAGCCGTTCAAAAATTCAATGAGGGTAATCTGAGGGAGCAAGGCTCCTGACGGTGCAAGCAGACAGTTGAACAAATCGCCCAAAGTTGCCACAAGTCCGCCGTAAAAGGGCCCGTAAATAACCGCAGTAATAAAGATGGAAATAAATTTCATGGGAATTTTGATTGCTTCACCTACTCTGAATGTGCAGTACACAGCCAGAACAATAGTGATTGCAATCAGCAAGCCAAGGACACAAATATCCTTTACCGATAGTTTTGGAAAAAACTTTTTCATAAAAAAATCACCCTTTCTGCAGATAGCTACAAAAAGGGTAATAAAAAATATACGAATTTTGCAGCAACGGAATGCGAAACCAACACCGCAAGCCAAACACGGCTTTTCGTAAAGACGGCAACTTCCCGTCCGTCTCTCACTTAACGCATTGATTCCTACTTTGCTTAAATGCTGATGTTATTTAATCTGATTTCTGTTGTCTCTGACAATGTTGATGCATTGTTCAAGGTCACGGATTGTCTTTGTAACAACGTTTTCAACATTTTCAAGAAGATAGTCAGCATACTGATATGTTGACTTCTTTGTTGAAGCAGCCTCGGCATTGGCGTTGTCGGTAATCTCGGCAGCAGCAGCCATAGCCTTCTTTGTAATTTCGTTTTCGTCAATCATGGCAATGAGCTTGTCATTTGCCACCTTGATGATTTCTTCTGCTTCCTTGTTTGCGTCGTCAATAATGTTCTGACGTTCAGCCTTAATCCACTTTGCCTGTTCAAGGTCGGTGGGCAGCTTGAGACGGATTTCCTGAATGAGTTCAAGAAGCTCTTCCTTGTCAAGCATACAGCGACCCGTAAAGGGAACAGCTGCACCCTTGTCAATTATATCCTCTAACTCGTTTATCAATTCCAGAGCGTCCATGTTTTTTCCTCCTGTAAACAAATTTAATATCCGAAACGGCGTTTGATACCTGCAACAAGCTCCTCGGGAACAAGTGCATCAAGATCGCCGTTGTACTTTGCAACTTCTTTAACAATGCTTGAACTCAAAAACATAAATTCAGCAGAGGACGGAATAAAAACCGTCTCAATTTTGTCATAAAGGGCACTGTTTGTCAATGCCATCTGAAATTCATATTCAAAATCAGAAACCGCACGCAAACCCTTGACAATAACAGAATAGCCGTTTTTTCTCATAAAATCCGCCAGCAGACCCGAAAAGGAAACAACCTCCACATTTTCGATGTGCTTTGTGGCAATCTTCAACATCTCAACCCTTTCTTCAAGGGTGAACACAGGATGTTTTTTTTCGTTTATAAGAACAGCAACAACCACTTTTTCAAACATATGGGATGCTCGGGTGATAATGTCCAGATGCCCGTTTGTGCATGGGTCAAAGCTTCCGGGATAAACAGCAACCTGCATAATTCACACTCCTTGCATCAGCTTTTTTTCAATATCAGAATCACGGTTTTGCCGTATTTTGCACGTTTGATGATTTCAAAACCCGAATGCTCAGGTTCTTCGCCTCCGAATTCCGTTTCGGCAACAATAATTCCGTCCTCCGAGAGCAGATTTCTTTCGGCAATCAAATCCACGGCACGCTTCAACATTCCCGTGTTGTACGGAGGGTCAAGAAAGATAATATCAAAAACCTCTCCTGTGCGTTCAAGATACAAAAATGCATCACCCAAAAAGACTTGGGCACGGTCATCAACTCTTGCAAGTTCAATATTCCGGGACGTAACATTCATGGCACCTTTTGTATTTTCAACAAAGACACACTTTTCTGAGCCACGGCTCAGGGCTTCAATCCCCAATGCTCCGCTCCCCGAAAACAAGTCCAGTACACAGCGTGCCGGAAGGTGGGGAGAGATGATATTGAACACAGATTCTTTAACACGGTCGGTGGTGGGTCGGGTGTCCAGCCCCGGCAGTGCAATTAATTTCCGGCCCCTTGCTGAACCTGAAATAACACGCACATTCTCACCCCATTGTTAAAAGCATATACTTATATTGTATATATTTTAGCGATTTTGTCAAGGTTTTTTGCGAATTTTTTTCCAAAACCTGCTGTTTTTTTGTGCAAGTGCATCCAATATTATAGTTTTTTCAGATTCTTCACTGCGTTCAGAATGACAACTCTCTTGTTTGGGGGGTGCGGCTATGTGGTAAAAGTCGTGTACCACACAATATTCAAATCCGAGGAGGGGTTGTTTTGGCGAGGAGTCGTACACTAACGCAGTATTTTGGGTGCAGAGCAAACAAAAAACGAAGTGAATACTTTGTGTATTCGCGAGGCTTTTTCTGCCGCTATGTGCCCGAAATACAAAGTGGGGGTGCGGCTAATCACCAAAATAAACTCTCCATATAACAAAAAAACCCCGCCTATGCCGTATATGGGATAAGGTAAAAACCTGCATGGCAGGTGGGTAAAATCCCAAAGACATTACAAGTCCACTGGCCGCAATCAAGGATTGGGGAGGCATGTGCGCCGCCTTCGGAGAGAAATTCCCTTAATAAAAGTGTTGGTTTTACATTATTCCGCATTCACGTACATCGCAGGGATGCTGAGCCGATTTATAATAAAATTATAAAGCACATATTTAATTTGTATTGTTATCATATTACCACAATATATTCAAAATTTCAATAGGGAATTTATGTTTTTTTACCCAAAAGTGTATTTGGAAAAAATTTAGGCTTTTCAAATTGCGCAAAATAATGTATAATTAGACATAAACTCAAAAAAAGTAAAGTTTTTCAGCTTTCAGTCGCAGAATTCGGAGGTGGAACAAATGCGTATTGAACGTGTTAATGAAGATAAAATTAAAATAGAAATTGACGCAGGTGACATTAGGGCGTGGAATGTGGACATAAAGAACTTTACCGAAAATACTCCTGAGGCACAGGATATGTTTTGGTATGCCCTGAAGCAGGCGGAACGTGATGTTGATTTCCGTGTGGGCAAGTCACAGCTTATGGTTGAAACGGTTCCCACCGAAAACAACGGCTTTGCAATGCTGGTGAGCAAAATCAAGAGTGAGGAGGATATTGCCGAGGCTCTGATAAAAACGGGCAAACGGATAAAGCAAACGGAATTCCGAATTCAGCGCCGCAGAAAAAGCACTATGCTTTTGCGGATTTTTGTATTTGATGATTTTGAAAATCTTTGCGACGGTGTTCGGGAAATCTATGAGCTTTATATCGGCGAGAGCCGTCTGATAAAATATCAGGGAAAGTTTTACCTTGAGCTGAAGCCAAGGGATTCTTTTGGTCTCTTTGAGCTTGAAAACGTACTTTCGGAATTTGCCTCCAAGGCGGCAAATCCCCTTGTTCGTCAGGGTGTCCTCAATGAGCATGGGCTTGTTATGATGGAAAGCAACGCTGTTTCACTTATTGCTGAAAATTTTGTTAAATAGTATTTAAAAGTGCTGTTGCGTTAATGAAAATAGTGTGCATAATAATCCGACAGTGTCATTCCGAACAAAGTGAGGAATCTTAAAATCATAAGATTCTTCGTCGCCGGCTCAGAATGACGCTCCCGGATTTTTTACTTCCCGTTTTTGTCATAAATCCTTTTATATTCAAATATAATAAAACAGCAAATTAAAAGGAAGGGTTGTGACCTTATGGATGAACGACGCAAAGAGGAGATATGCCACAGGCTGACCATGACCAACCGGGAAAAAATTACCCTGACGGGTGTTGAAGATGTGGGCAGCTTTGATGATGACAGAATTATTATATACACCGTTGAGGGGATGTTGACCGTGAAAGGTGCTGATTTCCGAATCAACCGTCTGAACGTTGAGGACGGAGAGCTGGAAATTGAGGGCGAGGTGGACAGCATTGAGTACTCCGATGGTCATAAAAAAGAAAAGAGCAGTATTTTTGGCAAAATATTCAAATAGGGTGATGAAAAATGCAATCTGCCCTGACAGTTGAAACAGGATTTTTTCTTGCAAGCATAACCACGGGTATTGTTGCCGCTTTTCTCTATGACATTCTGCGTGTCAGCAGACGTATTCTCGGTCCCGGAGATATTGTTGTTACGATAGAAGATATTTTGTTCATTGCATCGCTGGCTTTTATAGTTTTTTATGCCGCATACAAAAAAAACAATGGTGAAATCCGCTGGCACGGTTTCATCGGCAACGGGCTGGGCATTGGACTTTATGCCTTCACAATACGTAACCGTTTTTTGAATCTGAGCACCTTTCTGATAAAATGGCTGCTGAAATTGACCGAAAAAATTCTGCGTATTTTGTTTTTTCCCATACGTCTTATCTTTCTTGTTTTCAAAAAGCCGGTCAGCATAATAATCTGGTATACGGGCAGAGGCGTGCGCCGGGCACGGCGTATTTTGAACAAAAACCGTGCAAGGCTCAGTGTCAGGCTGAAAAATACTTACTACATATTGCGAAAAAAGTAGTCTCAAAGTATTGACAAAGCCAAATGTTTGCTATATAATGTAATTATCTGTATAAGTATATCCGTAAACGGAGGTGAGATTGTGTCTGCAAAAAACAAAAAAGCAAAAATTTCGGTAAAAAAGCTTATTAAATTTGCCGGAATTATGATTGTGTTTGTTTATGCCGCTTTCATTTTGGTGAAACAGCAGCTTACACTTTCTCAGCTTGAAGCCATCCGTGAAAAAAAACAGGAGAGCATTGCCGCTGCAGAGCTTGAAAATCAGGCGTTGCAGGACGAATACGGCAAAACCTCCACTGACGAATATCTTGAGCAGGCAATTCGTGAAAATCTTGGCTTTGTAAGACCAAATGAGCGTATCTTTATTGATATAAGCCAGCAACACTAAATAAAATGCGGAAACATTCCGTTTTATACAAAAGATGCCGTCAACGGCGTTTCGGGGAGGAAATTTTAAAACTATGCAAATTGAAGAAGGAACAATACTTCGTGGAAAGGTGACGGGAATTGCGCCCTTTGGAGCGTTTATTGAGCTTGAAAACGGGAAAACAGGTCTGGTTCACATTTCAGAAGTCTCATCCGAATACGTTGATGACATCAGCAAGCATCTCACCACAGGTCAAAACGTGAAGGTGAAAATCATTTCTGTTGACGAAAACGGAAAAATCAGTCTTTCAATCAAGAAGGCGGTTGAGGACAAACCAAAAAGGAAGCCTGCTGAAAAAACAAAACGAAGCGGTGGTATTCAAGGTGCCCCCGAGGTTTTTGAATTTTCTCATAAGAAAAAGGATATGGAAGAAATGTCCTTTGAAGACAAGCTCTTGAAATTCAAGCAGGACAGCGAAGAAAAGATTCAGGATTTAAAGCGAAACACTGAAGGAAAACGCAACGGCGGTTATAAAAGAGCATATTAATATCTTCAACGGGACTTTTTAAAGTTCCGTTGCTGTTTTTAAGCCCATCAACAATCACAAGCTCCGGTTATGCCTTTACAGACAGCTTCGGATAGTCATTGTTGGGCTGAAAGAAAGGAGTCCGTTTATGAACAGTTTAGCAATAATGTGGCTGATTCTTGCAGTTGTTCTCGGAGTTATTGAAGCATTCACACCTGCCCTTGTGTGCATCTGGTTTGCTGTTTCGGCCCTTGCGGCAGCTCTGATTTCTGCGCTTGGACTTGGTGTATGGTGGCAGATTGGCATATTTATTTTGCTTTCGGTTATACTGCTGATTATAACCCGCCCTTTGGCACGGAAATTTGTAGCTTCAAAAACGGTTGCAACCAATGCCGACCGCATTATCGGAGCCGAAGGTGTTGTAATTCTTCCATTGGACCCGATTGAAAACAACGGTCAGGTAAAGGTTATGGGGCAGATTTGGTCAGCAAAGTCCCTCAGCGGTGAAAGAATTGAAAAGGATGCCGCGGTTGTTGTAAAAGGCCTTGAAGGTGTTAAGGTGGTTGTGGAAAGAATAAGATAATACAAATTTAATTCAGGGAGATGTTTTTATGCCGACAATTATATTTATTCTGGCTGTTATTCTGATTGTTTTACTGGCTTCTTGTATAAAGATTGTTCCTCAGGCCTATGCATACATTGTTGAGCGCCTTGGTGCATACAACGGTACATGGGGCACAGGTCTTCATTTCAAAATTCCGTTTATTGACCGTATCTCAAAAAAAGTTAATCTGAAGGAAATGGTTGTGGATTTTGCGCCGCAGCCTGTTATCACAAAGGATAACGTAACCATGCAGATTGACACGGTTGTATACTTCCAGATTACCGACCCCAAGCTCTACACCTACGGCGTTGAGCTTCCCATGTCGGCAATCGAAAATCTGACAGCAACCACTCTCCGAAACATTATCGGTGATATGGAGCTGGACGAAAGCTTGACTTCACGTGATGTAATCAACACAAAGATGCGTGCAATTCTTGATGAAGCCACCGACCCGTGGGGAATCAAGGTGAACCGTGTTGAACTCAAAAACATTATTCCCCCTGCAGGAATCCGTGAGGCAATGGAAAAGCAAATGAAGGCAGAGCGTGAAAGACGTGAATCCATACTCAAGGCAGAGGGCGAAAAAAAGTCTGCAATTCTTGTTGCCGAAGGTGAAAAGGCGGCTGCAATTCTCAAAGCAGAGGCTGAAAAGGAATCTCAGATTCTCAGGGCGGAGGCTGAAAAAGAGTCTGCAATCCGCATTGCCGAAGGTGAGGCTCAGGCAATTCTTTCGGTTCAGGAAGCAACTGCAAGGGGTATCAGAATGCTTAACGAAGCGGCTCCCAGCAATCCTGTTCTTACCATAAAGAGTCTTGAAGCCTTTGCAAAAGCAGCAGACGGCAAGGCAACAAAAATCATTATTCCGTCGGAAATTCAAGGTCTTGCAGGTCTTGCTGCAGGTCTCAAGGAAATTATCCACGAGGAAAAATAATGTAATACAGAGAAGGCGTGTTGCATAAGGCAACGCTGTTTCCTTCGAGATAAAATCAAATGACACTTATACATTAGGAGGAAAAATAAAATGTCAGGACATTCCAAATGGGCAACCATAAAAAGAAAAAAAGGAGCACTTGATGCAAAAAGAGGAAAGCTCTTTACTAAAATAGGCAGAGAGCTGGTTGTTGCGGTGAAGGACGGCGGACCCGACCCCGACAGCAACTCAAAGCTCCGTGATGCCATTGCAAAGGCAAAGGCAAATAATATGCCCAACGATACCATTCAGAGAAGCATTAAAAAAGCCGCAGGCGAAGACAGCAACAAGGAATACTTTGAACTCACATACGAGGGCTACGGTGCAAGCGGTGTTGCCTTTATGGTTGAAACTCTCAGCGACAACAAAAACAGAACTGCAGGGGATATGCGTCACTATTTTGACAAATTCGGAGGAAATCTTGGTCAGACAGGAAGCGTTGGCTTTATGTTTGAGCGCAAGGGTCAGCTTGTAATTGCAAAGACTGACAAGGTTGATGAGGACACTCTTATGATGGATGCTCTGGATGCAGGTGCAGAGGATTTCAGCGCCGAGGATGAATGCTTTGAGGTTACCACAACCCCCGAGGATTTCAGCAAGGTGCGTGAAGCACTGGAAGCAAAGGGCTATGAGTTTGAACAGGCTGAAATCAGTTATATTCCTCAGACACTTACTCAGGTGGACGACCCTGAAGCTGTGAAGAATCTGGAAAAGCTCATTGATATGCTTGAAGATAACGATGACGTTCAGAATGTTTATCACACTTGGGATATGCCCGAGGATGGGGACGAAGAATAGTCCCGGCAAGTCTGAATAAAAATGTGACGCCGAATATGTATTTTACATGTTCGGTGTTTTTATTTTATATTGAATAAATTATTGACAATTACGATATTATCGTATATAATAATAACAAAGATACGATAATATCGTATAAATATTTTTGCAAAAGAAGTGGCACAATGATTAGAGAATTTATTTTTACGAAGCCATTTTTAGCTTCGTGGAAAGCAATGGGATTAGACACTGCGAGTTTGAAAATACTTGAAGAGATACTTCTTGAGAATCCTCATATTGGAGATGTTATCCAAGGAACTGGCGGAGCAAGAAAAATGAGGATACAACTTGATGGTCGAGGAAAAAGCGGCGGCAGTAGAGTTATTTACCTTGATGTATTTGAGAAAGAAAAGCTTTATCTGCTGTTTGCATATCCCAAAAATGTGCAGGAAGATTTGACTGAAGAGCAAAAGAAAGCTATAAAGAGCTTAATAGATGCAATAAAGAAGGAGTGAGAATATGGCTGAAATTCGTTTTAAATCGTCATTATCTATTGAAGAAGTCGAGGAAAATTTTAAAGAAATAGACTTTTTTTCTGGAATAATGGATGGACTAACTGAAGCTCTTGCGTACGAAAAGGGTAAAGCAAGTGCAGAAACATTTGCCAGGAAACAGTCTTTGCCGGCAATAAATGTGTTAGAGGTAAGAAAATCTCTTTCGATGACTCAAAAAGCATTTGCAAATGTTTTAGGTGTTTCTTGCCGTACAGTTGAAGCTTGGGAGTGCGGTAAAAGCACGCCCACCCCTACGGCAAAAAAGCTTATCTATTTGATTCAACAGGATAATTCTCTGGTTGATAGATTAGTTTAATTTTACCACACATGGGTTATGCCAGATTGCGAGGACGAAGAATAAACCTTTTGATACGTATATTAATTGTAACAGGCAAACGCCGACCT
>JAFSDN010000071.1 GCA_017436245.1 Clostridia bacterium
GGCCGTCAGAGAGGCGCAGGTCTTGGCGGAGGTCATGACGAAAGAGAGCAAACTCTCAACCAGCTTCTTGTTGAGATGGACGGTTTTGGCATAAACGAAGGCGTTATTGTCATTGCCGCAACAAACCGCCCCGACATACTGGACAGCGCATTGCTCCGTCCCGGCCGTTTTGTCCGTCAGGTTCTTGTGGACACACCCGATGTCAAGGGCAGAGAAGCCATTCTCCATGTCCACTCAAAGAAAAAGCCTCTGGCTGAGGATGTACGTCTTGACGTTATTGCAAAAACAACTGTTGGCTTCACAGGAGCCGACCTTGAAAACCTTATGAACGAAGCCGCACTCCGTGCCGCAAGGAACGGTGCAAACAAAATCACTCAGTTTGACATTGAAGAATCAATCATGAAGGTTATTGCAGGCCCCGAAAAGAAGACAAGAATGATAACCGAAAAGGAGCGCAAGCTCACAGCATATCACGAAGCAGGTCACGCAATTGCGTCAAAGATGCTTCCCACACAAAACCGTGTACATCAGATTTCAATTATACCACGAGGAAGAGCCGGCGGCTACACCCTCTCTCTCCCCAAGGAAGATATTCACTACACCTCAAAAACCGAGATGCTTGAAGAAATTGTTTCGCTTCTTGGCGGTCGTGTTGCCGAAAAACTCTTCCTTGGCGACATCAGCACGGGAGCTTCCAATGACATTGAACGTGCAACCTCAATTGCGCAGAATATGATTGTGAAATATGGCATGAGCGACGCTTTAGGTACAAGATGCTTCGGAAGCAGCGGAAACGAAGTTTTCATCGGCCGTGACTTTGGACACACCAAGGATTACAGCGAAGCCGTTGCCGCAAAAATTGACGAGGAAATCAAGAACATCATTGACCAATGTTATTCACGCTGTGAAAGCATTCTCAAAGAAAATGCCGTTCAGCTTGAAAAAACGGCAACACTTCTTCTTGAAAAAGAAAAGGTTGATGCTGATGAATTTGACGCACTTTTCGCATCTTCCGCTCAGACAACAGAAAATATAACAGAATAACACCAAAGGGGATGTTGCGGCAGGCAACATCCCCTTTGCAAAACCCAAAAGGATAATTAATTATGAAAGAACTGCAAATAAAATGTCCTGTAAAAATCAATCTTTCCCTTGATGTTGTGAACCGTCGTGAAGACGGATACCACAATCTGAAAATGATTATGCAGGAAATAAAATTATATGACATACTGACATTTTCCATTGACGAGGATTGCCGGCAGACCCAAATCATACTGGAAGCCGACAGCACAGAGCTTCCTCTTGACGAAAGCAACCTTATTTACAAGGCCGCAAAGCTGTTTTTCCACAAAACCGAGATATCCGCATCAGCAAGGATTCATCTCCGCAAAAACATTCCAATGGGAGCAGGTCTTGGCGGTGGTTCAACAGATGCCGCAGGGACACTTTTGGCACTCAATAAAGTTTTTGGCGAGCCTCTTACAATAGCCCGGCTTGCGCAAATGGCAAAAGCTCTGGGTGCAGACGTGCCCTTCTTTTTGCATGGTGGCTGTATGCTTGCAGAAGGCATCGGTGAAATACTGACCCCCATACCGCCCCTGAAAAACGTTTATATTGTTCTTGCAAAACCGCCCGTTCACATTTCAACGCCCTGGGTATACAAAAATCTTGTTCTGAACGAAAACACAGCTCATCCCGACACCAATTCGGTTATAGAAGCACTCAAAACAAACAATTTAAGGTTGTTGTCCCAATCAGCAGGGAATGTTCTGGAATCTGTAACCGCAAGAGAATATCCTCAAATCGAGGAATACAAGGCAGTAATGAAAAGCCACGGTGCTTCATATTCTCTTATGAGTGGCAGCGGTTCGTCGGTTTTCGGAATTTTCAGCCATGAAACCGAGGCACTCTCCGCATTGGAAGAATTTAAAAAGATTACGTCCTGTGCATATATTGTATAAGACGTCAAAAGCTCTGTTTCGGATAGTGAGGGGAACAGAGCTTTTTTAAGTTTTTATTCACAATGTTTCATAACAAAATTGATTATTGGCGTTGTGTCTTCAAGGCCGTGGGGATGGTGTCCGCATCCCGGCTTGATGTACACTTCAATTTCGCCGCCATTTTCCTTGTAAAACTTTTCAAGAATTGCCCCGTTTTCGCAATAGGGAACAATTGAATCCGAGTCTCCTGCAACCAGAATGACTGGCAGTCCATTTTCAAGAAGAATATGCATTTTGTCAATGGGATGCTCACGGTGACAAATAAGCTGTGATTTTGTTATCCCTGTGGCATTGGTAAATTCTTCAAACATACCGCCTTCCCCGATTCCCATATCAGCAGGGCATGAAAGAAGGTTCAGAACAGGAGCATCTATGTAAAGGCACGAAACCTTTTGGGGATATTTTGCGGCAAACTTTGTGCCAATAAGTCCTCCACAGCTCATGCCAACAGGTACGCATTTTTCATAAAGTCCAAATTCCTCTTTCAGAAAATCTGCAAACCGCGCTTTCAGGTCAAGGTCCTCGTCCAGACACCACCGTGTCTTGTTTTCAATAAACGCAAGATGCCAGCCCCGTGAAACCATATCAATTTCAAACTGAGGAAATGCATCAAAATATTCGGTTTTGAGCATCCATTTGTTACATTTGTTTTCATCCTTAGGGAAAACAAGTATCGCTTTTCTGCCCTCAAAAAGAAAATCTATGCGGTCAAAACCGTTCCATATTGATTTTGTTGTCTCCATATTGTTTTTTCCTTTCCTATTTAAATAAGTCTGTTGACATATATCTTTCACCCGTGTCGGGAAGAAGCACCACAATTGTCTTTCCGCTCATTTGCGGACGTTTGGCAACTTCCGTTGCGGCATACAGCGCCGCACCCGATGAAATTCCAACAAGAATCCCCTCAAGCCTTGCCATTTGCCGTGCCGCAGTATAAGCATCCTCCTCCGAGACGGTTATAATTTCGTCCAATACTCCCTTATCAAGGGTGTTGGGAACAAAATTTGCACCAATTCCCTGAAGACCGTGACTTCCTGCCCTACCCTCCGAAAGAAGTGGCGAATTTTTTGGCTCAATGGCAATTATCTTTATGTCCGGGTTCTTTTCCTTCAGAAATTTGCCCGTACCGCTGATTGTTCCGCCCGTGCCCACTCCTGCCACAAAAACATCAACACCGCCATCAGAATCGTTCCAGATTTCGGGGCCCGTGGTTTTGTAGTGAGCATTGGGATTTGCACCATTCTCAAATTGTGAGGGAATAAAGCTGTGGGTCAGCTCCTTTGCAAGCTCATTTGCCTTTTCAATTGCGCCGCTCATACCTTTGCTCCCTTCGGTGAGAACAATCTGAGCACCATATGCCGCCAGAAGATTCCGACGTTCAACACTCATTGTTTCAGGCATGGTGAAAATGGTTTTATAACCCTTTGATGCCGCAACTGCCGCAAGTCCGATTCCTGTGTTACCACTTGTGGGTTCAATGATTACCGAATCAGGAAACAAATTTCCGCTCCTTTCAGCCTCTTCCAGCATTTCCCTTGCAATTCTGTCCTTTGCGCTTCCGGCAGGATTGAAATATTCAAGCTTTGCCAGAAGAGTTGCAGAAAGATTATTTTCTTTGTTGTAATTAACAAGCTCCATAAGAGGAGTTGAGCCAATCAGCTCGGTTACGGATTTTTTTATGTTCATAGCAGAACCCCTTTTCAATTATCATTAAAGGGGCTGTTTCCAAACAATCAACAGCCCCTATGTATTTTACTTTCTGCCAATAACAGCCTTAGCCTTTTCAACAATGGTTTTTGTATCAAGTCCATAAATTTCAAAGAGCTTTGCCGGTACGCCCGAGCGTCCGAAAACATCCTGCGTACCCACACGTTCCATGGGAACAGGGCATCCTTCAGCAAGAACTTCTGCAACAGCCGAGCCAAGACCGCCCATGATGTTATGTTCTTCTGCCGTAACAATTGCACCTGTTTCCTTTGCGGCTTTAATGATGATGTCACGGTCAATGGGTTTGATTGTGTGAATATTGATTACACGGGCATCAATACCCAATTCGTTGAGGGCTGTTTTTGCTTCCAATGCATATGGAACCATAAGACCTGTTGCAACGATTGTCACATCCTTGCCATCTGCAAGCTGTACACCCTTGCCTATTTCAAATTTATAGTCATCGCCAAAGATTGTGGGAACTGCAAGACGACCAAAACGGAGATAAACAGGGCCTTCATAGTCGATTGCCGCTTTCACCGCAAGACGTGCTTCTGCCGCATCGGCAGGGTTCAGGATTATCATATTGGGAATTGTCCTCATAATTCCAATATCTTCAAGACACTGATGAGTTGCACCGTCTTCACCAACAGAAATTCCTGCGTGAGTTGCACCGATTTTTACGTTGAGCTTTGGATAGCCAATGGAATTTCTGACCTGTTCAAAGGCTCTGCCTGCCGCAAACATTGCAAAGGAGCTGGCAAAAACCACTTTTCCGCAGGTTGCAAGACCTGCCGCAACCGAAACCATGTTGCCCTCGGCAATTCCGCAGTTGATGAACCTTTCGGGATAAGCCTTCAAGAAGTTATCTGTCTTGGTTGATTTTGAAAGGTCCGCATCAAGAACAACAACTCTCTCGTCACAACCAAATTCAGCCAAAGCCGCACCGTATGCTTCACGTGTTGCCTTTTTTTCACCTATTGTATACATTAGCACGCACCTCCCAGAGATTCTATGTATTGGTCAAGCTCTTTAATTGCCTGTTCATATTGTTCGTCAGAGGGAGCATTTCCGTGCCAGCCTGCCTGATTCTCCATATATGACACGCCCTTACCCTTGACTGTGTTGGCAATGATAATTGTGGGTTTGCCCTTGCATGCTTTTGCCGCATTTACAGCATCGGCAATCTTGTCAAAGTCATGTCCGTCATCAATGCAGATTACGTTCCAGTTAAAAGCCTCAAACTTTTTGTCAAAGGGTGTTGGATTCATAACCTTTGTGATGTCGCCGTCAATCTGAAGTCCGTTGAAGTCAAGAAAAGCAGTAAGATTGTCAAGCTTGTAGTGCGCCGCAAACATTGCCGCCTCCCACACCTGACCTTCTTCACATTCGCCGTCACCAAGAATTGTGAACACACGGTAATCCTTGTTGTCCAGCTTTCCGGCAAGTGCAATTCCGCAGGCCGCGCTGATTCCCTGGCCAAGTGAGCCTGTTGACATATCAACACCGGGCACACCCTTCATATCGGGATGACCCTGAAGATAGCTTTCGGCATGACGGAAGGTTTTGATGTCTTCCTTTGGAATAAATCCCCTTTCGGCAAGTGCCGCATAAAGTCCCGGTGCCGCATGACCCTTTGAAAGAACAAATCTGTCACGGTTGGGGTCTTTTGGATTTTTTGGGTCGATGTTCATTTCGGACATATAAAGATACGCCAGAATGTCTGCCGCAGAAAGTGAACCGCCGGGATGACCTGATTTTGCGCTGTGAATCGCCTCCAACGCCATTTTGCGGATGTTTGCGGCAGAAAGTTTCAATTGAGTTTTGTTTGTCATTGCTTTATGCCTCCGTTATATATAAATTGTTAATTAAATTCCGTTTATTGTGTTTTAAAGCCGTTCCCCAAAACCTCACGTGCATCCGAAAGAATGACAAACGCATTGGGGTCAAGGCTTTTTATCAGCATTTTCAGTCGGGCTATTTCATATTTTTTCACCACACACAAAAGCACAGTTTTCTCGTCACCCGTGAAATGTGAAAATGCATGCAGGGCTGTTGTGCCCCGTGAGAGGTTATTGAAAATCCCCTCAGATATGGATGAAGGCTTGTCTGAAATAATATATGCCACCTTGGCAAAGTTGATTCCCTCAACCATAAGGTCAATAATGTAGGTTGTGATATAAAGCGCAACCGCCGAATAAAGAGTTACTTCCCATCTTGCAAAAACAATACCTGCAAGAATAACAATAAATGCATCAATAATCAAAACAAATCTGCCCACCGAAACAGACGGAAAATGTTTTTTCAGAATCTGAGCGGCAATGTCTGTTCCGCCGGTTGACGAGCCTGCGACAAAAACAATCCCCAAGCCAAGCCCCATAAGAGCTCCGCCATATACTGCCGAAAGCAGAACATCCTGAGTCACAACGGGGAGCCACGCAAAGCAGTCGGTGAGAACCGAAAGCGAAATCATCCCAAAAAGTGATGAAAACATAAACCCCGCATTAAAGTATTTCAGACTCCACAAAAACAAAGGAATGTTAAGTGCCAGAATGGTAAGTCCCACAGGCAGGCTTGCCAGATGATTAAGCAGAATTGCAATTCCACTCAGACCGCCCGGTGCAATGTTGGCAGGGATAAGAAACAAATTCAGCGAAAGTGCCGTTATCATACTGCCCAAAAGAACAACAAGGTATCTTCTCAGAAATACAGACATTTTTTACATAGCTCCTTCTTTGGTTGTTATGTAAAAACTCTGTGCCGTATCAGTCAATCAGATTTCGCAAAAGCTCCGCAATTCGGTCGCTGTCACCCATCAGGTAAAGATAGCCAACAAGGGCTTCAATGCCCGTTGCCGATTTGTAATCCACCATATCGGCATTCTTTGGCGGATGAGAATTTGTATTCCTGCCCCGTTTATAAATCTGCATTTCTTCCTCGGTGAGCTTGTCCTTTATTTTTTGATAAAGGTCGGACTGCGCCTTTGCGTTCACAAGATGTATTGCCTCTTTATGCAAACGGTTTACAGGGAAATTTGCATCCCTGATGAGATAGGTTCGCACAAACAGCTCATAAACCGCATCACCGATATACGCAAGGGTCAAGGGTGAATATTGTTTGGGCGAGACATTCCCGCCCAGATTGAATTGTTTCAAAAATGTATCAAGCATGGACTAAAGCACCTCTCTGCAGAGTAGTGAAAAGAAACGGTGAAAACACTTTTTGTTTCAGCGTGTCGATAATGTCGACACACTGTCACCCTGAGCGTAGTCGAAGGGTCTTAAAACTACGTAAAATCGTAAGATTCTTCGAATCGCTTCGCTCCTCAGAATGACAAAATGAAGTTTTTCAATTCTTTTTTCCTTTAATTATTAACTCTTATCCGCAAAGGCGTTACGCCTTTGTAATCTGCTGTCCCTGAGGTGTGTCCTTTACTATTATACCCATTTCTTTCAACTTATCACGCAATTCATCGGATTTTGCCCAGTTCTTTTCGGCACGAGCCTTTGCACGTTCCTCAAGAATTGCATCAACTTCGCCGTCGGTATTTTCTTCGGTTTTCTGCAAAAGACCAAGAACACCCCCAAGCTCAGTGAGCATATCAATTGCATAAGTGATTACTTCCTTCGAGAATCCCGATGTTGCGGTGATTGCCTTGTTTGCTTCAGAAACGATTTCAAAAAGAACCGAAATTGCATCGGCAGTATTCAAATCATCGTCCATCGCGGCAATATACTTTGCTTTGAAGCCGTCAAGAGTTTCAATCAATGCCATTTCAGCATCGGTGCGTTCTGTGCGGCTTTGAGCATTTCCCGCAAGGAATCTCATATCGCTGAGACAGTTATAAATTCTGTCAAGTGCCGATTTTGACGATTCCATCAATGCTTTGCTGAAGTTGATGGGGCTTCTGTAATGTGCCGAAAGCATAAAGAAACGGATAACTTCATAATCAAATTCTTCGGCAATTTCACGCACGGTAAAAAAGTTACCAAGTGATTTTGACATCTTACGGTTGTCAATGTTAATATAACCGTTGTGCATCCAGTAGTTTGCAAAAGGAACACCATGGCAACATTCACTTTGTGCAATTTCGTTTTCGTGGTGAGGGAAAATCAAATCCTGACCACCACTGTGAATGTCAATTGTTTTTGCAAGATATTTTGTTGCCATAGCACTACATTCAATATGCCATCCGGGACGTCCCATGCCCCATGGACTTTCCCATGCAGGCTCACCCGGTTTCTGTTTCTTCCAGAGAGAGAAATCCATCGGGTCTTCCTTGTCCTCATTGATGTTTATGCGCGCACCGCTTTCAAGGTCTTCAAGCGGCTGGTGCGAGAGCTTTCCGTACTCATTGAATTTCTTTGCCGAGAAATATACATCGCCGTCCACATTATAAGCAAAACCCTTTTCCTCAAGGGTCTTAACAATATCAATAATTGCATCAATATTGTCGGTTGCTCTGGGATGAACAGTTGCTTCTTCAATACCGAGACCTTTGGCATCGATAAAATATTCGGCAATGAATCTGTCGGCAAGTTCTTTTACGGTTATGTTTTCCTCGTTTGCACGTTTTATCATTTTATCGTCAATATCAGTGAAATTCTGAACAAATTTCACTTCGTATCCGCGATATTCAAAATATCTTCTGAGTGTATCGAAAATAATGAAAGGTCTTGCATTTCCTATGTGGAAATAATTGTACACGGTAGGTCCGCAGGAATACATTCTTACCTTGCCGGGTTCAATGGGAACAAATTCCTCTTTTTTGCCTGTCATA
>JAFSDN010000072.1 GCA_017436245.1 Clostridia bacterium
GCTTATAGTGAAGCATGCACTTATGGTGGCAGACAAAATGAAAACAGAGGGTGACTCGGTATCAGGACTGATTGATGACGAGTCACCCTCTTCTTATGCAGAATATGTGAGGTGGAATGAAAATGACATTAATTGAAAGACTGTTCTACGCAACTACCACAGGCGAGTGGTACAAGGAAGAACTGAAGGAAACCTACGGAATACTTGATGCAAATCTGACAGCTCTGGAGAATGCTCTGAATGAGGAGCAACAGGAACTCTACGATATGTGTGAGGCATACATAGATGAGCTGATACATCTGGTGGAGATAGCGAACTTCTCCCACGGATTTGAGCTGGCACTCAAGCTTGCAGGCATAGTCGATGAGAATACGGAAATGTAAAATCCGATAAGAGTAACCGCCGCAGAGTAACATCTGCGGCGGTGCTTTTGTCAGCAGAAGGCAAAGGGCTTATCATTTCGCGGTAAAGAGTAAACAATACAGAAAAAACAATACATAGTATTGTTTTTTCTAAGCGTTTGGCGTTACTTAGTGTGGGATTTGCTTTTCTCCCCAAACAGATAAAACCCATCGCCAGATGGTAAAGGGCTTAGTCACCCGGTGGCAAGGAAATATATAAAGCAAAAATAATAAAATATATTAAAAGCCTCGGATTCCCCGAATAAGCCATAAAATTGCCTTGTGTGGGATTTGTTTCGGTAAGCAGGGAACAGATGCGAATTGCACAATAAAACCCACACAGAGGATTTGTGGGGGAACTGTTGAGGTTTGAAAAATGGTGTGATATAATCAATTTGACAAACTTGAATTTGACGGGGTAATTAAGATGATAGATATTACTGCTTGGATGCAAAACTTCTTACAGACATTAAATCAGACTTTTTCGAACCGTGTATGGTTTGTTGGCTTGCAAGGTAGTTATGGTCGCGGTGAAGCAACGGAAACAAGTGACATTGATATTGTTGTAATTTTGGATAAATTATCTGCTATGGATATTCAGACTTATAATACAATGCTGGATACTCTGCCACACAGAGAATTGATTTGCGGATTCCTTTCAGGCAAAAAGGAAATTTTCAATTGGGAGCCATCAGACCTGTTCCAATTTTGCTATGACACAACACCGATTAAGGGAAGCCTTGACGAAGTGATGGCAGTCATTGACGAGAGTGCTGTGAACAGAGCAATCAAAACCGGTGCCTGCAGCATTTACCACGGATGTGTACACAATATGCTCTATGAAAAGAGCGAAGATATTTTGCGAGGTTTGTATAAATCTGCCTCTTTTGTTGTGCAGGCAATTGCATTTAAGCAGACAGGAACGTATATAAGACATCAAAAGGATTTACTTGAAGTCGTATGTTCCGATGAACGGGAAATTGTGGAAACCTTTATGAATTTGAAAAATGGTGCAAAAGTAGATTTCAACTCCATGTCCAACACATTGTTTGCTTGGGCAAAGAAATGGATTGCCGAAAGTGATTAAACAAATTCCAACATGTTGGACAGTTCGATAAAGAGGAATTTGACGGAGGAACGAAAAATGAAGAAATTAACAAAAGAAGCAGAAACGATACTTATTGAACGTTTTGGAAAAGACAGCATTATTGCATTAGCAACAATGGCTGATGGAACGCCCTATGTGCGCAACGTAAATGCCTTTTATTTTGATAGCGCATTTTATGTGCTTACTTATGGCTTGTCAAACAAGATGAAACAGATTGCAAAAAATCCCGTGGTGGCAATCGCAGGTGATTGGTTCACTGCCCATGGAAAAGGTGTGAATCTGGGATATTTCGGCAAAGAAGAGAACAAAGAAATTGCCAATTTGATGCGTACCATGTTTGCTGAA
>JAFSDN010000073.1 GCA_017436245.1 Clostridia bacterium
AGGATTGTGAAAAACGAGAGTTTTTCACAGATAAAGTGAAACGCTGTGCGTTTCAACAAAGATGCGAGACGGCAATGTCGTCTGCTGAAGTCTTACTACCCCTGCCAAAAACACAGATACCGCATTGCGGTGTCTGTGTTTTTTTGATTGAAGTAACAGCTTGAACTCATCGGCACGCGCGCGTGTCCGTGCCGGAGCGTTAAGCAAACACGCCTGTGACGTGTTTGTAGCGTAGGGTTGCAAAGTGCGTGAGCACTTTGGTAATCAGGTGAAACGTCATGCGTTTCAACAAATTTCTCAATTTTCTGCAAATTGTTATTTTGCTGCATATATTATACTACAAAATTGAACATAAATCAATTTGAAATAAGCACTTTAATTACAAATATGGCAGTTGCGTATGTAACCTCTTTTTACAATATATCAATGTGCTCACCGTTTAACGCCTTGTTCATGCTTCTGACGGCACAAAACTTACCGCACATAGAACAGCTTTCTTCAATTTCGGGCTTTCTGTCATCACGGATTTTCTTTGCAGTTTCAGAATCTATGGAGCACTCCCATTGCTTTTCCCAATCAAAGTTTCTTCTTGCATCTGCCATAGCATCGTCAATATCTCTTGCGTGAGGAATCTTTTTTGCAATGTCGGCTGCATGTGCCGCAATTTTTGATGCTATAATGCCTTGTTTAACATCATCCACATTTGGGAGTGCCAAGTGCTCTGCAGGTGTCACATAGCAAAGGAAGGCCGCACCTTTAGATGCGGCTATTGCTCCGCCGATTGCGCTTGTTATATGGTCATAGCCCGGTGCAATGTCAGTAACGATTGGCCCCAACACATAGAATGGTGCGCCCATACAGATTGTCTGCTGAAGCTTCATATTGGCTTCAATCTGGTCAAGGGGCATATGTCCCGGCCCTTCTACCATAACCTGAACATCCTTTTTCCATGCTCTTTTTGTAAGCTCGCCAAGTCTTACGAGTTCTTCTATCTGACAAACATCGCTTGCATCTGCAAGGCATCCCGGACGACAAGCATCTCCAAGTGAAATGGTGACATCATATTCACGGCAGATGTCAAGTATTTCATCGTAATATTCGTAGAACGGATTTTCTTCACCTGTCATACTCATCCACGCAAAAACCAAAGAACCGCCACGGGAAACTATATTCATCTTTCTTTTGTGATTTTTAACCTGGTCTATGGTTTTTCTTGTAATACCGCAATGAATGGTTACAAAGTCCACGCCGTCCTGTGCATGAAGTCTTATGACATCAATAAAATCCTTTGCTGTAAGGGTGTCCAAATCTCTTTGGTAGTGAATTACGCTGTCATATACGGGAACTGTTCCTATCATTGCCGGACATTCCCTTGTGAGCTTTTGTCTGAAGGGCTGAGTGTTTCCGTGTGAAGATAAATCCATTATAGCCTCTGCTCCCATATTTACTGCCGCCATAACCTTTTCCATTTCAATGTTATAGTCCTTGCAGTCTTTGGATACCCCTAAGTTTACATTGATTTTGGTGCGAAGCATTGAACCTACACCATTGGGGTCAATGCAGGTGTGTAATTTGTTTGCACAGATTGCAACCTGTCCTTTGGCAACAAGCTTTCTGATTTCCTCCGGTGTCCTGTATTCCTTTTCTGCAACTGCTTTCATTTCAGGTGTTATGATACCTCTTTTTGCGGCATCCATTTGTGTTGTGTAATTTCTCATTCTGTCAGTTCCTTTCAATCAGATATTTTTTCTTCGGTAAAGTGGGATGCAAGGTCGAAGTTATGCATCAGCGGGCCTGAACCTTTCCCTAAAGCAAGCTGTGCCAAAAGAGCGCCCGAAATATATTCCTTTGCTCTTTGTACGGATTCAGAAAGCGTAAAGCCTTTTGCAAGGTTTGCGGCAATGGCGCTTGATAATGTACATCCTGTACCATGCGTGTTGGAGTTATCTATTCGTTTTCCTTCAAACCAATGATATTTTCCCCTTTCGTATAAAAGGTCATTGGCATCATTGATGCTGTGTCCGCCCTTCAGGAGAACTGCTGGGCCGTATGCATCACCAATAGCTTTTGCCGCCTTTTCCATATCCTCTTTGGTTTCAATGGCAAGCTCTGACAGAATTTGTGCCTCCGGTATGTTTGGTGTAACGAGAGTTGCTATGGGAAGCAGTTCTTTGGTAAGCGTTGCAACTGCATCCGTTGCCATAAGCGCAGAACCGCCTGTTGCAACCATAACAGGGTCAACAACAATATTTTTTGCCTTATGGTATTTTAGTCTGTCTGCGATTACGCATACAAGCTCTCTTGAAGATACCATGCCAATTTTGACACTATCGGGGAAGATGTCCTCAAACACTGCGTCAATTTGTTGTTTCAAAAATTCAGGAGTCGCTTCCTGAATTGCTCTTACGCCGGTTGTGTTCTGTGCCGTCAGTGCCGTTATGGCACTCATGGCAAAAACACCATTCATTGTCATTGTTTTAATATCTGCTTGAATACCGGCGCCTCCACTGCAGTCACTTCCTGCAATGGTCAATGCTGTTTTCATTTTCATAGTTTCATTCTCCTTTCATTTTTCAGCATCGTTTTATATAACGAATGTCTTCAGTCGGAATAGCGATATATCGCTATTCCACGACAGCAAATGCTTTGCTGTCATGAAAACTATTTCTCAAAATAGTTTTCCCACACGACGCATTCATTATAGCGACATAAGGTGGTGCCCCCAATCTGCCGCTTGTTTGTTTAATTCGTCAATTCTTTTGCCAATTTAAGCAGAATTTCGGCTTCGCCTTTAGGGTCATGGGCCTTCATAATTGCAGAAACCACGCAAAAACCTGCAATATCAATTCCCTCAAGAATCTGTACATTGTCTTTGTTGAGTCCGCCAATGGCGTTTACAGGAATTGGCACGGCTTTGCATATTGCGTCAAGTGTTTCGGTTGATGTGAGAACTGTCTTGACTTTTGTTGTGGTTGGATAAATCGCCCCGACTCCAAGATAGTCTGCTCCCAGCTCATACGCTTCAAGCGCCTGCGAAACGGTTTTGGTTGTTGCCCCGATAATAAAATCATTGCCGAGGATTTTTCTTGCCGTAGAAATCGGCATATCCCTTTGTCCAAGATGAACGCCCTCTGCACCCATGGCGAGAGCAACATCCACTCTGTCGTCAATGATAAGCGGTACATTATATTTCTTTGTAAGGGTGTGTACCTTTTGGGCAAGGGCAATATATTCTCTTGTGGTTTTGTTCTTCTCACGAAGCTGAAGAATAGTCGCACCGCCTTTTAATGCTTCTTCGGTTCTTCTTAAAAACTCTTCTTCGCTGAATCCGGTGCTGTCTGTTATAAAATATAGTGTTGTATCAAAATTTCTCATCTTAATTTGCTCCTATACATAAAGATAGTCATTCAGAACAGGTTGCAGACCTTCATCTGCAATATCTTTATACATCTTGTCAAGACTTCGGTTATCGTCAATCTCAAACTGTTCATCGCCTTGCACTTCATCGGATTCTTTTCCGCTATACTTACTTTCATGGTCGCCGATTCCGGTGGAAACACCTGCCGAAACCTTTGTTGCGGCAATCTTCACAATACCATTTCTGAATTCTGCACTTTCACGGGAAGATACAGTAATGCCAACAAAGGGTAAGAAGATACGATATGCACAGATTATCTGACAAAGCTGTTTTTCGTGAACATCCAAAGGATTAATTTTGTCGTTATTGATAATGGGTCTGAGTCTTGGGCAGGACAGCGACATTTCTGCGTGAGGATATTTTCTTTGCAGATAGTACACATGAAGCGCACTTGCCAAAGCATCCTTTCTGAAATCCGAAAGTCCCAAAAGTGCAGAAAATGCTACTCCTCGCATACCGCCCATAAGTGCCCGCTCCTGTGCATCAAATCGGTAAGGCCACACTCGCTTATGGCCGAGAAGGTGAAGCTGTTCGTATTTATCTGTATCATACGTTTCCTGAAATACGGTTACATAGTCGGCACCACACTTGTGAAGGTACTTATATTCATCGGTATTTACGGGATATATTTCAAGACCTACCATACGGAAATACTTTCTTGCCAGCTTGCAGGCTTCACCGATATATTCTATGTTGCTTTGAGCACGGCTTTCGCCTGTAAGAATCAGAATCTCCTCCATACCGCTGTCTGCAATAACCTTCATTTCCTTTTCAATCTGCTCCATGGATAGCTTCATGCGGTTAATATGGTTATAGCAGTTAAAGCCGCAATACACGCAGTAATTTTCACAGTAATTGGCTATGTAAAGAGGAGTGAAAAGATATACTGTGTTGCCAAAGTGCTTACTTGTTTCAAGTCTTGCTTTTTGTGCCATTTGTTCTAAAAAGGGTTCAGCCGCAGGAGAAAGCAGTGCCTTAAAATCTTCTATGGTACAGGTTTCATGCTCTAATGCTGTTTTTACATCTTTTGCAGTATATTTTGAGTAATCAAAGGAATTCATCTGTTCCGTTACATTTTTGCAAACATCGGATTTTATCTTTTCCATACCGGGTAAATATTCCATGTGATTTTTTCGCGAGGAAGAATCTGTTTCAAGTCTGTGCTTTTTTGCAAGTGCTTCTGGAGATAAATGCTCTGAATCCACAAAAAATTGATTTTCCATTTTTAATCAATCCCCCCTAATCACGCAAAAATCCCGTAAGAGGGTCAGATGCGGATGCGCCACGAGTCAGAACTCTGCCCAGACCTGAAAGATATGCGCATCTTCCTGCCTCAATTGCCTGACGGAAGGCTGATGCCATAAGCGGAAGATTGCCTGCGGTAGCAAGTGCTGTATTTGCCATAATAGCTGCTGCACCCATTTCCATTGCTTCACAAGCCTGTGAAGGCTTACCGATTCCTGCATCAACAATAATCGGCAAATCAATTTCATCAATAAGAATCTGAATAAAGTCTTTCGTTGCAAGGCCTTTGTTCGAGCCTATGGGCGATGCAAGGGGCATTATGGTGGCTGCTCCGGCATTTACTAAGTCGCGGGCAACATTCAGGTCGGGGTACATGTACGGCATAACAACAAATCCGTCATTTGCAAGAATTTCTGTTGCTTTGATGGTTTCCTGATTGTCCGGGAGCAAATATTTTGAATCACGCATAATTTCAATCTTAACAAAATTACCGCATCCAAGCTCACGGGCAAGCCTTGCAATTCGTACTGCTTCTTCGGCATTTCTTGCTCCGCTTGTGTTAGGGAGCAAGGTAATTCCTTTTGGAATAAAATCTAAAATGTTTTCCTGTTCCTTTGTATTTGCACGGCGCACTGCAAGGGTTATAATCTCCGCACCTGCATCCTTTACCGCAGCTTCAATAAGGTTGAGAGAATATTTTCCCGAACCTAAAATAAAACGGGAATTGAATTCATGACCGCCGATAATAAGTTTGTCACTGTTCATTTGCATTTCCTTCTTTCTATACTTGGTATTCTTCTGCTATAATTCTTAAAACTGTATGCGCCTGATGTGCAGCACACAGCATCACTCTTGACGAAACAAGCCCGATTCCGTCAGATACATCGCTCACTTCATCGCCGCAAAGATAAAACCGTTTTGAAACTTTTCGTGTTTTTATTGTGTTGCTACTTTCTAAGCCTGCCATTCCCGATGCGGCAACAATGTATTTTTCAGGCATTTCGGATAAAACAAGATTTGTCAGCATTGCCTTACATTCTGCGTTGTCAAATGCTTCACAGATAATATCCGCATCTGAAAGAATATCCTTTGCATTGTTTTCATCAAGGCAAATGGTATGTATCTTGGTTTCAAGATAAGGATTTATTTCTTTCAGGTTGCATGTTAAGGCTTCCGTTTTGCTCATTCCAATTTGATTTGCCTTGTATTGCTGACGGTGCAGATTTGTTATATCCACTTTGTCAAAATCAATCAGTATGAGTTTTCCTATGCCGGCACGGGCAAGAGCGGTGGCTATGTTTGAGCCAAGACCGCCAAGACCGCATACGGCAACAGTTGTGGATGAGATTTTCTTCTGAAAAATGGTTCCGTGTCGGTCATTTAATGCTTTCATCCATTCTTCTTTTTTTGGAATCATATCAGCCACCCCCCACAAAGCTTACAACCTCAACGCTGTCGCCATCCTTAAAAATTGTATCAGCATACTGTAATTTGGGAACTATGTTGCCGTTAAGCTCAACTGCAATACGCTTTAAGTCGTAACCTGCTGAATCAAGATATTCTGCAACAGACTTACCGACTGCATCCAAATTTTCTCCGTTAATTCTTACCACTTAAATCACCTCCAAAAATTGCAACAAAAAAGGAGCTACCGATTTGGTAACTCCAAAGATTACTTAAGTTTTCCTAAAACTTGCGCTTCAGGCATCCCTACGTTGGCATTATCCAAATCAGGTTCTCGGTCGAAGGTTTTACCTTCCTCTCAGCCTGTAACACAAGCTCCCGTTTCTTATTCATTTTTATATATTATATCACTTTATAATAAAGATTACAATACCTTTTGAAAATTTTAGCTGTTTCTTTGATGTATG
>JAFSDN010000074.1 GCA_017436245.1 Clostridia bacterium
CTGAATATCTCATACAATTTCACCCCTCATTTTTATATATGATATTATATTTCAATTCTCAGATAAAAGCAAGACCGTTTTTTATTATTTATAATATTTGTATAAAATTTAAAAACAAATTTTTGTATGTTTAAAAAATTATACCTTTTATGCATTATTTTGTATTTACTTTTTATAATTTTGGGTTTATAATAAAAATAATTATACCAACAGAAAGGATGAAAAAAATGAATGTATTAGCAATCGGATGTCATCCCGATGACATAGAAATCAACTGCGCCGGAACGCTGGCAAAGTGCGTAAAGCGTGGCGACAACGTAACAGTTTGCCATGTATGCAACGGCAACATGGGTCATGTTGTTATTCAGCCCGACGAACTTCGTGAAATTCGTATTAACGAAGCAAAAAAAGCAGGTTCATTGGCCGGAATCAAGGTTGTTACCTGCGATATTGGTGACCTTGTTGTATACCACCAGAACAGAGAACACCGCGACAAGGTTGTTGACATCATCCGTGAAGCACAGCCTGATTTTATTATCACTCATGCTCCAAACGACTACATGCCCGACCATGTTGCAGTTAGCAATCTTGTTTTTGATGCGGCATTTGCCGCAAGCTGTCCCCATTACGAAACAGGGGTTTCAATGCCATCAATGGTTACACCCATCTTCTATATGGATAACCTTGGCGGAAATGAATTTCTTCCCACCGAATATGTGGACATCACAGACGAAATTGATTTGAAACTTGAAATGCTTGAATGTCACGAAAGTCAGCTCAAATGGATGAGAGAGCATGACAATATTGATTTTGCCGATATGGTAAAAACAATTTCAAAATACCGTGGCTATCAGTGTGGTGCACAGTACGCAGAAGCCTTTGCACAGTGCATGGTATATCCCAAGCCCACAACACGGAGGATGCTGCCATAATGAAAAAAGTAGCTTGCGTTGGAATTCTGGTTGCAGACGTGATTGTTGAACCCGTGACAGCTTACCCCGAAAAGGGTCTTCTTCTTCCTGTCAACTCAATCACATTGCACAACGGCGGAAATGCAATGACCGCTTCAATTAACTTAAAAAAGCTTGGTGTTGAAACAACAATGATAGGCAAGGTGGGCGGCGATGTTTTCGGAAGTTTTCTCCGTGACAAGCTGACTCAGGCAGGAGTCAACACCCAAGGCCTCAAAACAGACGAGTCTGTTCAGACTTCGGCATCGGTTCTGATGCTTGACAAAACAGGTGAACGCTCCTTCTTCCATTGCGTTGGCACAAACGCAGTATTTTCTGAAAAAGATATTGATTATTCACTTGTTGAAGATTGCGACCTGGTTTTTGTAACAGGGTCATTCCTTATGAATACCTTTGACGGTGTTGAAACAATGGAATTTTTGAAAAAATGTAAAGAAATGGGCAAGACAACCTTCCTTGATGTTTGCTGGGATGCAAGCGGAAAATGGGGCGAGCTCCTTAATATGTCAATGCCGTACATAGATTATCTGATGCCCAGCATTGATGAAGCTGTCTGCATTGCAAAGAAAGACGATGTTGAAGAAATTGCCGATGAATTTTTCAAAAACGGTGCAAAGAATGTTGTCATCAAAATGGGAAGCAAAGGTTCTTTCCTGAGACGAAGCACCGAATCAAAGGGTCAGATTTTCCCCATTTGCAAGGGCGTTACTGCTGTTGACACCACAGGTGCAGGTGACAGCTTCTGTTCGGGCTTCCTTGCAGCATTTGCAAGAGACTGCTCACTTGAAGACTGTATGCGCTTTGCAAACGGAACGGGCGCACACTGCGTTATGGAAAAGGGCGCAACAACAGGCATCAAAACCTATGACGAAATTTTGGAATTTGTAAATAAACAATAATTTTTTTAGGAGGACAAAACAATGGATTTTTTAAGCACAGTTAAAGGCAGCGAATGTGAAAGCTTCTTCCCCAAGGGCTGGGATTTGAAGAAGATTGACGAATGCTGCGAGAAAGGCGTGGCACGTGAAGCATTCTGGAACGACGGCTTCACTCCCATCGAATGTGAAAATATCAACGATTTTGACACATATATGGGTCACGAAATTGCAATGCAGATTAAACTTGCAGGCGAAAGAGGCGAAAAGTTGGCTATGATTCTCCCCGTTGGCCCCATGGGTATGTATAAGTGGGCGGCTTACTTCCTCACATCATGGAAGGTTGACTGCAAGCACGTATACACATTCAACATGGACGAATGGGCAGACTCTGAGGGTAACACCCTTGATGCAACCAATCCTGCATCATTTGAATACAGCATGAAGCAGGCTTTCTTCAACAAGCTTGGTGACCTGACAATTCCCGAGAATCAGAGAAACTTTGCAACAAAAGAGAACCTTCCCACATACGAAGGCAAGATTGCCGCTCTCAAAGCAGAAGGTGCAAAACTTGTTCTTGTTTACGGAATTGGCCGTGCCTGCCACATTGCATTCTGGGAACCCACCTTTGCAGAAGATTATGCAACAGAAGCTGAATGGAAAGCAGCAACACACCGCATTGCGGCAAAACTCACACCTATGACAATCGAACAGAACGCAATCACCAGCTTCAAGAGCCGCACAACGCTTGTACCTTGCCGTGCAAACACAGTTGGCCCCGGTCTCTTCCTTCAGGCTGATTACGCAATTGGCGGTTGTGACGGTGCTCTCGGCCGTGGCATGGGCTGGCAGGGAATGAGTTTCCTGACAACTCTCCACTCCGGTCCCGACACAAGCATCACATCATCATACAGTCCCACACTTCCCGGCAAGCTGTTCTATCTCAAAGAACTTGCAGGTCCGCTGGTTGCTGAATGTAACTAATTTGATTTTCATGAGGGGTCAGGCGACCCCTCATTTTTAATAAAAAAGGGAGAGACATCAAATGACAGACTCAAAGCTCTGCACCCTGTGCCCCCGTAACTGTAAAATCAACCGCAATCTGCAAAGGGGCTTTTGTGGCGCACCCAATAATCCAAAGCTGGCACGAGCAGCCCTCCACTTTTGGGAAGAACCCTGTATCAGCGGAACAAAAGGTTCGGGCACGGTCTTTTTCAGCGGTTGCAGCCTTGCCTGCTGTTACTGTCAGAATCACTCAATAAGCACCAAAGGCTTTGGCAAAGAAGTGTCAGTTGAGCGGCTTGGTGAAATTTTTCTTGAGTTGCAGGACGAAGGCGCACATAACATCAATCTTGTGACCCCCACTCCCTACCTTCCGCAAATAGCACAGGCAATTGACAGCGTTCGCAGTAAAATGAAAATCCCTTTCATTGCAAACACAGGCGGATACGAAAAGCCCCCAACCATAGCCCAATACAAGGACTATATTGACATTTTTCTTACGGACATCAAGTATAAATCCACCGATATTTCAATGCGTTACAGCAAAGCGGCAGATTATTTTGATTATGCAATATCCTCCCTTGAACAAATGCTGAAAAATGTTGGCGAACCGGTTTTTGACTCAAAGGGAATCCTTCAATCAGGCGTAATTGTCAGACATCTTGTTCTTCCCACTTGCCGAAAGGACTCATTTGAAATCCTTTCCCAACTGAAAGAACGATTTGGAACAAATCAGTTTATTCTGAGCCTGATGAGCCAGTTTACACCAAACGAATGTCTTAATGAATATCCCGAACTCAACCGTCGAATAACAACCTTTGAATATAACTCGGTGGTTGAACACGCTCTTAAACTGGGCTACACAAATGCATATATGCAGGAAAAATCCAGCGCAAAAGAAGAATATACCCCGCCCTTTGACCTGACGGGAGTATAATTCACAGTAAATTTCATAAGTATAAAAAATAAACTCTTTTGTCAACTACTTTTTAAAATTCAACTTAAAAATATAGACAAAGCCATTGTTTTGTGATATAATGCGTTTGTCGGAGAAGTCCGACCAAAGGTAAGACCAAAAACAAGCGTAAAAGCTGGGCGGTTATGCCATCCTCTCATTTTTTCAGTAGAAAGGGGGGATAGCTTATGGATTATGAATACATAATTTCCTTTATGATTATTCTGTTACTTTTGGTAATTTCCATAAAAAAATAACGCCCACCGCCAAGTTGTGCGTTATTTTTTTATAACCATTTATTTGGCATAACCGCTTACGGTCTTGCCTTTTCTATACTTATTATATAAAATATAACCTCTTTTGTCAACTACTTTTTAAAATTTAACTTAAAAATATAGACAAAACCATTGTTTTGTGATATAATATCATCACCACAAGCAATTACAAATTATATCCAAAATGTCTTTTCTGTATAATTCTCAACATATTGGGGTATGCTTTTTCTGTAAAAAGCGTACCCTTCGGCGATTTATATTTCCGATATGTTGATTTTATGCAAAAGGGTATGAATTTAATTGTTTGTGGTGAACAAAGCTGAAGCGGCACGTTTTTTGAGTGTGTTGTTTCGGCAACACACTTTTTTTACATAGAAAGGAAGTCCACAAACAATGGTAAGCTACAAAAAACTTTATCACAAACTTTTCAATGACATAACCGACGTAATAGAAATTATTGAAAGCACAAGCGACATTCTGAGCCATACACACTTCAAAGCCCTTGACAAGCTGAAACAAGCTCAGATTGAGGCCGAAGATATGTACCTTGATATGTGCGAAAAAGCATATCCCAACGGCGAAGACCTTGAAAAATAATAATTATTAAGGCATATTCCCCGAGCTTCGGAGAATATGCCTTTTGTTATATAGCCCAAAGATTCTTCGCTATGCTCAGAATGACAACCCCTCGTGGAAGGAGCCACGGTCACCCTGAGCGAAGTCGAAGGGTCTTTTCTTGAATTTACGCCTTCACAATAGCAATCTTAACCTTTTCGCCATTGATGTTCCATTCTTTTCCGTCATTTTCTGCATTGTCAATTGAAACAGCAAGGGTCTGGGCTGAAATTTCATCCATGTTTTTTGCAATGATTTCATCAATCTTTGCACTTCCCGAACACGAAACCTTTATGTTGTCCTGAACCTCAAATCCGCCGTCCTTACGCATTGTCTGAACCTTACTGATGATTTCACGTACAAAACCTTCCTCAATGAGTTCGGGTGTAAGATTTGTGTCAAGAACAACTGTATATGTTGCGTCGCTGTCGGAAACAAATCCATCCTTCTGGAGTGTTTCAATCAGAACATCCTCCATGCCAAATTCAACATCTGTTCCCTGAACATTGAGCTTCACCATATCGCCTGCATTGAGCGTTGCCATAACAGCCGCTCCGTCCATCTCATTCACCTGTTCAAAGATTGCCTTCATAATCTTGCCGTACTTGGGTCCCATTGTTCTCATCTGAGGCTTGAAGTTATAGCTGATGAATGAGCTTGCATTGTCAGTTATTTCAATTTCCTTAACATTAAGCTCGTCAAGGATAATATTCTTGTAAACCTCGCCGATTTCGTCCTTTGTCTGAACATAAATCTTCGCAATGGGCTGACGATTCTTGGTGTTTGCCGCATTACGGCAGGCACGTCCCAGAATAACAATCTTTCTTGCGGCATCCATTTCTTCCTCAATATCCTTAAAGTCAAATTCAGCATTTGCCGATGGATAGTCGCACATGTGAATACTTTCGGGAGCAGTCTTGTCAACATTGAGCACAAGGTTGCGGTAAATCATTTCGGTCATAAAGGGAATGAACGGTGCGCAAACCTTTGAGAATTCAACAAGAACAGTATACAGCGTCATATAAGCACAAATCTTGTCGTCTGTCAGCTCGCTCGCCCAGAATCTTTCACGGCTGCGGCGAACATACCAGTTTGAAAGCTCATCGGTGAATTCCTGAATCACTCTTGTTGCCTCGGTAATCTTGTAGTTTTCAAGATATTCGTCAACTGTACGAATTACACTGTTGAGCTTTGACAAAATCCACTTGTCAAGAAGTGTGAGCTTTGACTTATCCAGAGTGTACTTTGTGGGGTCAAAGCTGTCAATGTCTGCATAGAGCACATAGAATGCATAAGTATTCCAGAGTGTTCCCATAAACTTTCTCTGGGACTCTGAAACAGCTTCGTCATGGAAGCGATTGGGAAGCCACGGAGCGCTGTTTGAATAGAAGTACCATCTTACAGCATCAGAACCCTGCTTGTTCAGCACATCCCAGGGATTCACAACATTTCCTATATGCTTTGACATCTTGCGTCCGTCCTTATCCTGAACATGACCAAGAACCACAACATTTTTATAGGGTGCCTTATCAAAGAGAAGTGTTGAAATTGCAATAAGTGTATAGAACCATCCTCTTGTCTGGTCAATAGCCTCACTGATGAAGTCAGCAGGGAAGTTCTCGTCAAAGAGTTCCTTGTTTTCAAAGGGATAGTGCCACTGTGCAAAGGGCATTGAGCCTGAGTCAAACCAACAGTCAATAACGTCAGGAACTCTCTTCATTTCGCCGCCGCACTTTTCGCACTTGAGATGAACATTGTCCACATAAGGCTTGTGGAGCTCAATATCATCGGGAACATTAATTCCCTTGTTCTTCAGTTCCTCAATTGAACCAATACATTCGTGATGACCACAACTACATGCCCAGATGGGAAGCGGTGTTCCCCAGTATCTTGAACGTGAAAGTCCCCAGTCAATAACATTTTCAAGGAAGTTACCAAAACGTCCGTGCTTGATGTTGTCAGGCATCCAGTTTACTGTGTCGTTATTTGCAAGGAGCTTGTCACGAACAGCCGACATTTTGATGAACCATGTGTCACAAGGATAGTAAAGCAAAGGTGTGTCGCATCTCCAACAGAAGGGATAGCTATGCTCAAAATTAATAACCTCAAAGAGCTGTCCTCTGTCCTTCAGGTCACGGATAACCAGCTTGTCCACATCCTTCACAAACATACCCTTCCAGGGTTCAACGCTGTCCACAAAGTTACCCTGAAGATTAACAAGATTAACAAAGGGAAGGTCGTTTTCCTTGCCCACACGGGAGTCATCCTCACCAAAGGCGGGGGCAATGTGAACGATACCTGTACCGTCGCTCATGGTAACATAATTGTCGGCAACAATGAAATGACCCTTTTTGTCCAGCGTTGCAAAGCTGTAAAGAGGCTCATATTCAAGACCACAAAGGTCTGTTCCCACATACTTCTCAATTACCTCATATTCCGACTTGATAACAGTTTCAACAAGTGCTTCTGCAAGAATATAAGTCTCATCCTCCACCTTTATCTTCACATAAGTTTCGTGAGGATTAACGCAAAGAGCAACGTTTGAAGGAAGTGTCCAGGGCGTTGTTGTCCATGCAAGAATGTATTCATTAGTCTTTCCCTTTACAATAAACTTTGCAATGAGAGAATTTTCCTTTACATCCTTATAGCCCTGTGCAAGCTCATGGCTCGAAAGTGAAGTTCCGCAACGGGGGCAGTAAGGCATAATCTTGTGACCCTTGTAAAGGAGCTTTTTGTCCCAGATGGATTTGAGCGCCCACCAAACAGACTCAATATAATCATTATGATAAGTAACATAAGGATTTTCCATATCAGCCCAGTAGCCAACACGGTCACTCATTTCCTCCCACTCGCTCTGATAGGTGAAAACACTGTCCTTACACTTTTTAACAAAATCTTCGATGCCGTACTTTTCAATTTCAGGCTTACCGCTGATTCCAAGCTGCTTTTCAACTTCAAGCTCAACGGGCAGACCGTGGGTATCCCATCCTGCCTTTCTGAGAACCTTGTAGCCCTTCATTGTACGGTAACGGGGAATAAGGTCCTTGATAACACGGGTCAGAACATGACCGATGTGAGGCTTTCCGTTTGCCGTGGGGGGACCGTCAAAGAACGTGTATACCTGACCGTCTTTGCGGTTTTCAATACTTTTTTTGAAAATGTCGTTATCCTTCCAGAAAGAAACAACTTCTTTTTCTCTTTCCACAAAGGATAAGTCGGTTGACACTTTATCGTACATTGTAATACCTCCTGTATATATAAATGTGCATTTATACATAATTTAACTAATATATTTTACAGTAAAATTCCCTCTTTGTAAAGGGATTTATTAAAATTATTTAAAATTTTGGTAACTTTTTTTTATTTATTCACAAAAAAGACATTGAAATCATACTTTTTCTGTGGTATAATCATTTAGTTTAATGTGAAAAATCGGCACGATGATGCCAAAGATATATACGGAGGTAAAGAAATGCTCTGTACAAGATGCAAAAAAAATATGGCCGTGGTTTTTATCACAAAAATCGAACAGGACGGCAAACAGGTTAACGAAGGCTACTGCCTTTCATGCGCAAAAGAGCTGAAAATCAACGGTATTGACACTATGATTGAAAAGCTCGGCATAACACCCGAAGAGTTTGACAGCATGAACAATGAAACCCTTGAAATGATGAAGGGCATGATGGATGGCGGTGAAGACTTTGACCCTTCACAAATGCTGGGAATGATGCCCGGTGAATTTATGAACGGCGAGGACTTTGACGACAGCGAGGACGGCGGCGCAACAAAAAAATCGCCCCTCTCCTTCCTTTCCAATATGTTTGGAGGCAACAATCCTTCATCAAAGCCAAACGAAGGTCAGGCTGCCGATAAAAGCTCAAAAAAAGACAGCAAAAAGGATAAGCAAAAAAACAAACGTAAATTCCTTGATATGTACGGAACCAATCTGACGTCAAAGGCAAGAAACGGCGAAATCGACCGTGTAATCGGCAGAGATACTGAAATGAACCGTGTTGCACAAATCCTTAACCGCCGCACCAAGAACAATCCCGTGCTCATTGGCGAACCCGGTGTGGGTAAAACCGCCATTGCCGAGGGTCTTGCCCTCAGAATTGTTGAGGGCGATGTTCCTGCAAAGCTTCTTGGCTACGAAATTTATCTTTTGGATATGGCGGCAATGGTTGCAGGAACCCAGTTCAGAGGTCAGTTTGAATCACGTCTCAAAAGTCTGATTACCGAAGTGAAGGCTTTGGGCAACATTATTCTTGTTATCGACGAAGTTCACGTCCTCACAAAGGCCGGTGATGCTGAGGGTGCAATGAATGCAGGTAATATTCTGAAGCCCGCACTTTCACGGGGCGAAATTCAGATTATCGGTGCAACCACCTTAGAGGAATACAGAAAGCATATTGAAAAGGACAGTGCTCTTGAAAGACGTTTTCAGTCGGTTATTGTTGAAGAACCGTCCGTTGAGGAAACAATTGAAATTCTCAAAGGTATCAAAAGCTACTACGAGGATTACCACAAGGTTAAAATCACCGACGAGATTATCCGCACGGCGGCAGTTCTGTCCAAAAGATATATTACCGACAGATTCCTGCCCGACAAGGCAATTGACGTAATTGACGAGGCGGCTTCAAGGGCGAATCTTGACAACACCGCTCTCACCGAGCTTGCAAAGCTGAAATCTCAGCTTGAAGAAGTCAAAAATGCTCAGCTTGAAATCGAAACGGCGCCTGCCGACGAAAATACAGATGCAAACGCAAATTATGAAAAGATTGCCGAACTGAAAAGCCGCGAATGTCAGCTTTCTGCAGCAATTGAGAATATGGAAAAGAACGCTGTTGATGTTTACCTCACCTCCGACGACCTTGCGGCGGTAATTGAGGGCTGGACAAAAATCCCCGTAAAGAACATAACAGAATTCGAAACAAACCGACTTGTTAATCTTGAAGAACGGCTTCACATGAACCTGATTGGACAGAACGATGCGGTTTCAGCTGTGTCAAGAGGAATACGCCGCAAACGTGCAGGCTTCAGCCTCAAACGCAGACCTGCTTCCTTTATCTTTGTGGGTCCCACAGGTGTGGGCAAAACCGAGCTTGTTAAGCAAATTGCCCGTGAGGTTTTTGACACCGAGGATGCACTTATACGTTTTGATATGTCGGAATTCATGGAAAAGCATACGGTTTCACGTCTTATCGGTTCGCCCCCCGGATATGTTGGTTATGACGATGCCGGTCAGCTTACTGAAAAAATCAGACGCCACCCCTATTCAGTTATTCTTTTTGATGAAATTGAAAAGGCTCATCCCGACGTATTCAATATGCTTCTTCAGATTCTTGATGACGGCAGAATCACCGACAGCCACGGAAAAACCGTTTCCTTTGAAGATACAATCATCGTAATGACCTCAAATGCCGGAAGTGATACCTTTGGCGGTGTTGCAGGCTTTGGTGCAACAAACAATGCTTCAAACAAGGTCAAGGCAGAAAAAGCCCTGAGACAACTGTTCCGTCCCGAATTTTTGAACCGTGTTGACGAAATTATTGTCTTTGAAGAGCTTACAACCGACGACCTCATGAAGATTGTTGACCTTATGCTGAAGGATTTGAACAAGGGTCTCACCGAAAAGGGCATCACAATGGAAACAACCGATGCGGCAAAAGCACTCATATGCAAAGACGGCTACGACAGCCGTTATGGTGCCCGTCCCATGAGACGTTATATTGAACGACACGTTGAAGATAAGCTCGCTCATATGTTTATAGCAAACGAACTCCAAGCCGGATGCACCGTTACCGTTGACGAACAAGACGGTGAAATATCCGTTGCCGTTAAATAGAAAAATTACAAGTAAATATCCCCCGTATAACGCAATGTCATTAAGTTAAGCAACTTGTCATTCTGAACGTAGTGAAGAATCTTTATCTCAAATAAGATTCTTCGACTTCGCCTTGCGGCTGCGCTCAGAATGACACTTTTACGTATTCCTTAACTTAATGACATTGCCCATATAACGAGGGGATATTTATTCTTCATCATCCATAATTTCAAATTCCGCTTCACAGTATTTGTCCGAATCGCTATGATTCTCTTTTGGTACACTATCTTCGTCCCGTCTGCCCGCTTTCATAATTTTTCGGTTCCATAAAAAACTTCTTACAATATTGATAAGAATTATTGCAGGAAAAAGAAGCCACCCAAAATGCATCAGAACCGTCAGCACAATTGCCGCTATCACCAAAACAGCCATGCACGAAAGCCATCCCTTTGAATCTTTTTTATTCATAATCCTTCTCCACAATCCTTTTTCTAATTGATTTTATAACAAGCATACCTTGCTTATAAGCAAAGCCAATCTCCCAATCACTGTATTTCATTCCGTATAGTCTTTCTTCGGTTTTATATGAGGGCCTTGGGTCATTCTCAAGAATTTTTATAATTTCAAGCTGTTTTTCCTCGGATAAATCAAAAAAATCTTCCGTTTCAATTCTGACATCAATTTTCCGTTCACCAATATTCTCGGTAAAGCCTCCCACCGCATCAGGCTTGCTGTCCGCATAAGGAAGATATGGCTTTATGTCATATACGGGGGTTCCGTCAAGCATATCAACTCCGCTGATGCACAGCACAGGTCCTTCGTTTTTTCGGAATTCAATCCTTTCAAGTCTGACGCAGGACAGCCCCATTGAATTTGGTCTGAACGGCGAGCGTGTTGCAAAAACCCCCACACGTTTATTCCCTCCAAGCAATGGCGGTCTGACCGTTGGCGACCATTCACAATCGGCTGTTTCGGAAAACTGCCACAGCACCCAAATATGCGAAAATTCCTCAATCCCCCTGAAGGCTTCGGCAATTCTGAACTCCTTTTCAAAAACAATCTCGCCCTTTACTTCGTCAATCAAGCCGCTTTGCCTGGGAATCCCGAATTTTTCCTTGAAATCTGTTTTTATATGTCCGATAATTTTCATAATAACCTCTGAACAAAACTATATATCCTTATTATATCCGCAAAAACCACTGTTGTCAAATCTTTTGGAATATATATGCGTTTTTTTTCATAAATTGTTTTAGAAAACATCACAGGGAGGTTTTTATTGTGTCAAAATCAACTCAGGCCACCATGCAAAAGACCGTAAATTCAGGTTTTGTTCCGGGCTTTTTGTTTATGCTGAAAACTGTTTTAATTTCCTATTGTCTGTCGGTTGCCATGCTGTTTGCAGCATCACTTGTTGCAACCTTCAATGCCCTTTCCGACACAACAATTTCGGTAACCGTAAACATAATAACAGCCTTTGGAGTATTTTTATGCGGATTCCTTTCGGGAAGGCATTTCAACAATAAAGGAATTATTTACGGTGCCCTTTGCGGAATTCTGTATGCAGTTTTGCTTTGTTTAATAGGAAATCTTGCAAGCCGTAGCATCGGCATTGGTTCAGCCGCAATAACCGCACTTTCCATTGGCATCATATGCGGAGCTGTGGGCGGAATAGTGGGAATCAACACAAAGCATCAGCAACGAAGATAGTTTTTTATTTTATAGGAAAATACAACTTTTGTGGTGTATTTTCCATAAAACAAAAACGTAAATTCAATTGTCCGTGCGAAATTTTCTGCCTTTGGCAGAAACGCACATGGACGAAAAAAGCTGTATCCTTTTCTGCCCGCCGCAGGCGAGCGCCAAAGGCGCTTTTTTAATGTTTAAAAAACAGACAAATTGGAATTTTCATTATCAAAAATATGAAAATTCCTTTTTTTATGTCAAAAAATTTCAATTATCTCTTGACTAATCTGCTTAAAAAAGCTATAATAGATTGGTATGTAATTTTGTAAAAATAATTAACAAAATATATAGCCTGATAACTTCAGGCAAGACACAAGGAGGAAAAAACAGTGTCAAGAAGTATTATCAAACTTACAGCCATTGTGCTTGTAATTGCTGCGCTTCTGTTTGTTGCACTGTTCGGACTTGACTTCAGCGACTCATTCCGTATTCCCGGCATCATGGACTCAGAAGAGACAACAGGTGTTAAGAGTATTGTTCAGGGTCTTGACCTCAAGGGTGGTTCGGTTATTGTATTCGAAGCTGCCACAGAAAATCCGACAGACGAACAGATGGATACAGTTGCAAGCATGATGACAACACGTCTCGGCGGTCTTGGTCTCACGGAGGCAACCGTAACAAGACAGGGTAACAACAAGGTCAGAATTGAGATTCCTTCCGAAAAGGATCCCATGGCAGCAGCCGAAACTCTCGGTGCAACAGCACAGCTTCAGTTCACAGATTCTGAAGGTAATGTTGTTCTCACAGGTGCTGACGTTGAAACAGCTTCGGCTGAATATGGTCAGACAAGCGAGATGGGCGGAAGCACAAACTACGTTGAGCTCAAGCTCAAGGAGTCCGGTGTTCAGAAGTTCTCAACCGCAACAGCAGCAAACATCGGCAAGCCCATCGTTATTATGATGGACAACAATGTTATTTCAGCTCCCACAGTAAACGAACAGATTACAACAGAAACCTGTATCATTTCAGGTGATTTCACAGCTGAAACAGCAAGCTCACTTGCGGCAAACATCCGTTCAGGTCAGCTTCCCTTCAACCTCAATCAGGTTGAGCTCCGTTCTGTAAGTGCAACACTTGGTGAAAACGCACTCCAGACATCACTTTTTGCAGGTCTTATCGGTATTCTGCTTGTTATGCTCTTTATGATTGCACTCTACAGACTTCCCGGTTTCCTTGCAAGCATTGCTCTTGTTGCATATATGGCAATTGTAGGTATATTGCTTGCAAACCTCAACATCAACCTCACACTTCCCGGTATTGCAGGTATAATCCTCTCAATCGGTATGGCGGTTGACGCAAACGTTATTATCTTTGAAAGAATCAAAGAAGAACTCAGGCTGGGCAAAACAGTACGCAGTGCTGTTGACGCAGGCTTCAACAGAGCCCTCTCTGCAGTTGTTGACTCAAACATCACAACAATTATTGCAGCAATAATCCTTATGTGGCTGGGCACAGGTTCCATTGCAGGTTTTGGTACAACTCTCCTCATTGGTGTTGTTGTAAGTATGCTTTCAGCAATCTTCCTCACAAAGCTTTTGCTCAAGCAGATGATTGGTATGAACATCAAAAACCTCTGGCTCTACGGAATCAGCAAATCAAAATCAAAAGGGGAGGGTGCAAACAATGCTTAATATCACAGGACATAAAAAGATATTTTTCATTATTTCAGGCTTGCTTATGCTTGCAAGTATTGTTTCTCTTCTCATTCAGGGATTCAATCTTGACACAGACTTTGCCGGCGGTTCAGCAGTAACCTTCAAGCTTGGCAAGGACTTCACAACAGCAGATGTTGAGTCAATTGCATCAGACGTTTTGGGTGACAAGCAAAAGCCCTCTTCTGTTCAGAAGTCCGACGGAAACGAGGTTATCATCAAATTTGCATTCCCCGGAACACTCAAGGATGACAATGCAAGAAACAAATTCAGTGACGAATCAATAGCAAACATGACAACAAAGCTAGCTGAAAAATACGGCACCGCTGAAGTTATCGGACGTGACAAGGTTCTTCCTTCAACAGGAATCGAGCTTGCAAAGAGCGCTCTTTGGATGTCAATCCTTGCAGCCCTTGCAATTCTTGTTTACGTTACATTCAGATTTGAGTTTACCTCGGGTGCTTGCGCAGTGCTTGCTCTTGTTCATGACGTACTTATCCTTTGCGGTATTTACTCAATTCTTCAGATTGCTATTGACACCAACTTCATTGCGGCAGTTCTCACTGTTCTCGGTTATTCAATCAACGCAACAATCATCATCTTTGACCGAATCCGTGAAAACACACGCCACGCAAAGAAGCAGTCATACAGCGAAATTGCAAACACAAGTATAAACCAGACCATCAGACGTTCAATCAATACAACAATCACAACACTTCTTACAATCGGTATGGTTTATATTATGGGCGTTACTTCAATCAAGGTATTTGCTCTTCCCATCATCATCGGTATCGTAATCGGAACATATTCTTCAATCTGTATTGCAGGTACAGTATGGTCAACATGGAAGGACACAGCAGTTAATTCAAAGGCTGCTAAAAACGCAAAATAATTCAAAATAAACAGAATTAATCATATTAAGTGCAAAGACTTGCATCCTCGGATATCAAAAATATCCATGGCATGCAAGTCTTTCATTTTAAAAAACCAATCCTTCTCGACTTTAAGATAGTTCTTGCAATAGTTTATAGTATTTTTGAACATCAGATAGTTTTTATGTTAAGACTACTTCCCCGTGACCGGGATCAATAACAATTGTTTTTCCGTTCAGATTTGAAGCCGAAACGCTTTCTGCCGTATATTGTTCCAGATAAACCCCCAGTCCCGTTGCAACTAATACCATTAATCCCACAGCCAGAGTTGCCGCAAGCTGTCTGATATGAATTACTTTGAATTTCATTAAACATCACCTCTTTAGAATGTTTATGTAATATATTTTTTAAATATGCAAAGCATAATCCTTCAAAAAAACATCTTGACATTTGTAGCTACATATGTTATACTTTCCTCAGCAGCTACAAATGTAGTTATAAAAGGAGGGCATAAAAATGTCAAATACAAAACATACAATCACCGATTCCGAATACACAATAATGAAAATTCTATGGGAATCACAGGACAAGATGACCGTATCAAACGTAGTAAGCAAGCTGAACGGAGCCGACTGGACAGCTTCAACGGTATCTACCTTTTTGCAGAGACTTCTTAAAAAGGGCGTTGTTTCCTGTGACAAAAAAGGAAAAACCAATCTTTATTACCCTCTGCTCAAGCAGGAAGAATATGACCTCAGCGAAACAGAGTCCTTTCTTTCCAAAATATATAAAGGTTCCGTAAAAAATCTTGTTGCAGCACTCTATGAAAATCAAAAACTTTCAAAGGATGATGTATCGGATTTAAAAAGAATGTTTGAATTGGAGTGATAGCCGTGTCCGAAATCTTCAAAACAATACTTATCCTCAGCGCATTGGGCTCGATTCTAATTATTCCTCTGCTTATTCTGAAGCCGTATATTTCAAATAGAATTTCAGGTGCATTGCAATACTGCATATGGATTGCGGTTATGCTCTCAATGATTTTACCTGTATATAAGCTGATTCCGCTGAACAGCACAAAAACCAGCTCAACATCTTACGTCATACCCATTGTCCCAACCGAAAGCTCTCACGCACAGCACGGTCAGGCAAATCAACAATCCATCGGGCAGAGCAATCCAAACACCCCGACTCCCATTGTGGAGCAAACCAAAAAACCTCATTTCCGCTTAAACATTCCCAACATTCTTACATATATATGGGCTTTGGGTATGCTGGTCTATCTGCTGATAATTGCCGTCAGCTACGTTATATTTCTTGCCAAAAAACGGAAAAACTCTGTTGCAATAGCCCAAAGCCCGATTCTGGACAGTGTTCGGGAGGCATTAAATATAAAGCAACAAATCCCAGTGCGAATGTCGCCCGAAGTACGCTCGCCAATGCTTGTGGGGATTATTTTTCCCACGGTTTATATTCCCTGCCGTGAGATATCCGACGAAAATCTGCAAATGGTCTTTCTTCACGAATTAACCCACTTCAAACGCAAGGATTTGGTTATCAAATGGCTTTGTCTCTTTGTAAACATTGTTCATTGGTTTAATCCATTTGCATATCTGCTGTTTTCAAATCTGAGCGAAGCCTGCGAAACCTCATGCGATATGGCTGTAACAAAAAACATGTCCGATGACGAACAAAAAATCTATATAAAGACAATCCTTGAACTTGTTGAATAAGGAGGCGAAATGCATGTTTGAAAAATTATACACAACAAAAATGGTCACAAACAAGACGAAGCTCCAAAACCGCTTTACAAAAATACGTTCACAAAGCAACAAACTTTCAAAAACAATCTCTCTAGTAATCACAATTATACTGGCAATAACGATGTTATGTGCAACTGTTGCAATTGCTGCTGTTGTAAACGAAGAAAGAAATTTTTTCATTAACGGAAAAGGATATTCCATTACGCCTATCCTTATTGAAAATAAGCTGGAGGTACATACAGACAGTTATTACGTTCCTCTGCGGGATACATTTGAGGCACTTGGCTATGATGTTTTTTATGATGTGGACAAATCGAAATACGAAAATCTTATGGACGAATTTACTTTTCCACAATACGATTCAGAGCCATACATCAAAAAAATTGATGATGCCCCTGTTGAGGAACTTATCCGCATGCCTGAATATTATCTGAAAAACCATGTAGAAACCGATGTTGACAGATATATTTATGGTGCAACACATCGTTTCAATCGTCAACTGCCTATTATTGAAATGGTGAAGGATAACGAGATATGGGCTTGCCAGATTGGCAGCACAAGATACTCTGACTACATACCCGCCGGAGCCGTTGTTTTAATTGACGGAAAAACATATATCCCGCTCCGTGCAGTAGCTTACATTGTTGGTGGTCAGGACAATGTGAAATGGGATAACGAAAAAAGAGATACATATTTCGAGGGTGTTTTAACCTTTGACGAAGCTGAAAATACAGTCACTATAAACCTTGAATAAGGGGGCGAAATACATGTTCGAAAAATTATACACAACAAAAATGAGTTCAGACAAAAAATCCCTGCAAAAGCGTTTTTCCAGAATCCTTTTCAATGGCAAAAAACCAACAAAACTCATATCCCTGGTTGCAATTACTGTTATTTTACTTGTTATGACAGTTTTAACAATCATAATTGCAAAAAACACAAACAAATCCACAAAACCCATTGCCGAAAACAATTATTCAATGACAGAATTGGAATTTGCCGAATTTGTCCACCGTCCAATCGGCTCAGTTATGGCAGATTTGAATTATATAGACGATGACAAGCTGATATTCCACTATGGAAGCGGTTTGTTCATTATGAAATACACTTCTGCAAATCTTGAGCCCTCGCTTCGTTCCGAGCTTGATTTTGTAATCAACCTCAAAAAACTGAATCTGACATATGCACAGCAAGGCAGCAGCGTTCTTGATGTAAAAATCAGCAAAGACGGCAAATATGCCTATCTTTCAAGCATTGGAGTCAAAGAAGAAATCAAAGACTTTGATGAGTACATTATTCATCTTGACACCGGTTATGTTGAAAAAGGCTCAATGCCAAAAAACACAGAGCTGTTCACAAATTATTCCGACACCTTTACCATTCTTAAAGGTGCAACCAACTGGGGCTGGCACAGCGACCAATGCATCGTCATTGATGACAAAACATATTTTCTCACAAACTACGAAGGAACAGTCAAGGACATTGGTCTTGTGTGTATGAATAACAACAACCCGGATGACAACCAATTTAAATTCGTATTCAACTACGTTCCTGAACTTCCGATAAACCAGCTTCCCGAATACTCCCCCTCCGATATAACCGACATCAAGGATGCAGAGCTGGTCTATAACGGCATTTCCTATCCCCTTGCAGACGACACAAAGCTGAACGAGATTGAAACTATGTTTTCAACTGCAAAGATAATACCAATGGGCGGAACAGCCTGTCCCTTTGATGCTGAGCTTGTTTTCATAAAAAATAATGGTGAAAAGGGCAGAGTTACCATTGCCACCGACTCCTGTGCTGTTTACAAAAGCAAGGACGTTTACTATGATTACAGCGACGATGACAATTCCGACCTGCTTTGGTATTTCGGGCTTGACTTCAATACCCTACGTAATCTGTCATACCCCAAATCATATGCCGATAATGCAGAGGTTGCACTTCTGAACTTCTTTTCAGCCTTTGAAAGCTCGGATTTTGAAAAGATGAAAACCCTTGTGTCACACGAATTTATTGAACATGGATATATTGACGATGGATATAAAATGTGTTACGGGCTAACCGAAGCAAAAATCAGCACATATTCAAAAGCAAATAACGAGGTATTTCTAAAAGAATACCATGACAGGCCCCAAAACTCCATAGAGGTGCTGACGGCTGAAGACGTTGAGCTTTTGAGTCATGGTTCCGATGAGCTGATTGTGTTCACAGTAATTGCCCTGACAAAAAGCGAAATCAAGGGTGAAAAACAAAGTGAATACAACAAGGAATTTATAAATGTAATCTGCAAAAAACAGCCAAACGGTAAATATTTGATATATAAGTTGGTTAACTAAATAAACTCTCACAAACACAAGAACCGATGCAGATGCATCGGTTCCTGTGTGCTACACACTTTACCACAAACTTTTTCATACCATCAAGGTACGCTTCGAAAAAAACGTTTTTTCAATATTCAATTTTTCAAATCACTCATTCAATTAGTCAGTCATATTATCAAAATATCCCTGAACAAGAACAACAGGTGTTCCCTTATCACCCGAACCGCTTGTGAGGTCACAGAGAGACCCGATAAGGTCGGTGAGACGTCTTGGAGTTGTTCCCTGTGATGCCATATTGCCCACAAGGTCACTTTCCTTTTCTTTGATTGCAGCCTCAATTGCCTTTTTCAGCTCTTCGCCCTTCAAGTCAGCAAAATCGTTGTCGGCAAGATACTTGAGCTTCAACTCGTTTGGTGTACCCTCAAGACCACTTGTAAAAGCAGGCGACACAACAGGGTCAGCAAGCTCCCAGATTTTGCCCACAGGGTCTTTAAACGCACCGTCACCGTATACCATAACCTCAACGTGCTTTCCGCATCTGTCCATAATCTGCTTCTGAATGTCCTCAACCAGTTCAAAACATTCGTGAGGGAAGAGCTTTATTGTATCTTCCGTTGATTTGTTTGAACCAAGAAGACCGTACTTTGCGTTATAGCCACTGCCGTTCACCGGAGCCGAAAGAATTTCGTCAAGACCAACAACACATTTTGCACCCGAAGCCTTCAGAATACGCTTGGTGCGGGCACGGCTGTGAATGTCACAGTTGAGAACGCAATCTGCATAATCAAGAATCGCTCTGGGGTCATTTGCCAGAACAATCTCTGCTTCTGCACCGCATGAACGAATAAGGTCACCGTAATACTGAATATAGTCAACATTGGTGAAAGGATGAGGATTGATTCCAAACAGCTCACGGTACTTTGCTTCACTCAGAACATCGGTATAGGGATTAATTCCCGCTTCGTCAAGCTGATCAAGCGAAACAAGCGCATTTCCCACCTCATCGCTGGGATAATTGAGCATAAGAACAATCTTTTTTGCACCCTTTGCAATACCACGAAGGCAGATTGCAAAACGGTTACGGCTGAGAATGGGGAAGATAACGCCCACAGTTTCACCGCCGAGTTTATTTTTCACATCCTCCGCAATTGCATCAACAGATGCATAATTGCCCTGTGCACGCGCAACAACGGACTCTGTAATTGCAATAACATCACGGTCACGAAGCTCAAAATTTTCTGCCTCTGCCGCTTCTATAACACTGTTAACCACCATTGATGCAATATCATCGCCTTCACGAATGATGGGACAGCGAATACCTCTTGAAATTGTACCTGTTTTTCTTGCCATTTTTATAGCCTCCAAACTCTTGACTTTTTGTTACTCTCACATTATAATACAAATATAATTATTAGTAAAGCAGATAATTCTTACAACAGTCATAAGAGGTGCTTATATGAAAACAAAACTTGATTACTATCGGATTTTTTATGAAACCGCCCGATTTGCTTCATTCTCAACTGCGGCACAGCATCTGTATATATCTCAGTCGGCAATTTCACAATGCATACGCCAGCTTGAAACCGACCTGAACATCAGGCTTTTCACACGCACCCGCCGTGGAGTTGCTCTGACAAAAGAAGGCGAGCTTCTTTTTCAAAAAATCGAAAGTGCAATGCAGGCAATTGAACAGGGCGAACATATGCTTGAAAGGCTTCAGCACCTTGAAAGCGGTGAGCTTACCATTGCAGCCGGCGACGCCATAACCTCCCACTATCTTTTGCCCTATCTTGAAAAGTTTCATGCTGCCTATCCGCAGATACGCATCGAAATGGCAAATTCATATTCATCACGCACACTCCAGATGGTGAAAGAAGGTAAAGCCGACCTTGCTTTTATTAATCTTCCCGTATCCGATGCCGATTTATGCATCGAACCCTGTCTTGAAATTCACGATATTTTTGTTTGCAATGCAGATTGTGACATCAAGCCCTCCTACACATGGAACGAAATTGCAAAGCAGCCCCTTATTCTTCTTGAAAAAAAATCAACCTCACGTCGCTTTCTTGACAAAAATTTTGAATCACAGGGCATCACTCTGACACCTCAGATTGAAATTGCCGCATATGACCTTTTGATTCGGTTTGCATCAATTCAGCTTGGAACAGCCTGCGTAATCGAAGAATTTTCAAAGGAAAGTCTGCAATCAGGAAACATAAAAAAAATGAATGTTGTACCTGCACTTCCGCCCCGAAGCATCGGCTGTGCATATGCCGGACGTGACTCCCTTTCCGTAGCTGCAAAATCCTTTCTGAAATTAATAGGGGCTGTTTGAAAACACCGTTTTCAAACAGCCCTACACTATTTCATTGATTTTTCAACCTATTTTAACATCCTCTATTTATTTTCATTCCAGCAATCCACCTTATGCGGAAGATTAATATCCGATGCGCTGAACGTCATTGGCATGCCGCCTTTAACCTTTCGGCAATAATCGTCAAGGGCACGGAAGGCATACTTGCCCAGAATCAGAATAACCGGAATATTTATAAGAGCCATTGCTCCCATTGTTATGTCCGCAATGCCCCAAAGCAAATCTGCGCTGAGTCCTGCACCAACAAAAATTATCGCCGACGCAATCACATAATAAACATACATAAACCTTTTTCCCGGTTTGCGTCTGAACATAAAGAACCAGCTCTGGTCAACGTAATAGAGATTTCCCAAAAGGGTAGTAAACGCAAAGAGAATCATGGCAACAGTTATAAATATCGGACCAAATGCTCCCAAGGTCACCTCCATGGACTGCTGAACGTAAGGCGCACCCGAAATTGCTTCGGTTGGCTCTATTCCCGAACACATACACATGAACGCAGTTGCACTGCATACCAGCAAAGTGTCAAGAAACACCGAAAGAATCTGAACAAGACCCTGTTTAACAGGATGCTCCACTTCCGCAGTTGCAGAAGCATTGGGTGCTGAGCCCACACCTGCCTCGTTACTGAACAATCCCCGCTTTATTCCATACATAACACAGGAACCGCCAAAGCCACCAAAAATCGCCTTAAAATCAAAGGCCTCACTGAAAATTTTGCTGAAAATTCCGGGAATTGCAGTGATATTCATAATAATAATCAGCAATGCAATGGCAATATACGCAACGCCCATAATTGGAACAACAACACTTGTCACCCTTGCAATTCGTTTGCCGCCACCAAATAGACAGTATCCCACAAGCACAGCAAGAATCAATCCGATTATCCACGGTGAATACTCGGGGTCATAAAAAGCATATCCCGAAAAGGTGGATTGGAGATTATATGACGCAAGCATATTAAAACCAAAACCATATGTAATAACCAAAAATACCGAAAAAACAATTGCGAGCTTTCTTGATTTCAACGCTGTTTCAATGTAATATGCAGGGCCTCCGTACAAGCCGTCTTTGCCACGTTTCTTATAAATCTGAGCAAGGGTGCTCTCAACAAAGGCAGACGCACCGCCCAGAATAGCTATCAGCCACATCCAGAAAACAGACCCGAATCCTCCAAGACAAATTGCAGTTGAAACGCCGATAATGTTGCCCGTGCCCACTCTTGATGCAGTTGACACCATCAATGCCTGGAAAGACGAAACACCGTTTCCATCCATCGGTTTTTCGGTCACCGATTTTATCTGTTGCTTCAAAAGCCGGAACTGAACAAACCTTGTCCGTACCGTAAAATAAACTCCGCAAAACAACAGCATAATTATCAGCAGATAATAAAGCTCGGTGTTTGTTGTATTAACTATCTTTTCAATCATGTAAATTTCCTTACCTTTCTTTTGTACTTATTCTACATAATATAACATTTACACAATACTGTCAACCCATTTACGTTCAAAATATTACTCCCCCAAAAGCTCATTTAGCTCTTCCCTGTAAATTTGCCTGCTTATTACATTGCACAGAAATATTTAGCGCAACAACCCCATACAACAAAAAACACAGGCGTTTGGGAAAACATTCCGCACACGCCTGTATCTTTCAAGAAGATTTTCAATTATTCTTCTTCAAATGCATCCTTACCCAAACCGCAAACGGGGCAAACCCAATCTTCAGCAACATCCTCCCAAGCTGTTCCGGGAGCAATCCCGTTATCAGGGTCACCAACTGCGGGGTCATAGACATATCCGCAAGGGCAAACATATTTTTTCATTCTTTTCGCCTCCTATAAATTATTAATTAAAGTACCAATGACGGTGCCGAATAAATTCTTGCAGCATACTCAGCATCCAAAGAATAGAGTCCCTTTGAATCGTTGCCAAACAGCTCCATCTTTTTAATCATATCATCGGCATTCTTTTCTTCTTCAAGCTGTTCTTTAACAAACCAGTCAAGGAACTGCATTGTTCTGAAATCCTTCACTTCATACGCCGCATTATAAATTCCATTGATAAGGCTGGTCACATACTGTTCATGCTCCAGTCCTGCCTTCAAGGGAGCCATAAGCGAATCAAGCTCCTTGTCCGGTTTTCCGATTGCCTCCAAAGACGCCTTTTCGCCATTGAGCTGAAGGTATTTCAGGAAAAGCATGGCATGGTCTCTTTCCTCCTGTGCCTGAATCATATACCAATTTGCAAAACCGTCAAGTCCCTGCGCTTCATAGTATATGGAAAAATCAAGATACAAATACGCAGAATAAAATTCTTTTGCAATCTGCTCATTAATCAGCTTTGCCACTTTTGAATCCAACATTTTTTAAACCTCCTTTACTTTATTTATATTATATACTATCTTATCCCAAATTGCAATATTTTTATTATATTTTAACACCTTCTGCTTTTTGTGCATCATCACATAACAATTCAACAACCGTTTTTGCAAGAATTTATGTCGCCTTTATATATATTCTTACTGTGCAGCGCTCCCGCAAACTCGCCGATGAATTCCATTATAACATTAAAAGCAAGCAGAAATAAATTCCGCTTGCTTTGTACATGCTTATTAGAAATATCTCTTTAAAAGTCCCTCCAGACCTCTACCGTGACGAGCTTCGTCTTGAAACTGCATTTGCGATCACCTCGTATTTACTGCGTTTGTGGGACTTTTTGCCCCTGACGATTTTAGCATTTCCCACGGATTTCCCACGTAAATTTTGTTTCCCACGGAGGTTATTTTTGAACAC
>JAFSDN010000075.1 GCA_017436245.1 Clostridia bacterium
AACGAAGCAAAAGGCAAAAGAGCAGCATATTATCTTTTTCAAATTTATTATCATAATTTTTTGGAATAGAATATTTCATAGAAACACCACCAAATTAGTATTATAATAGTCATTATACCATAATTCGACAGTTATTTTAATCTGTATATTAAACGAAAATATATATGTTTGTTTTTACGAGATTCAATACAAATCGTTATAAATGCAAAAAGCACAGGATATACTCCTATGCCTGATGATTACTAAGTTTTTTAGAATAAATAGCCGCCATTTTTCGCTACTCAAACAGTTGCACCTCGGTGGACCTCATGGTGAAGCTGGTGCTGCAATGCGTTATCTTTCCCAGCGTTTTTCAATGCCCAACGGTATAACCAAGGCAACATTGACAGACATTGGTACAGAAGAGTTAGCACACCTTGAAATGGTGGGAACGTTGATTCACCAACTCACAAAAAATGCTACAACAACTGAAATTGAAAATAGTCCTATGGCTCCGTATTTTATTGATCACAATAAAGGGGTATATCCTATTTCTGCAGGTGGCAATCCATTCAAAGCGGAAACTTTTTCTGTAACGGGAGATCCGATTGCAGATTTGGTTGAGGATCTTGCTGCAGAACAAAAAGCACGTGCAACTTATGACAATATCCTTCGGGTATCAGATGATCCGGATGTAAATGACGTAATTAAATTCCTTCGTGAACGTGAAGTGGTTCATTTCCAACGCTTTGGTGAGGCTCTCGATTCGATTCAAAACAAGCCTGCAAGTCACGACACATTCTATATGGGCATGAAATACGACAAGTGCTGATATTGTAAACACAGGAGCATATTAAAGTAACTACTGCCATAAGTTAAAAAATTAACGACAGTAGAAAAAATATGCAATCAAAAAAAAGAGTAATTGCAATTTGCAAGAGCCCTCGCTATTTGATATAATTGAATTAAAGAATAAAAACTAGGCTGTATCAAATTGATTTTTAAAATCAATCTGATACAGCCGCATTTTTGGTGCCGGTGATCGGGGTTGAACCAATGCGGTATTCACTATCACGGGGTTGTGACTCGGGAAACATTGAAAATGTTTCCCACACTGCCTCATTTCAATTTAGCAGAAAGACTATTGATAAAATCTATTTCATCACCTTGAAGAGTAAGCGTGCTACATGCTATTGCATTTTCTCTGTTTTTTAATAAAGCTTTCCTAATAAGTTTATCTGTTTTTTTAACTTGTGTATATCTTTTATTTTCTATTGCCTTTACCATTCTAACAAAAACCTCGAACTGATCAATTTGCTGTGTCATTTTAATATCTCCTATCAATATAAATTATTCTCAATATAAAAAATTGTGCAAGGATCAAGTCGAAGAAAAGTAGAAATTTTCAATAAAACTTTTAATTTCTGGGACACTTGCTATACATTTAATGTGTCTACCTATGATCGTTTCTATCTCACAATAATTTAAGAAATAGAACAAATCATTTCTTTTTTTGGTAATTGAAATCCCAATAGAAAATACAGGTTTGTCATCGTGTACAATTTGAGGAAGAGAAAACATTAAATAAATTTTCCATTTGCGATTATTGCCATCTTCGTGCAACGTAGGGTTGGCAGTTTTTATCAATGAACACTTATGATTAAAAGATTCATTAATCATTTTGTTTTCATAGGACATTACTTTCATAGAGTCATTATACTCATGCCCGTGTGCACCATCGCATGTAGCGACATATTTTTGATAAACTCCATCTTTGAGCATACGAACATGGACTCTTGTGCTATTGTCAAACAAACTAGCTATATGATAGCAAATACCAAGAAAATACGATTTCATTTTCGTTTCTCGATCTTCATCAATCGTTTTAATGAAAATGATTTAACAAAATTTTCAGTTAGTAGTCTTATCTCTTCGCTCACATGAGCTAACGAATCAACATTTGCTGGAAAATCCTCTATAAATCTATTATCAATTGGGTAATTATAATCTAATGGTAATGTAACTGCGAGTGTTTTTTTGCTCTTCAGCCGTTTTACCAGTACGACTGATCAGTTTTATAATGCCCCAATATAACAAAGATATTATGCCATAAAATATTACATATGAAATAATTAATATAGCAGTGGTTTTAACCCTTGTATCATGTGTATCAGAATTGCCCAATATAAAGCTGCAAATAACGATAACGGGAATTGCTAATATTTCAGTATATTTATTTTTGGTACTTTTAGAAATAACTACTGTAAATAATGCTAAAAACAAGGAGATTAAACACAACCAAATATTTGTACTCATAACAAAAACAAAACCACCCTTGCACAATAGTAATGTTTACAGTTATAGCACATATTGTCGTATTTTGTCAATATAAGACACCATAAATAAAATCGGTAAGTTATATACTTACCGATTTTGGTCGGGATGACAGGATTTGAACCTGCGGCTCCTACGTCCCGAACGTAGTGCCCTACCAAACTGGGCCACATCCCGATGTTAACAATATTAAGGTGTGTGTTTATGGGATAGTGTGTAGTCAAAAATGATTTGAGCACATAACCCATATTTTTTGAAATCTTCAGGCTGAATAGAAGGAACAACCCAAAGACGGTCAAACGGTGTAAGTCATTTTAATGACTGTTCCGATTTTGAGCAAAAGGTCAAAATCGGCGAAATTTTTTTGCTGTTCACAAATGCAACTACAATAATTAAATGAGTTGCAAAAGGATGGGAGAGTATACTGTGTGTCCAAGGAGGACTACCGAACTGGGCCACATCCCGATATGTATAAGATGCTGTGACAAAACAGCTCTAACATTATATAATATTTTTTTGAAATTGTCAAGCATTTTTATGCAAGCTGATATTATTTTTTTGTTATAATGGTGTTTGTGGAAAGTTTTTATTGACACTACATGGATATAATGATAAAATTATTATGTATATTTATGCAAAAAACGTAATTTATATAAAGAAGGGAAAGATGAAAAATGGTAAAAGTTTTTAAAAGCCTTTTGTCAACAATACTGATACTTTCAATGCTGCTTAACATTGTTGCATTTGGTGCGACGGTTGAAAATGAAGAGTTGCTTGCATCATTGAATTGGACAAGCGATTTTGAACAGGGTGAATGGAAAAACGGCGAGGCGGCATTTTCGGTTTCAGGTTTTGAACCCGGAAGTGAGGCTGTTCGTTATTTCAAGATTGAAAACGCAGGAGAGCTTGCATTTTCATACGAAATGAAAATGATTGCATCCGAAATCGGAGAAATGGCAAGTGTGCTTGATGTTTACTATAAAAAAGGCATTTCTTCAAATACCGCGGTTAAGGATATGACAAAAATCGGGACGCTTGCGGAGGTTCTCGGAGGTTTGACGGTTGCGGAGGGAAGCATTGTGCCTGAAGGTGAGTCGGTAAGTACGGCTGACACCAAGGAAACGGTTGTTGCAGTTGCTTTCAAGATGACTGATAATGTTCCAAAGGAATTCATGAATAAAGGAACAGGTGAATTTTCAATTCAGCTTAATCTTACATCTTTTGATGAAGCAAACAAGTTTAAGGTGAAATTTGATAATACAGATAAATATTTGTACCGTGTGGGTAATGCAAACGATGTGGCTTTGAGTTCGCTTTTTGAGACTGTTGACGGTGCTGATGTGGGCAATGTTTCGGTTGTGATTAATTCACTTGATGCAAACACGGATGTTGCGGGTACATATACTGCTAATGCATCGAATTGGGGTTTAGGTACAATTAAGTTTAGCGGAACAGGTCCTGTTGAGGTTACAATTGATGATGACGGATATGCCAATGCACTGTCACTTAAATTGGAGGTTGTTGATGCCACGAATTTTACATCGTATAGCAGTAAAATGGCAGAAACTAACAGCGTTTTTCTGAATGATATTAAAATGTCATCCGGCGGAAGTATTATGCTTGATGGAAAGAGTTTGTACGGTAACGGTTTCACTTTTGATGTAACTGACGGTGCCTATGCAAGTTCGGGATATATTACCGGAAATTACGTTATCAGACTTGATAACTCAATACTTGACAATGTGAAAGTTGAGGGTGCTGTATATACTGAGTATGGTGCAACAAGATTGGATGCATATAACAGGGCGACTGTTTTGGTTTGTAAGGATAGCGTAATTGCCAATAGCTATATTTCCAACTGTGCCGCTCCGGTTCGTGTAAACGGAGGTAATCTTGAAATTGCAAATTCGACCCTCAAAGGGGGAAATTTTGCAAATGTTGATATCAGAGGCGGAAATGTTGTGCTTGATAATGTGACAACTATCAACCAGGTGAACGGAAATGATTTGGCTGCTGACGGAACAGTTGTTGCAGGATTTGGTGTTGTTGTTTACTATGAACAAGTTCCTTCTACAACAACTGTTGAGATTAGAAACGGGATAACACAGTATAACAATCTTTCGAAAAAGCAGGCGAGTGATTACATTAAGGATACCAGTGCTAAACAGCTTACAGACGTAATGTTTGGTTCAAGCTGCTCAAGTATTCAGTATACTGATGCAAACAGTGATGTGTGGGTCAATTGTGGTATTCTTTCAATGACCAGTAATGTTGCCGATGCAAATATTTCGGATATTGATGGATATAGTTCGGCAAATCCGGTGTTTGCGGGTAAGACAGGTTACGTATACTCAAAAGTGCCGGATGCTACAAGTATATCGGTGAGTGTACCTACATATCATTCAACTGCACAAGCAGCCATTGCTCCTTTATACAGTTTTGAATACCCTGAATCCGAAGGTAACAAGAATTATGTTGCTAAGGTTGAAGGTTCAAATGATTATTGTGTGATGACAGATGGCATGGTAACGATTTCTATGGATGCGGGTGATGTGTTCTCTTGGGATACATCAATACTGAATGTTACAAAAGCCGGTAAAGCCCTTGATTATACGGTAACAATGAACGGCACTGATTATACCGGAAAAACAATAGATTTTGATACTGCCGGCAATTATGTTGTAACATATACTTGTTCCGATGAAAATAATTATAGTATGGATTCTGATGGGAATATTATAGTTTACGAAAAGACATACAGAAAATCTGTAAATATTAATGTTGATGTAGTTAAAGCTGCTTGGAAAAATGCCGAAATTATGGTTGATACATCTGAGATAGCTTCCATGTCTGAATACGTGATGACTGGTGACTACGACTATCAATATAAAATGTATTTTTTGGGTTGTGTAACTGTTACTGACTATGATGAGACCGGAAATGCAACGGTTGTGGATTTGGACAGCGGAATATCCTCGTATACTTTTAGTACTTCAACCGGAAGCAACGGAACGATTGAGAATACCGGTATTTTGACGCTTAATTATTCAAATGGGAAAACCTTTAAGGTGAACATCGGAAACTGGAAGGGTAGTGGGCCGAGTGCAAAAACCTGTACAGTAAATATTTCGGATAATAATGTGTATATTATTACAGATGGTGCTTCGAATGCCGCTAACATAGACGTATCTTGGGATGCATCTGCATTTACTTATACCGGAAATAATGGTGCTACTGTTACAAATAATACAACGGCATCGTTTTTGTGGAATGAGCAGACAAAAGGTTATAATAGCAAATCAAGCGGCGGATGTGTAACAGGTGACACGCTTATAACACTGGCTGATGGAAGTGGAAAACGTATTGATCAGTTGACATACGAAGATAACCTTCTTGTATGGAACTTCTTTGAGGGCGAGTATGATGTTGTTCCGCCTGCGATAATATTTAATCATGGCATAAATGACAACGAAATCGTAAAGCTCACATTTGATGATAAATCGGAAATCAAAATAATAATGTCTCACGAGTTCTTTGATGTTGATGCTAACGAGTTTGTTATAGTAAACTCTGGAAATGTTGAAAGCTATATCGGACATAAATTCCTGAAAGCGGATGGTGATGAGTTCAAGGCGGTTGAACTTACAGATTACGAGGTATGGACAGAAAATTGTCCGGCATATGGCGTGATTACTGCGCTTCATTATAATGCAATTACAGGTGGATTCCTCACAACCAACTTTGAAGAACAAGATTGCGGTCTTCATAACTATTTTGAAGTTGGAGAAGATTTGACCTTTGATAGGGAGAAGATGGAAGCTGATATTGAACAGTATGGCCTTTATAAATATGAGGATTTTGCTGATTATCTCACACCTGAGTTTTTTGAAGGCTATAATGTAAAGTATATGAAAGTTGCAGTTGGCAAAGGTCAGTATACATATCAGGGCATGATTGATTTAATTCAGAAATGGCTTGTTGATTCAGATGAAGTTCTTCCCAATGGTCAGGAAAAACAAGTAGCTGAAGAAGATGATACTTCATGGACCCCTGGATATATTCCTTATGAATCCGATATTGAAGCTCTGACGGATGATGAACCACAGGCGATAGAGTATGTTCCTGAAACGAAGACAATCACATTGGCCGGTAACAGTGTTGCGGCGGCAAATTATGCGATTGATGTTTCGGGCGAAGGTCTTGAAGAAGCTGCGGACGGATATTTGGTTAAAGAGGCTGAGTGTGATGTTGTTCTTGCGGCAGGTGGCACAGCAACCACGGGATATGCAAAAATTTTGGTTGGCGAGGACGTTTATTACACAAATCAGATTGCAAATGGTGAGAATTTTATTCTTACATTGAAAAATGCTGTGGGCAAGGCGGTGTCGGTTGAAGCGTTCTGGGGTAATTCGGCAAATTATGACGTTGCACAGGATGCATTGATTGAAAGTGGAAAGGTTATTGAGTATACTTATACGGTTGAAATTACGGCTACAAATGCAACAGAGGCGGAAGGCAGTTATGCTGTAACGGAAAATGAAAGTGTGTTCACCCTTACGGCAAACGGAAGTGCAACACCCGGATATGCAAAGATTTCGGTTAATGGTGATGATTATTATACAGAAGCCATTGCAAAGGGTGAGACATTTACATTCACGGTGAATAATGCAAGGGGCAAGATGGTTGCAATTGAGACCTTCTACGGAGAGCCAACAGCAGAGAATCTTATTGCAAGTGGAAGCGAAATTGGTTATGTTGCAGAAGTGACAGCAGAAAATGCAACACTTAACGAAGATGGAAAGTATGTTGTGGATGCAGACGAAGCAACAATTACGGTTACTGCAAGTGGTACCTCAGAGGGTTATGCAAAGATTACGGTGGGTGAAGAAGTTTACTACACCAAGCAGATTGCAAGCGGAGAAAGTTTTGTAATGACCCTGAAGAATGCAAAGGGCAAGATTTTTGATGTTGAAACAATCTGGGCAAAATCGGAAAATGACGGAGTTGCACAGGATGTATTGATTGAAAGTGGAAAGGTGATTGAGTATACTTATACAGTTGAAATCACGGCGACAAATGCAACAGAGGAAGAAAACGGCTATCTTGTGAACGAAAATGAAAGTGTATTCACTCTCAAAGCATCCGGAACGGCAACGATGGGGTATGCGACCATTGCTGTTGACGGAGATGTGTATTATACGCAAAAGATTGTACCCAACGAAGAATTTAAGGTTACTGTTAAGAATGCAAAAGGCAAAACTGTTGGAATTGCATCATTCTACGGAGAATTTGATGATGAGGAAGTTTTGGATGAATATATCCTCGGAAATGAAGATGTGATTGATTGCGGTACATTCTCGATTAAGTCCGTTGAAGGTACAACTGTTGTACTTTCAAATACAACAAAGTATGCATCTGAGACGGTTGATATTTATGTTGCGGTTTACGATTCTCAAAACAGAATGATTGCCGTTAAACAGGAAAGAAATGTTTCGGTTGGCGGAAAGACTGAACATACATTTGATTCAAAATTGGTTATTCCTGAAAACGGATATGCAAAAGTCTTTGTGTGGAGCGGAACAGATGCGTTGAAGCCTGTGTTTGGTGCAAGATAATGTATTAGAAAAGGGGATTCCACTCAGCCGCATAGCGGCTGAGTGGAAAAAATGATTTTGATAAAAGTTGGATTATTCATTGCGGCTTTATGTATACAGTATTATAAAAAAAGGAAAAATGTAAATACCGTACATGAAACATAAGGTTAAAAGACTTGACAAAATCGGGAAAATAAGGTAGAATAATTAAAGTTACTCATGAGGGAGTAGTTTGGCGCATGAAATATTGCGTGGCAAGTCGTCATTCACGACCAACCAAAAACGGTTCGGCTTGTCTTAAATAACAAGACTCATGTACGGTTTTTTCCGTGCATGGTCTTTTTTTTCGAGGAGGATAAAAAATGGAAGTACTTTACGAAAATTTACTGCAAATTAACTGGCAGCAGCTTGTGATGTGGATAATCGGTGCGATTCTGATTTTTCTTGCAATCAAGAAGGAAATGGAACCAACACTTCTTTTGCCCATGGGATTTGGTGCTATTTTGGTTAACCTTCCTAATTCGGGGGCAATTGAGACTCTTGAAACCTTGTTTAGTGCAGGTATTTCAAATGAGCTTTTTCCGTTGATTTTGTTCATCGGTATTGGTGCAATGATTGATTTTGGTCCTTTGCTTTCTAATCCGAAGCTGATGATATTTGGTGCGGCGGCACAGTTTGGAATTTTCTTTACACTTTGCTTTGCATCAATGTTTTTCCCGGACATCAAGGATGCGGCATCAATTGCGATTATCGGTGCGGCTGACGGCCCTACCTCAATTGTTGTTGCTCAGGCTCTTGATTCGAAATATCTTGGGGCTATTATGGTTGCTGCTTATTCATACATGGCACTTGTTCCCATTATTCAGCCGCCTGTGATTAAGCTGCTTACAACAAAAAAAGAACGCAGAATCCGGATGGATTATACCCAAAAGGAAGTTTCAAAAACAACAAAGATTTTGTTCCCCATTGTTATTACTGCCATTGCGGGACTTGTTGCTCCTGATTCGGTTGCTCTGGTTGGATTCCTTATGTTTGGAAACCTTATTCGTGAATGTGGGGTTTTGAATTCACTTTCGGAAACAGCACAGAAGTCTTTGGCAAACATAGTTACCATTTTTCTTGGTATAACCATTTCGCTCAGAATGGAAGCAAGTGAGTTCTTGCAGACTGAAACCCTTTTGATTCTTGGACTTGGACTGATTGCCTTTATTTTTGATACGGCAGGTGGCGTTTTGTTTGCAAAGGTGCTTAACCTTTTCTCCAAAAAGAAAATCAATCCTATGATTGGTGCGGCGGGAATTTCGGCATTTCCTATGTCGGGCCGTGTTGTTCACAAGATGGGACTCAAGGAAGACCCTCAGAACTTTTTGCTTATGCACTCAATTGGGGTTAATGTTTCGGGTCAGATTGCCTCGGTTATTGCGGGCGGCTTGATACTTAACTTTTTCTTATAAGAAAGGCGGAGGTATATATGTTTTTTGAACCAATGAATTTTATAAACAATATTGGATATATGGGTATTGGAATGCTTGGCATTTTTGCTGTTATCGGGGTTATAATTGCTTTGACAACGATACTGAATTCGGTGACGTCAAAGGATGATAAACAATAATGTGTTTTTGGGGCTGTTTTAAACAGCCCCATTATTTTTTTTAAAATAAAAGTGCATATTATATAAAGGGAAATACTTGAAAATTGAGAAAATATATAGTAAACTATATTTGGATATGAATATCAAGGAGATGACATTATGAGAAAAACAAAGGTTATATGCACAATTGGTCCTGCTTGTGAAAATGAGGATATTATAGAAAGAATGTGCCTTGAGGGAATGAATGTTGCCAGACTGAATTTCTCTCACGGAACGCACTCTGAACATCAGAATAAAATTGATTTGATAAAAAGGGTTCGGAAAAAGCTTGGACTGCCAATTGCAATTATGCTTGACACAAAGGGGCCTGAATACCGTATAGGGACATTTGAAAATAAAAAGATTACCCTTGCTGACGGCGACACTTTTACTTTTACCATTGATGATGTTGTTGGTGATGAAACGAGGGTTTCGGTTAACTATGATCATCTTATGGAGGATTTGAATGTTGGAGACACGATTACGGTTAATAACGGACTTGTGAGCTTCAGAGTGAAGGAAATTAACGGAAATGATGCTGTTTGTGAGGTTGTGGCAGGGGGAGAGCTTTCTGATAAAAAGAGCATGAACTTTCCGGGAAAAGTGATGAAGCATGAATTCCTCAGCGCTCAGGATAAAGAGGATTTGCTTTTTGGAATTCAGAATGAGGTGGATTTTGTTGCGGCATCCTTTGTGTCACGAAAGAAGGATGTTGAGGATATGCGGAATTTCCTTAATTCCAACGGCGGTGAGAATATTGATATTATTGCCAAAATTGAAAACCGAAGCGGTGTTGATAATGTTGAGGAGATTTGTGAAATTGCTGACGGCATTATGATTGCCCGCGGAGATTTGGGCGTTGAGATTCCCTTTGTTGAAGTACCTGCGGTTCAGAAGTATCTGATAAACAAATGCCGCATGCTTGGCAGCCGTGTTATTACCGCAACGGAGATGCTTGAAACAATGATTTACAATCCGCGTCCAACCCGTGCGGAGCTTTCGGACGTTGCTAATGCTGTTTATGACGGAACTTCGGCAGTTATGCTGTCAGGGGAAACGGCATCAGGCAAATATCCCGTTGAGGCGGTGAAGAACATGGTTGAGATTGTTCGGTTTACCGAAATGGGAATTAATTATGCAAAGAGATTTAAACATTCTGAATTTGAGATTCGCAGTAATCTTGATGCGATTTCACATTCTACCTGTTCAATGGCTATTGATGTTAATGCAAAGTGTATTGTTGTAAGCTCCCTCAGCGGAAAAACGGCTCGAATGGTCAGCCGTTTCAGGTGCCCTGTGGACATTATTGGAATGACAACGGATGAAAAGGTGTGGAGAAAGTTGAATCTCAGCTGGGGAGTTACGCCGGTTATTTGCGAAGAATTTAACTCGGTTGAGGTTATGTTCTATCATGCGGTGAATGAGGCAAAGAAAATTCTTGAACTTTCAAAGGGGGACAACGTGGTTCTTACGGGCGGTCAACCCAACGGTCAGAGCGGAAATACAAACCTGATTAAAGTTGAAAGGATTGCAAGATAAATTTTGATTCTGAATTGATTGAAAGGCGGTTTGAAAATGAATATACTGCACATGAAATATGCTGTTGAGGTTGCAAGGGCAGGTTCGTTGAAAAAGGCATCGGATGTTCTTTTGATTGCGGTACCCAATATCAGCCGTTCAATCAAGGAGCTTGAGGCAGATTTGGGTATAACTATTTTTGAACGGACAACAACCGGTATGCTGCTTACTCCTGACGGTGAGGAATTTGTGAACTATGCAAAGGGGATTCTGGGACAGATTGAACAGGTTGAAAGGCATTATAAAGAGGGTGCTCCCAATAAACAGAAGTTTTCAATTTCGGTGCCACGTGCTTGCTATATATCAGAGGCTTTTGCTGAGTTTTCACGGACGCTTGCCAAGGATTCGGCTGAGATTTTTTATAAAGAGACAAATTCTCAGAGGACAATTCATAATATGATTAACCATGATTATAAGCTGGGAATCATCAGATATGCAGAGAACTACGACAAGTATTTTAAGGCTATGCTTGATGAAAAGGGATTTGTTTATGAATTGGTGAATGAGTTTTCATATTCGCTGATAATGAGTGCGGAAAATTCACTTGCGGCAAAAGAAAAAATTACATTTGATGATTTGGCAAATTATATTGAAATTGCTCATGCTGACCCGTATGTGCCTTCTATGCCCCTTTCAAAGGTTGTGAAGGAGGAGCTTCCTGACAATATTGACAGAAGAATTTATATTTTTGAGAGGGCAAGTCAGTTTGATTTGCTTGAAAAGAATCACGACACTTTTATGTGGGTGTCGGCTGTTCCTCAAAGTCTTCTTGACAAATACAACATTGTTCAGAGAAAGTGTGAACAAAACAAAAAGCTGTATAAGGATGTTCTGATTTATAAAAAAGGCTATAAGCTGACTGAGATTGACAACAGATTTATAGCTAAGCTTAGTGATTCAAAGAAAAGGATATTTGGATGATTTGGAAAATCGGGCATTGAGAAAGAACGTAAAAAACGACCGCTGTGAAAACGGTCGTTTTTTTGGTGTAGAATTTTTATTTTTAAACTTATTTGAAACATCCTTGAAGACATTTCCGATGGTATTTGTTCGGTTTTCAAAATATTATTATTTTGCTTCAAGACCGAAACGTTTTCTGAACTTGTCAACACGTCCGCCTGTGTCAACCAATTTCTGCTTACCGGTATAGAAAGGATGGCAAGCTGAGCAAATTTCGATAGAAACATTCTCTTTTGTGGAACCTGTTTCAATTACATTTCCGCAAGCACACTTGATTGTTGTTTCCTTATAATCGGGATGTATTCCTGCTTTCATCTATATTTCACCTCTTTCTTTAGAGTTGTTAGCTAAATCAGCACGGTTTATTATATCACAACAAACTCATAAATGCAAGAGTTATTTTTAAAAAATTACAAATTTTTTATTTTATTTTCAATTTTATTTTTGAAATAGGGAAAATCAAGGGTGATGTCCATGAATATTTCATCGGCAAGGAGCCCCTGATATATAAGCATACCAAGTCCGTTGAGCGTGTTAAGTCCCATGGTGTTTGCTGATTTTAAAAGGTTTGTCATTTCGGGCTTGTAAATCAGGTCATGGACAAGGGCCTCCTTGGGGAGAGCCTTTAAAAATGAAAAATCTTCAAAATCACTATCTATACCTTCCATTCCGAGTGGTGTTCCGTTTATGAGAATATCACAGTCTTCGCAGTATCTGGTCATTACGTCGGTTGTCAACGCGTCTGTTGTAATGACCTTGCCTGTGCGGTTTGATATGTTTTGAGCAAGCTTTTTTGCTGTTTCGGGCGTGCGGTTTAATATAACTATTGATTTTGCTTCTTCAAGCGCCAGCTTCAGAGCAACGGTTGATACAACACCGCCTGCACCGAAAATTACTGTGTTTTTGCCTTTGCATTTATAGCCCTTTTCTTCAATTGCACGCAAACAGCCTGCTCCGTCGGTGTTATAGCCAAGAAGTTTAGTGCCTTCGACCTTTACGGTGTTTACTGCGTCGAAAATCTGTGCATCACGGTCAATATAATGAAGGTGAGGCATCACATCCTGCTTGTGGGGCATTGTGAGATTGAAGCCCTTCATGCCCAAACATTCTTCCGATTTCAGAAAATGCGGAAGCTCACCTTTTGGGATACGGATTTTCTGGTATGTGTAATCAATGCCAAGTTCTTCAAGGACGGTGGTGTGAATGACCGGTGAAAGACTATGGGCAATGGGGTCGCCGATTACGGCAAGATTAGTCTTCATTTTTATCACTTTCCGTTTCATTCAAATAGTCAATGGCAAGGGTATAGCCACGGAATCCCAGTCCGCAAATCTGACCGATGCAAGCGGGTGCTGTGACGGATTTGTGACGAAATTCCTCACGCTTATGGATATTTGAAAGATGCACTTCCACAGTCGGGAGATTAACCGAAGAAAGGGCATCATGGATTGCATAGCTGTAGTGGGTGTAGGCACCGGGATTGATTATGATTGCATCATAATTTCCCAATGCATGATGTATAAAGTCGATGATTTCGCCTTCGCTGTTACTCTGGAGTACAGTTGCTTCGATGCCGAGCTTGCCGGCATAGCTTTCGATATATGCTTCCAAGTCGGAATAGCTTTGGCATCCGTACACATTGGGTTCACGGATGCCCAGCATATTCAGGTTTGGTCCGTTGATTACCATTATTTTTTTACACATTGTTATTATTCACCTCGTTTATTATTTTGTCGGTCACTTCCTGAAGCGAACCGATGTTTTTTATTTGGATATGGGAAAAATCTATGTATTTTTGATAGCGTCTTTCGTACAAGCTGAGTAGCCTTTCTTTGCCCTGAGCCAAGAGCGGTCGGGTTGATGTCTGTATGTCCTCCATAATATTTTCGGTTGGACGATCAATAAAGACAACCATTCCGCCACTTTGGAGAATATCTTTGTTTTCAGCACATTCAACAATTCCGCCGCCTGTGGCGATTATGCAATCCGATTTTTGTACCAACTGAGTTAAAATGCGAGTTTCTTCACAGCGAAAGCTGTCTTCGCCCTGTGATGAAAAATATTCGCTTATGTTTGGATGTACCGTTTGCTGAAACACTGAATCAGAGTCAATGAATTGACGGTTCAGTCTTGTTGCAAGAAGTTTTCCGACAGTGGTTTTTCCGCAGCCGGGCATCCCGATTAGAATAATGTTGTTCATTTTGTTAATCCTCCCTATTAATAGTTGCCAAGCACCTTGAGGTATGAGGTATGTGAAGAAATTTCGGACATTACGCTATTGACGGCAGGACTAAGGAGATTGCCTTCAAAATCTACAAAGAAAAGATATTCAAAGCTGCCGTTGTGGTCAGGCTTGGATTCGATTTTTACAAGATTCAGGTCGTTGTCGGCAAAGACCGAAAGAATCTGGGACAAAGCACCGCTCTCGCCTTCGTCGGGGAGGGTGAACAAAATACTGATTTTTTTGCAGTTTTCGTTGAGCAGACCTCGTTTTGCAATTACCGCAAATCGGGTTGTATTGCCGCCGATTGTACTGATATTTTCGGCAAGAACCTTTAAATTATAAATTTCAGTGGTACGTTTACTTGCTATTGCCGCTTTGTCGATGTCGTCGGTTTCCACTATCATTTTTGCCGCCATTGCGGTGTTGTGATATGGATGAAATTCCATTTTGGGGTATTTTTTGAAGAATTCCCGGCACTGCATATAGCCCTGTTCGTGGGAATAAACCGTGCGTATATATTCAAGCTTGGCGTCAGGCAGCCCCACAAGACAATGGTCAATGGGAACTTCCACCTCTGCGATAATATGTGCATTTCGGGTTTCAAGCAGGTCGTAGGCTGTTGCGATTGTTCCCGTTGAGGAGTTTTCAAGTGGAAGAATGCCGTAGTCCACACTGCCCTCTTCAACAGCATCAACAACCTGTGCAAAAGTTGTTGTGTTTATACTTTTGCAGTCTTTGCCAAAGAATTTGAGCAGTGCTGTTTCGCTGTTTGCTCCGGGTACTCCCTGATATGCAACAACAGGGTTGAGCTTTAGCTCCCTTTTGTCGAAGTTGTCAAGCCATGGAGTGCGGTTCTCTTCGGCGATTAAGTCCTTTGCCTGTGCAAGACGGCTGAGCTTCATCATATTTGAATAAAAGCTCCGTACTGTCTTTGCAAGGTCGGGCTCAACAAGGGACATTTTGTGGTCAAGAATTTGTTGTTCACGGGTTTTGTCCAGCACCGGCATATTGTTTTTGCGTTTGTAGTCTGCGACCTTGTGGGCACATTCCATTCTTTTGAGAAAGAGGGGAAGAAGCTCACGGTCAATCTGGTCAATCTGATTTCTGAGTAATTCAAGTTCGTTCATTGGTTATACCTTCTTTATATTAGTTTGCTTTCGAGAATTGCAAGGGCTGCCGCACTTTCTACCACAACTGCCGCACGTTGGACGATGCATGGGTCGTGTCTGCCGTTGATTTTGATTGTTGTGTTTTCCATTTTGTCGGTATCTACTGTTTGCTGCTCCATTCCAATGGATGGGGTGGGCTTTACTGCAACGGAGAAGATAATGGGCATTCCGTTGGTTATGCCGCCGTTTATGCCGCCGTTGTTGTTGGTTGTTGTATATATGTTTTTGCCATCGGTCTGAAAGGGGTCGTTTGCCTCGCTTCCTGTCATATCACAGAAGTCGAAGCCTTTGCCGAACTGGATGCCTTTTACTGCCGGGATTGAAAACATCATTGAGGAAATCAGGCTTTCAACCGAGGCGAAAAAGGGTGAGCCGAAGCCGGGGTTTACTCCAAGCGCCGCACATTCGATTATGCCGCCCACAGAGTCCTTGTTGGCCGCCGCGTTGAGAATTTCGGTCTGCATTTTTTGTCCCGTGGAGTCATTTATTACGGGGAATTCTTTTTGAGAGATGTTCTGTAAAAGCTCTTTGGAAAGGCTTATGTCAAGAAAGGATTCTTCACAGATACCATGGATTGACCTGATGTGTGAACCGACAGTTATGCCTTCCTGAGCAAGCGCTAATTTTGCTATTGCTCCTGCAAAAACCAGCGGGGCGGTGATTCTGCCTGAAAAATGACCGCCGCCTCGAAAATCGTGGGTTTTGCCGTATTTCTGGAAGCCCGTGAAGTCGGCATGACCCGGACGAAGGAGATTTGGAGTGTAATCCTGAGAACGGGTGTTGGTGTTGCGAATTATACCGCAGATTGGTGTTCCTGTTGTTTTTTGGTTCATTACACCTGAAAGGATTTCAACCTCGTCGGCTTCTTTTCTTGGTGTTGATAATTTGCTTTTGCCCGGTGCGCGGCGGTTCATTTCCCGACATATAAATTCCTTGTCAAGGCCGAGACCTGACGGGATTCCGTCAAGGATTACGCCAATACCTTCACCGTGGGATTCGCCGAAAATACTGATTTTTAGTTTACTGCCCCAAGTGTTCATTTGACAACACCTCCAAGTGATTTGTAATCTTCAAAAAAGTCGGGGTAGGACTTTGTTACTGCTTTTTTTGCACCGTTTATAATAACCTTGCCCTCACATCGGCAAGCCGCAACAGCAAGAGCCATTGCAATGCGGTGATCGTTCCATGATGATGTTTCGGAACCGCTGAGAGTTTGTTTGCCGTGGATTTCCAGAAAGTCCTCGCCCTCGGTTATATCTGCACCAAGCTTTTTCAGTTCGGCAGTTATTGCGGCAAGTCTGTCGCTTTCTTTTATGCGGAGGCGGCCTGCGTTTTCAATTCGGCTTGTGCCTTTGCAAAAACAAAAAAGAACTGCAAGGATAGGTACAAGGTCCGGGATTGCATCTGCATCAACGGTTATGCCGTGCATATCTGATGAAGGGAGGGCTTTTAATGTGGTGTTGTTTGTGGTTTCAATCACTGCGCCAGTGTTTTTTATTATATTGATAATTTCCTTGTCGCCCTGAATACTGCTTGTGTTCAGTCCTGAACAGGAAACATTGCATCCCAGTGCTCCTGCTGTCAGCCAGAATGCTGCCTGAGAAAAGTCGCCTTCGACGGTGTAGGTTTGGGATTTGTATTTTTGATTCCCTTTTATTGCAAAGGAAGAATAGTTTTGGTTTTTGATGCTTATTCCAAAGTCATTTAATACGTCAAGGGTTATGTCTACATAGGCTTTTGACGTCAGAGTGCCTTTGATTTTTATTGTGCTGTTGCCATCAAGGAGCGGTAGCGCAAAAAGCAGACCTGTTATGAACTGAGAGCTGACGGTTCCGTCGATGGTGTATGTACCCGGTTGGAGTTTGCCTTTTATGTTGAGAATGTTGTTCTCCAGGGAAAAGGCAATTCCCTTCTCTTTGAATATTTCAAAATATGGGTCAAGAGGTCTGTCCATCAGTCTACCGTGACCTGTGAACTTTGCATCATCGCACAGAGCCATTGCGATTGGAATGAAAAAACGGAGTGTTGACCCGCTTTCGCCACAATCAAACAAAGGGGATTTTGGTTTGTTTTGCCTTGAAAGAGTTACAGTTTTGCTTGATTTGGTGTATTTGTGGACAGCGCCCAGTTGCTTTGCACAGTTGAGTGTTGCCAGAATGTCTGCAGAGAGGTCGATATTTTTTATTTTTGTGGTTTCGCCTGAAAGAAGTGCTGAAATAACTGCACGGTGGGCATAGCTCTTTGAGGGGGGGATATTAACCGTTCCGCAAAGAGGTGTGGGAGTTATTTTTACCATATCCAGATTCCGTCCTTTTTTGTTTTTTGGAGAATGGCTTTGCCGATTCTTTGGGCAAGAACAAGGGTTACAAGATTGCCTTCGCCTTTTTTGTCAACTTTTACGGCGTTTATAAGTGAGGTTTTGTCTATGTCAATTTTTGCAGGAAGTCCGAATGCGGTTACAACTTCGGCAATTTGCTGTGCTGTGCCATGGGGGGAGATGCCTGAATGTTCGCCGTATTCTGCCGCCATAACCATGCCTGCGGCAACGCCCTCGCCGTGGGTATAGTCGGTGAAGTTATATTTCTTTTCTATTGCATGACCGAAGGTATGCCCGAAGTTCAGAATCATTCTGCCACCTGTGTCATGCTCGTCTTCTTCCACAACCATTCGTTTCAGGTCGCAGGAGCGGTATATTATGTCGCCTATCACTTCGGTGATTTTTGTTCGGGTGGGGGATGTGCGGAGGGTATTGAAAAGGTTTTCGTCCAGTATGACACCATATTTGATGACCTCTGCCATTCCGTCGCTGAAAATTCTGTCGGACAGGGTTTCGAGACACGTTGGGTCGATGATTACAAGTTTGGGTTGATAAAAGGTGCCCACAAGGTTTTTGCCCTGAGGGAGATTTACTGCAACCTTTCCGCCAACGCTGCTGTCCACCTGCGAAAGCAAGGTTGTTGGAATCTGAACAAAGGGAATTCCACGAAGCAATGTGGAGGCGCAGAAGCCTGTCAGGTCGCCCACAACTCCTCCGCCAAGGGCTATGATTAGGTCGGAACGTGTTAATCCCATATCAAGCATTTGAGCGTACAGGCTTGTGAGCATATTTACGGATTTCGAGCCTTCGCCCGCGGGGATTGTTATCAGCTTTGGAGAAAAACCGTATTTCTTCATAGATGTTATAAGACGGTTGCTGTACAGGGGAGCAACGTTGCTGTCGGTGACGATTGCGATATTGCACGGTTCGTGTATCCGGGCAATCAGTTCACCTGATTGGTCGAGACTTCCTTTTTCTATTTTTATGTCATATTCCCTTCCGGGAAGGTTTACTCTGAGTGTTTTCATTATTTTACTCCTTTTGACCCATAAAGGGATTTGGCTAATATATCATTATACCACAAACGATTTTATTTTTCAATATTTTGAGGCTCTTTTGCCTGCATTGTCAGCTTGTTTTCACGAACTGTTGAAAGCATATTTTCCAATCGGTTTTTGTTGTTGTTTTGTATTGCATCTCTGAAGTCGGTCAGGGAGCTTATAAATCCGTCAAGCTCTTCAAGGAGAAAGTCCTTGTTTTCAAGAAAGAGCTGACTCCAGAGTTGTGGATTGATGTTTGCAATTCGGGTGCAGTCACGGAATGCTCCTGCTGTGTATGCACGGTTCATTTTTTTGTTGTAATCAAGGCAAAGTGCCGCAGCGGACACGTGCATAAGGTCGCTTGTGTAGGCGATTACGCTGTCGTGTTCCTCGGGAGTGGCGGTTGTCAGACGGGTTGCGCCGACGAATCTTGCCATTTCGGTTACGAGATTGATGCCGTACTGCGTTGAGCTTTTTATGGGCGTTATTATATATCCGCACATACCGAAAAGCTCGGGTGAGGCACTGTCAAAACCATCGGTTTCTTTTCCTGCCATGGGATGACCGCCTACATAGGTTGTTGATGGTGGAAGAATTTGTTCTATTTCCTTTGCCAGCTTTGTTTTTACGCCGCATACGTCGGTTATAACTGCTCCTTGCTTGAATTCGTCACGGTTATCATTTATGATTTTTGTGATAAGCTCGGGATATACGCAAAGTATAACAAGGTCGGCATCTTTTATTGCCTGCCGGGGTGTGTCGAAAACTTCGTCAACGGCTTTGGCGGCAAGGGCTTTTTGACGGGTGTAGGGGTTTATGTCGCAACCTGAGATTCGGGCATTTTTAAAGCCACGGAGTGCGTATGCCATTGAGCCGCCTATGATGCCTAATCCTATGATTGCTATCTTAAAGTGTGAGTCCTCCATTTTTTATCAAGACCTTTCTGAAACAAAAATAAAAAGAAGCCCGTGACATAACGAGCTTCCGTGAACATCCTGTTGTTTTGTCATGCTTGCGATGATGATATCAGCCCATTATGTTTATATTTTTTTGAATAGTAAAAATAACCGTAGCAAAAGAAAACGCTAAGGCTGATAAAGTAATAAAAATATTTAGCTGTGCGGCAATGCTTTTTGTTCAACATGGCTGCAATCTTCCTTTCGGTTATTTCATACTCTACATTTTAGCACATTAAACTGATAAAGTCAAGAGCGTTTTTGAAAAATTTGCTAAGATGAATGTTTCTTCCGGTATTCAAGAGGCGAGATACCTGTTTGTTTTTTGAAAATGCGACTGAAATACATTGGATTGTCGTATCCAACAATGGCAGAGATTTCGGCTATTGAACATTCGGAGGTCTCCAAAAGAGATTTGGCGTTTGAAATGCGTGCGTTGAGGATATACTGCATGGGAGACATTCCTGCGTATTTTTTGAAGCTGCGGATAAACCATGAAACGCTTACATGACATTTTTGTGCATAGCTTTCGATATTAATTTCTTTGTTGCAATGCTCGCTGAAATAAATTATTGCACGGTCAAGCTCGCTTTTGAAGCCTTTTGCGGTGTTGTCACCAAATGCGTTTCGGCTGACAAGCAGAAGAATTTTTTGAAGGAGCAGAGAAAGGAGCTCGCCGGAATAGGCGGCTTGGGTCCTAAGCTCGCTTATTATTTCCAGAAAGATTTGGTTCAGGTCGGATAGTGTGCCGGTGTGGAATATATTCTGTTTTGTCAGACCATAGTGTTGAAGCAGTTTTTTGGCTTCGGTTCCCGAAAAGTGTATCCAGAAAATTTCGGGTTTTTCCTTTGCGTAATATATATATTTTTGCCTTTCGCCGGGTTGATATATTACTATATTTCCTTCGGATAATACATGCTCGGTATCGTCAAAGAAAAAATGGGTTTTCCCTGAGGCGATATATAGTAGCTGAAAGTCGCCTCTGCCCTTGGGGCGGTATGTGGTGAAGGAAAGGCGTTTTGAAAGACGATAGTTTCCACAGCTTTTTACGGTTATTGCATGAGTTAAGTCTGCATCGTCGCTGTGGGTGTTGTGCAGATAGGCTGAATTGGCAAACATGATTAGTCCTTTCTTTTTATACAAAAAAATGCATATTGCAAAAAACTTAATTTCATTATTTTATGTAATATTATCATAATTTTATTTAAATTTCAAGTGTAATATAAAATATTGAAGTT
>JAFSDN010000010.1 GCA_017436245.1 Clostridia bacterium
TATCCGAACAAGATGCTTTTTTGATGATGGACAAGTTCCGCGAAATGGGTGGAACTCATATAGATACGGCAAGGCTTTATGCTGACGGCATATCCGAAGAAATTGTTGGAAGGTGGATTGCTGACCGCAAACCGGGCAATGTGTTTGTTGCAACAAAGGGTGCGTATTATGATATGGATGCCAATGACCGACCAAGGCTGACCGAGGCGGATATAAGGTCTGACCTTGAAAAAAGCCTGAAAGCCCTGAAATTTGACGTAATTGATTTTTACTGGCTTCACCGTGATGATATGAACACGGAGGCAGGTGAAATAATAGAGAGCATGAATAAGCTGTTGAAAGAGGGAAAGATAAAGAAGTTTGGGGCTTCAAACTGGACCTCGGAGCGTATTGCCTCAGCAAACCGATATGCAAAGAAACATGGACTGGTTGGATTTTCGGCAAGTCAGATCAGATTCAATCCTGCATACTGCCTTGGTGAGCGTGGCGGTCTTGTGGGAATGGACGAAAAGGAATTTGAATTCTACAAGAAGGAAAACATGCCTGTTGCGGCATATTCTTCTCAGGCAAAGGGCTTTTTCTCCAAGGTTGCGGAGCAGGGTGTTGAGGCGCTTTCCGAAAAGGCAAAAAAACGCTATCTGTGTGATGAAAACCTTGAAAGATGCCGGATTATGCAGGAGCTTGCAAAGAAGTATGAATGCAGTATGGCGGCTCTCATTTGCGGGGCGCTTTGTTCCTTTGAAATTCCGCCTGTATTTCCAATTATCGGAGGCAGCCGTCTTTCACAGATTGAGGATTCGCTGAAGGGTGCGGATGTGGTTCTTACAAAGGATGAGCTGAAAAGTATTTTTAAGTTTGAAATATAATATAACCCCAAAAAATTTCTTTCTGTGATTGCGGAAAGAAATTTTTTTGTCAAATTAAGGATTTTTTTTGAAAAAGTACTTGATTATTTTACTATAATTATGTATAATAGCATTTGTTTTACAATAATAAATCAAAAGTTTTGTAATACTAAAATCCGAGGTGAATTTTGTGGATATTGGAAAGAAGCTGAAACGCTTGCGTATCAAGCATCAGCTGACACTTGAAGAACTGGCGAACAGAAGTGAGCTTTCAAAAGGCTTTTTGTCACAGCTTGAGAACAACAACTGTTCACCTTCAATCTCGACTCTTGAAGACCTTCTTGAGGTTCTTGGGTCATCTCTGCAGGAGTTCTTTTCAGAAAAGTCTGAGGAAGTGATTGTTTTTTCAGGAAAGGATTATTATGAAAACCGGCAGGAGGAGTACAAAATTGATTATCTTGTTCCCAATGCACAGAAAAACGCCATGGAACCCATACGAATTGAAATTTTTCCCGACGGCAAATCTCAGGAAGTAACGCCTCATGACGGTGAGGATTTCGGATATGTGATTCGGGGCGGTGTTGATTTGATTTATGGCAGCGAAAGACATCATTTGAAAAAAGGCGACACCTTTTATGTCAGCTGTAATGAAAATTATCATCTTGAAAACAACAGCAAAACAAACTGCGAGTTGATTTGGATTTCAACTCCGCCGTTTTTCTAAAATAACCCAAGAGGAGTGATGACAATGAACACAAGCATGAAACCATTGATTGAACTGAAGAACATAACAAAGACATTTGATGACCAGCAGATTCTGAAAGGAGTGTCCCTGAATATTTACGAAAAGGAGTTTTTGACTCTTCTGGGGCCTTCAGGCTGCGGAAAGACCACAACTTTGCGTATTATTGCAGGCTTTGATGAAGCCGATGACGGAGATTTGCTATTTGACGGAATTGAAATTTCAAAGCTACCGCCCTATAAGCGTGAGGTCAACACCGTTTTTCAGAAGTATGCTCTTTTTCCTCATCTGAATGTATTTGACAATATTGCCTTTGGGCTGAATATAAAGAAAACCGAAAAATCCGTTGTTCAGCAGGAGGTTGAAAAAATGCTCAGGCTGGTTGGACTTTCGGGCTTTGAAAACAGAGATGTAACGTCACTTTCGGGTGGTCAGCAGCAGCGTGTTGCAATTGCCCGTGCTCTCATAAACAAGCCAAAGGTTCTGCTTCTTGACGAGCCTCTTGGGGCTCTTGATGCAAAGCTGCGCAAGGAGATGCAGTTTGAACTTAAGAAAATTCAGCAGGAGGTTGGCATTACCTTTATTTATGTCACTCATGACCAGGAAGAAGCTCTTTCTATGTCGGATACGGTGGTTGTCATGAATGATGGATATATTCAGCAGATTGGTTCGCCCACGGATGTGTACAATGAGCCTGAAAACCGTTTTGTTGCACAGTTTATCGGTGAGTCAAACATAATTGAGGGAAAGATGATTCGGGATTGCCTTGTGTTTTTTGATGATTTTGAGTTTGAGTGTGTTGACAAGGGCTTTAAGGACAATGAAGAAATTGACGTTGTTCTCCGACCTGAGGATATTGACATTGTTGAGCCTCAGTGTGCAAAGCTGCAGGGGGTGGTTTCAAGCATTGTTTTCAAGGGCGTTCATTATGAAATATTGGTTGAAACAAAGTATCGTAATTATCTGATACATACAACGGATTATCATGAGGTTGGCAGGGCTGTTGGTTTGACCTTTGGGCCCGAGGATATTCATGTTATGTGGAAGTCGTTTTGATTTGGTTTGAAAATACTTTGAAAGGAGACCAATATGAAATACTTTAAAAATCTGGTTAAGCCATATGTTGTATGGTCTTTTGTGATTATCCTTGTTCCGATTTTTATGATATTTTTATATTCAATTACCAACAGCGGTAATTCTCTTATTAACATACAGTTCACGCTGGATAATTTTGCAAAGTTTGCCGACCCGCTGTATGTGGGTGTGTTCGTGAAATCCCTTGAACTTGGTGTTATTACCGTTGGAGTTTGTCTGGTGCTGGGGTATGTCATGGCATATCTGATTTCAAAATGCAAGGAACGGACCCAGGGCTTTTTGATTCTTCTGGTTACAATACCCATGTGGATTAACATGATTATCCGTATTTATGCATGGAAGAGTATCTTTGAGCCTCTTGGACTTATGTATACGGATTTTGCGGTTATGGTGGGGCAGATTTGTGAGTTTTTGCCCTTTATGATAATTCCAATACATACGTCACTCAGCAAGATGGACAAGTCGCTTGTTGAAGCATCTTATGATTTGGGCGCAAATCCGGTTCAGACATTTTTCAAGATAACCTTCAAGCTGTCCATACCGGGAGTTCTTAACGGAATTATTATGGTTTTTCTTTTGTCAATCTCAACCTTTATGATTCCCAGAATTCTTGGTGGAGGCGATTATATGTTGGTTGGAAATCTGATTGAGAATCAGTTTATTTCGGTTGGCGACTGGAATTTTGGAAGTGCAGTTTCACTTGTTCTGGCGGTTATCATGCTGTTCTCCATAAGATGGATGAAAAAAATTGATAAGGCTGACAACTGATTTATATCTTTTTTTGTGAAAAAGGGGGTGCTGAGTTGAAAAAACTCTCACGTATCTCATGTGGACTATATATGGTGCTTTGCTTTGCATTCTTTTATGTTCCCATTATAATAACAATGATTTTTTCGTTTAATTCGTCAAAATCCTTTGCAAACTTCACGGGCTTTTCCCTTCGGTGGTATGAGTCCTTGATAAACGATTCCGAGATTCTGTCGGCGGTTGGTGTTTCGGTTTCGGTGGCTGTAATTGCAACGGTTGTTTCCACAATCCTTGGAACCATTACAGCAATCGGTCTTTCTAAGAGCCGAAAGATTCTCAAGGAATGGGTTCTTAATATAAACAATATTCCCATTATGAGCCCCGATATTGTGACGGCAATCGGGCTGATGATTCTGTTCACGTCGGTAAAGCTGGAAAAAGGCTATTTTACAATGCTTCTGGCCCATATTTGCTTTTGTACGCCTTATGTTATAACAAGTGTGTACCCAAAGGTGCGGAGTGTTGATGTGAATATTGCCAATGCGGCAATGGATTTGGGGGCAACTCCTTTTCAGGCTTTGACCAAGGTGATTGTTCCCATGATAAAACCCGGAATTTATGCCGGAATGCTCCTTGCGTTTACCATGTCCATTGATGATTTTGTTATTTCGTATTTTGTCAGCGGAAATGGCGTTGAAAATATTTCGATGATTGTGTATAACGCAACAAAGCGTATCAATCCTACGATAAATGCCTTGTCAACGGTTGTTATAATGACAATTTTTGTTGTTGTTTTTGCTGTTAAAATTGCGCCTGTAATTGCAAAACAGCAGTGGTTCCGAAGACTGAGCGTAAAAATTCCCCTTGCGGTGAAACGGGTATTTTTATTTGCTTCGTGTGCGGCAGTTGTTTTCTCGCTGATACAGTTTGGGGGAATATACAGAGGTGGCACCACCAAAACCCTCAAGGTTTATAACGCAGGTGAATACATAGACGAATCGCTTCTTGAGCTTTTTGAAGAACAGTTCGACTGCAAGGTGATATATGAGACCTTTGATTCGAATGAGTCCATGTATACAAAGGTGATGAGTGGTGAAAAATATGATATTATCATCCCGTCTGATTACATGATTGAACGTCTTGCAAAGGAAGACTTCCTGCAGCCCGTTGATAAGTCGCTTCTTGATAATTTTGACAATGTTATACCTGCAATACTCAATCAGCCCTTTGACCCTGAGAATCAGTATTCGATACCGTATTTCTGGGGCAATGTTGGAATCCTTTATGACAGTACGGTTGTGAGGGAATCGGATTTGGAGGCAGGCTGGGAGATTCTGAGAAATCCCGACTATAAGGATAATATCTATATGTATGATTCGGAGCGTGATTCCTTTATGATTGCTCTGAAGGCACTGGGGTATTCCCTTAATACAACCGATAAATCCGAGCTTGACAGGGCTTATGAATGGCTCAGTGAGCAAAAAAGGCTTGTTAATCCTGTGTATGTGGGTGATGACGTTATTGACAATATGGTTTCGGGCTACAAGGCTATGGCGGTTGTTTATTCCGGTGATGCGGCATATATTATGTCTGAAAATGAGAATATGCGGTTTTATGCTCCTGAATGCGGAACAAATTTGTGGATTGACGGCATGGTTATAACAAAGGACTGTAAAAACACAGCTCTTGCCCATGACTGGATTGATTTTATGCTTGAGGACGAGAATGCGGCGGTTAACACAGAAATGGTCGGCTATTCGTCACCTGTGGAAGCGGTGTATACCGAAATCAGTCAGACTGTTTACGAAGGTAACGAGGCATATGTTCCAAGGCAGGATAATCCCAAGGATGAATATTTCAGGTATCAGGACCCTGAAATAAAGAAGTATTCTGCCGAGCTGTGGACAAAGGTTAAAACACAATAAATGTTAGCATTTCACCGGAGAATGTTTTCTGCGGTGGAAGATAAGGAATGGTATAGAGTATGTATATAATAGCCGGCTTGGGAAATCCGGGCAGAAAATATGTTAACAGCCGTCACAACGTGGGGTTTGATACGTTGGATGCTGTTGCGGCAAAATATAAAATTGACATTAAGAAGGCAAAATTCAACGGCCTTTACGGCGAAGGTGTAATCGAGGGCGAAAGGGTTGTTCTTGTGAAGCCTCAGACCTTTATGAATCTAAGTGGCGAATGTATCAGAGATTTCAAAAACTGGTATAAGGTTGACAATGAACAAATAATAATTATATATGACGACATTTCACTGCCCTTGGGAAAAATGAGAATCAGACCAAAGGGCAGTGCAGGCGGACATAACGGAATAAAAAGCATAATTTATCAGACGGGGTCAGAGGTGTTTCCCAGAATCAAAATAGGTGTGGGAGCACCCGATAATCCTGACTATGATTTGGCAGATTATGTTTTGGGGCATTTCAGCAAAAAGGAGATTGAGGTGCTTGTTCCTGTTGCTGTGAAAGCGGCGGAGGCTGTTGGGGAGATTATCCGAAACGGCACCGAAAAGGCAATGTCGAAATATAACGGATAATTATATGGTGAGGCTATGAACGGATTTCTGAAAATTTTGGAAAGCTTGGCTGATTTTGAAGAGATAACAGGGGGACTGAAACGTAATCAGTCCCCTGTGAGTGTTACGGGTGTTTCTGATTCTGTCAGAGCGCACCTTGTTTTTTGTGCCTGCAAAAAACTGAACAAAAACGCACTTGTTGTTGCGGCAAACCAGACAAAAGCAAAAGGTATTTTTGAGGATTTGAACTTCTTTTTTGAGGGAAAGGTATTGTTCTTTCCTGAAAAAGACCTTGTTTTTTATGACGTGGAGGCTTCGGCAAATGACATAAAGAAAAAACGACTTGAGGTTATTGACAAGCTCAGTCGCAGTGATGAGAGCTATTGTATTGTAACAACAGCGGATGCATTGATAAGTGCAACTGTGCCACGCAGTGTTTATGATGAAAAAGCCATTACCCTTAAAGTGGGTGATGAAATCGAGCTTGATGATTTATGTGCCATGATGACCGATTTTGGATATAAGCGTGAGGAAATGGTTGAAGGCCCCGGTCAGTTCAGTATCCGGGGTGGTATTTTTGATTACTATCCGTATTGGAGCGAAATGGCATACCGCATTGAGTTTTTTGACACAATGGTTGATTCGGTGCGGGAGTTTCATGTGGGAACACAACGGACAACGGGCGATGTATCAGAAGATGTTGAAGCACGGATAACCCCTGCGGTTGAACTGATTGCAGATGCTGAAACAAGAAGCCGGTGTGCTGATGCTCTGCGCAAAGAAGCAACAGCGGTTTGCAGAAAGAAGGAACAGACAGAGGAAACCTTGAAGCTGATTGAACATTTGAAGCGTGATGCCGAAAGGATTGAGGAGGGTATTGTTTTTCCTTCAAGAGATAAGTATATACCGTTTATTTATCCTGACAGAATTCCCACCATTCTTGATTATTTCCCGGAAAATTATATTACCTTCATTGATGACCCGTCGGGGGTATCGGAAGCCGTGAAGGGTGAAAAATCACGGTTCAGTGATTCTCTCAAGGATATGCTTGAGAGGGGAATTATTCCAAAGAGCAATATGCGGTATAAAGCAGACTGGCTTGATGCTGTCAGAAAAATGGGAGATATGGGTCTTGTTGCCATGTCTGCGCTTTCTCACTCGAATCCTGACATAAAACCCAAAAAGCTTGTGAGCTTTACGGCAAAAAGTCTTAATAACTATAACGGCAAAATGGAGTTTTTCTATGATGCCCTTGATTATTACAAAAAGAACAGTTACAGAATAATTATTCTTGCAGGCTCGGAGCGCCGTGCCGAAAATCTTCACAGACAGCTGAATGATGAGGATATTTCCTGTTCACTTGTTAATGATTTTAATGAGCTGCCTGAACCGGGTAAAATAGTAATCACCCATGGCGGTATGAGCAGAGGCTTTGAATATCCCCTTATCAGGACGGTTGTTATAAGTGATAAGGAGATTTTCGGAGACAGGAAGAAAAAGCACAAAAGGTTTAAAATTGACAAGGAAAACAAAATTGACAGCTTTACAGATTTGAATGTGGGCGATTTTGTTGTGCATCAGAATCACGGAATTGGTCAGTACATGGGAATGGAAAGACTGACCGTTGAAGGAGCTCAGAAGGATTATTTGAAAATAAGCTACAAGGGCGGTGACAGCCTGTATGTACCTGCTGACCAGCTTAACCTTATTTATAAGCATATAGGCCGTGACGGCGGACACGTTAAACTGAACAATCTTGGCGGACAGGATTGGAACAAGGCAAAGCAAAAGGTAAAATCCTCCTGTCAGGATATGGCAAAGGAGCTTGTTGAGCTTTATGCACAGCGTGAAGCAATCAAGGGGATAGAGTTTGCCAAAGACACAGAGTGGCAGCATGATTTTGAGTTGGCATTTCCCTATGAGGAAACGGATGACCAGCTCAGATGCATTGCTGAAGTGAAGCGTGATATGGAAAAGCCACGCCCAATGGAACGGCTTCTTTGTGGTGATGTTGGCTACGGAAAAACAGAGGTTGCCATGCGTGCGGCTTTCAAGGCGGTTATGGATGGTTATCAGGTTGCATACCTTGTGCCAACCACAATTCTTGCAAGCCAGCACTATAACAACTTCAGACAAAGAATGAAGGACTATCCCGTGAATGTGGGTCAGCTTTCGCGTTTCAGCACTCCCACTCAGCAAAAAAATACAATAAAGCAGCTGAAAACCGGTGAGCTTGATATTATCATCGGAACTCACAAAATCCTGCAAAAGACCATTGAATTCAAAAAGCTGGGCTTGCTTATTATTGACGAAGAACAACGCTTTGGTGTTGGACACAAGGAACGCATCAAGGAAATGAAAAAAGAGATTGACGTTCTGACATTATCTGCAACGCCAATTCCAAGAACCTTGCATATGTCCATGTCGGGAATCCGTGACATGAGTGTGATTGCCGAACCTCCCGGTGACAGATACCCTGTTGCAACTTATGTTATGGAATATGACGGTGACATAATCCGCGAAGCCATTTCAAAAGAGCTTGGCAGAGGAGGTCAGGTTTATTATCTCCATAACCGTGTTCAGGGAATTGAAAAAACCGCAAACGAGATTTCAAAAATGGTGCCCGAAGCAAGAGTTGCCACGGCACACGGCCAGATGTCCGAGGCAGAGCTTGAAAAAATCATGATGGCAATGTCTGAGGGAGATATTGATGTTCTTGTTTGCACAACCATTATTGAAACAGGGCTTGACATTGCAAATGTGAACACAATAATCATGGAGGATGCTGACAGGCTTGGTCTTGCTCAGCTTTATCAGCTGAGAGGCAGAGTGGGACGTTCAAACAGGCTTGCCTATGCATACCTGACATACCGACGTGACAAGGTTCTGAACGAGGACGCTCAAAAGCGACTCAAGGCAATAAAGGAGTTCACAGAGTTTGGTTCGGGATTCAAAATTGCAATGCGTGACCTTGAAATTCGCGGAACGGGGAATGTAATCGGCCCTCAGCAAAGCGGGCATATGGAAAGCGTTGGCTATGAAATGTATTGCAGGATTCTTGCGGAAACCGTCAGCGAAATGAGAGGAATTGCCATTGAGGAAGAAATTGATACATCGGTTGATTTCCCTGTCAGTGCCTTTGTGCCCGAAAAGTATATTAAAGCACACAGCCAGAGGCTTGTGGCGTACAAGAAGATTGCGGCAATTGAAACGGAAGAGGAAATGAGCGATGTTTATGACGAGCTTATTGACAGATACGGAGATGTACCCGATGTTGTGAGCAATCTGATGACCATTTCGCTTATCAGAAAAATGGCATCAAAAAAGAAATTCACAGAATTGAAGGGCGGCAAGAACAGCCTTATGCTGATGTTTGAACCTGATAATGCACCTGACCTTTCTGAATTTGTGAACAGCCGGCATTTGAAATCGGGCAAAGCGGTAATTAAAACGGGCAAGAAGCCAAAGATTGTTTATACCTTTGAAACGGGACTTAAAAATGCCGAATATCTGAATGTAATAAAAGAATTTATTGAAAAAGTATAGACGGGAAAGGATTTTTGTAGTATACTGAATATACAATCTAATTATCAGAGGAGATTTTTATGAAAACAAAAGAAAAAAGTAAAATTGTTATAATTGTTGCAATTGTACTTGTTGTTGCGGTTGCGGCTTTTTGTGTGTGGTATTTTGGATTTAATAACAGTGCGGAGCCTGCAGCTTCGATTGATGAAAAATCAGATGCAACTGAAAAGGTGGATATTGCAGCAGATAATACCGAAAAACTGATTGCGGATGAAGAGGTTGTTTCGGGCGGTCAAAAGAAAGAAGTTGTTGAAGCCTTTGAAGAAGAAAGTGATGGCGTATTGATGAAGGTGAACGGCGAGCCGGTTGATGAAGGCATTTTTCAGTTCACAATGAATAATATGGCAATGCAGTACATACAGTCTCTTGTGATGTCGGGGGCTGTTTCGGATGTGGAGAAGTTCGACTGGAATGCAAAAGATCCCAATTATGACGGAACATATCTTGAATATGTTAAGGATAACGCTGTTGCGGAGCTTGTTCCGCTGTATGCTTTGGTTGCCGAAGGAAAGCGAAGAGGCATATCATTGAGTGAGGAAGATATGCAGGAGGTCAGGAACTGGGTCAAGGAGATGCAGGGCGAACAGACTGACGAAGAATTTGCCAACTTCCTGAAAGAAGGCGGTTGCCCAAGCATTGATGTTTTTGAAAATCAGCGTGCTTTTGCAATGCTTGAGGAAAAGGTTTGCATGGATTTTGAAAGTAATCCCGAAAAATACGCAACAAAAGAACAGCTCACAGGAGCCTCTGACGGTGAGAGAGTAACTGTTCAGCATATTCTCATTCCCTTTAACCCTGACGGTCCCCAGGCCGGTGTTACGGACGAAATGAAAATTGCCGCAAAAAAGCTTGCCGATGAAGCCTTGAACAAGGTGAAGGGCGGCGGCGACTTTGCTGAAATCGCAAAGGAATATACTTCGGATTCGCAGGTTCAGTATACCTTTGGTGGTGACGAAATAACCGAAAAGGCATTCAAGGATACCGCTTTTGCCCTCAAGGTGGGAGAAGTGAGCGGTGTTGTTGAAGCATCGTACGGTTATCATATTATAAAGAGAATTGAAAGAGCTTTTGTCATTGACGATTATGCAATGCTGCTCAGTAAAAACGCAAAGGTTGAAATCAGCCGGGAAGCACTTGACAAGGTGGTTCTTACTGTTGACATGAAAGCATTTGTTGATTATATAACACAAAATATGAATAAGTAAATTCAAAAAACGGGGGTGTAAAAACGGTTTTTTACACCCCCGTTGATAAAATACCCCATGAGAGTGAGGCGAGGATTGTGCAGGGCTATGAATTGGTTTCCAGTATTTTGAGCTATGTTTTTACAACCATAATATATATTTTTATTTTTGCGGTTGTGGGGCTTGTGTATCTGGATATAAAGAAAATGAATACAAAAGAGAATGAAACCAAAGACGGCGGAAAAAAGACAATTCCCGTTGAGGACGAGGATTTTGCAATTCTGCGGACTGTGAAAAGCCGTATGGCTGTTGCGCTGAAAATGAATGCCGCATATCGCATAAGCGGAAAAGGTGTTGTTGTGGGCAGAGGCAAAAAATGCGATATTATTGTGAATGATATGTATTTATCGGCGGCACAGTTTCAGATTTGGAGCGAAGACGGAAAATGGTATATCCGTGATATGGACAGCAAAAACGGTACATATCTCAATGGCTCACGCCTCAAAAAAATCAAGCAGCTGAAAACAGGCTGCGAAATTGCATTTGGCGAGCTGAAGTTTTTGTTTGAGGAGGAAGATTGATGAGCAGAGTAAATTACAGAATCCCGCTGTACATGGTGATTCTTATGAACATACTTGGCTTTTTGCTAATCTTTTTTTCAAACGATTTTCAGGTTAATGTCCTGTATGTGGGACTTGGCTTTATGGCTCTTTTTATTTTGGTTTATACTGTTCTTATTTTGTGCAGAATGGGCGATAAGTTTTTGATTATGATTGTTTCCATGCTGACAACAATCAGTATCCTTATGCTTTGCCGCATTGACCTTGAAATCGGGGTTAAGCAGATTGTGTGGATTGCCCTTGGCTGTATTGTTTTTTTTATTGCATATGTTTTTTATTACAAATTGAGGTTTCTTGACAAAATATGGCTTTTATATGCTTTGGTGGGGACAGGCTTGTTTGTTATGACCCTTGTTTTGGGCAAGGAGATAAACGGCTCAAAAAACTGGATTGAAATCGGCGGGATGTCATTTCAGCCATCTGAGTTTACAAAGATTATCTACATTCTTTTTCTTGCCTGTTATTATTCAAAGAGCTGGGAATCAAGTTTTTTGAAAATGTCGCCAACACTTATCACAGGCCTTGTTTCATATGCCTATATCGGTTTTCTGGCATTGCAGCGTGACTGGGGAACAATTCTTGTTATGTTTATGATTTATATGTTCCTCATGTATGTTTATGAATCAAAGCGCCGCCTTTTGGGCTTTAATATTCTTATGGTGATTGTTGTGGGTGTTTTGGGATATTTGACAATGAATCATATCAGAGTCAGAGTTAATGTCTGGCTTGACCCGTGGGCTGACCCTTCAAACACAGGCTATCAGATAACTCAGGGTCTTTACGGAATTGCATCAGGTGGATATTTTGGCACGGGTCTTGGCAACGGCTCACTTCAAAACATTCCCGAAATCCAGAATGACTTTATATTTTCGGCAATTTGTGTTGAAATGGGCGTTTTTGGCGGTGCGGCTGTGATTTTGCTGTTCTTTTTGCTTTCGTACAGGTGCTTTAAAATCACAATCAACACTACAAATGCCTTCAATAAGGTTGTGGGTCTTGGAATCAGCGTTATGTTTTCCCTCCAGACCTTTATTATAATCGGCGGAGTAATCAATCTGATTCCGCTGACGGGAATAACCGTTCCCTTTGTGAGCTCGGGCGGTTCGTCTGTTGTTGCCAGCTTTGCCGCACTTGGAATTATGCAGGCAATTTCGGCGGTTGAGGAAAGAAAGGGTGAGGATTATGAAGGAGAATAGGCGTATTATAAAAGTCCTGATTGCAATTTCTTTTCTTTTTGTTGCCATGCTGACCTATCTGATGTATTTCAATCTTTTTGTTGCTGACGATGTTCTTGATAAAAAACTTGAAAGCCAGCAATGGGAAACAAAGAGCTTTCAGAACCGTGGTAAAATATATGATCGAAAGGGTGAGCTTGTTGCCGAAACAGTGTCAGAGGGTGATGTGACAAAAAGAGCTTATCCCTATGGCAGGCTTTTTAGTCACGTTGTTGGCTATTGTGTGAGATATAAGGGAACATATCATCTTGAAAAAGTGTATAATGATGAGTTGGTTGCCGGTGACAGAAATATGATTTTTCAAAATGTAAATGTACAAGGAAAGGATTTGACTCTGACAATCAATGCGGATTTTCAGCAGTATGTTTATGACAGGCTCAATGGTAAAAAAGGTGCAGTTGTTGCACTGGCTCCCAAAACAGGTGAGGTTCTTGCTATGGTAAGCCTGCCAGATTTTGACCCTGAAACTGTTGGCGATAATATGAACAGTCAGGAGGACTTTTTGTATGCACGTGCCTTCAACTGGACTTATCCTCCGGGGTCAACATTCAAGATTCTCACTGCAGCGGCAGCATATGAAAACGGAATGCAGGGCAGAATATTCAATGATACGGGCGGATTTGTGAAGGATGAGCTGAAAATACCCAATGCCGGAGGAAAGGCATATGGTGAAATCAGTCTTGAAGACGGTTTCAGAGTTTCAAGCAATCAGGTGTTTGGCGAAGTTGCTTATGAGTTGGGTCCCGAAAAAATGAAGGATATTGCAAAACGTTTTGGTCTTGATACAACAATGGGCGGCGATATTCAGATGAAAATGAGCACCGTGGGCTACAAAGACAAAAAAATGTTTGATACGGATTGCCCCAATGTGGGAATTGGTCAGGGTGAAGTGGAGGTGACTCCTCTTCACATGGCAATGATTTGCGCAACCATTGCCAATGACGGAAAAATGATGCAGCCATATCTGGTTAAAGAGGTCTCATATGATGGCAAGAGTATTGGAAAGGCAAAGGCAAAGGAACTGAGACAGCCCATAACAAAGGAATGTGCTGATTATATTGGCGAAATGATGGTGGATGTTGTTGAAAACGGAACGGGAACAAGAGCGCAAATCAGCGGAATCACCGTTGCGGGCAAGACGGGAACTGCCGAAAACAGCGGCGAAGACCACGCATGGTTTGTTGGTTATGCTCCTGCCGAGAATCCTCAGATTGCTGTTGCTGTTGTGCTTGAAAACGACGGAACAAGCGGCGGAGGTGCGGCGGCACCGATTGCTTCAAGGGTTATTAATGAATATCTTGAGAATTACGGTATAAAATGAATATGAAAAATTACAGAATGACAATTCAATATGACGGAACAAAATATAACGGATGGCAACGGCAGGGCAACACCGCCAATACCATTCAGGGAAAGCTTGAAAGCATCCTTGAAAAAATGACAGGACACAAGGTTGAAATCCACGGGTCGGGAAGAACCGACAAAGGCGTTCATGCCAAAGGTCAGGTGGCAAGCTTCAAAATCAATACACAAAAAAGTGATGGGGAAATAAAAGACTATCTGAACTGTTATCTGCCTGATGACATTGCGGTTATTGATTTGACCGAAGCCGATGAACGTTTTCATGCAAGGTTAAACGTGAAGCGAAAAACCTATATCTATCGGATTCACAACAGCAATGTTCCCGATGTTTTTTCGCACAGGTTTATGCACAGCGTTGCTGATTTTATTGATGTTGAACCCATGAAAATTGCATCAAAGCTGTTTTTGGGTGAGCATGATTTTGCAGGCTTTTCATCGGTGAAGAATTTCAAAAAGTCAACGGTGAGAACCGTATACAGTATCGGGGTGGAGCGCTTTGGCGATGATGTGGTTATTGCTGTTACAGGTAACGGATTCCTTTATAACACAGTCAGAATAATGGCGGGGACTCTTCTTGAAATCGGACTCGGAAAACGTGAAGCTGAAAGCATAGCAAAAGTTTTTGAGACAAAAAACCGTCAAATGGCGGGCGAGACATTGCTCGGAAAAGGTTTGACGTTGCTTTCGGTGGAGTATTGAAAAAGCAAAAATGAGCATATTACAACTGTAATGTGTTCTTTTTTTTGCAAAAATTTTGAGAAATGTATAAAAACTATTGCCAAAAGTATAAAAATATAATATAATAGTATAACGAAAGTCTTTAGTCGAAATAGCGTAATTACGCTATTTCAGTGCAGCAAAGATTTTGCAGCACTGAAAATTATTTTTCGAAATAATTTTCGAGGACTTCGTTGCAATAATGTCGGTCTATGAAAACCATGTTTTCATGGGTGATTGCGATATATCGCAATCAAAAAAACGCAAAGCGTTTTACCGACAATTATTATAAACGAAGGAGGTGAATACATGAAAACAACTGAGCTTTTTGATCTTTCAAAAACAATTGCCAAACCGCTTCTGGAAAAAAGTGAATATCCGTGGCAGATACTCAAGGATATTAAGAGCTTTGTAATCTCTCTGGGGGAAACACTTGATAAGTCTCTTTTTGATGAAGTTTCTCCGCAGGTATGGGTTGCAAAATCGGCAAAGGTTTATCCCACGGCGCATATTGCGGCGCCTTGTATAATTGACGAAGATGCTGAAATCAGACATTGTGCATTTATACGTGGCGGCGTTATTGTTGGAAAAAATTGTGTTGTGGGCAACTCAACCGAAATGAAAAATGCCATTATTTTTGACAATGTTCAGATTCCACACTTCAACTATGTTGGCGATTCGGTTCTGGGCTTCAAATCCCATTTGGGTGCGGGTGCTGTTACTTCCAATGTGAAAAGTGACAAAACTCCTGTGACGGTTCTGAAGGATGGCAAAAGAATTGAGACGGGTCTCAAAAAATTTGGAGCAATGGTTGGCGATTTTACCGAAGTGGGTTGCAACAGCGTTCTTTGCCCCGGTACGGTAATCGGCAAAAACTGCACTGTTTATCCCCTCTCAAGAGTCAGAGGGTTTTTGAAGGAAAACTCAATTTTTAAAAGTCAGGAGAATATTGTACCAAAGATTTAGGAACAATATACAGCAAGGACGGATTTTGGTTGTGCAAAGCACAGGGGGGACACTGAAAGATATTGCTGTTCAAGGCAGTGCCGTATCTCTTGCGGCGTAACTGTTTAGCGCCAGACCGCAAAGGGCTTTTGCGGTGACGAGGTAAGAAGTAATTCGAAGTTTTCGGCGGGTACTTCTTCGGTATGACCCATATCGTGAGGATGTAAACAAATCAACAAAAATACATTCGGAGGGTGAAAATTTAATATTTGACCGGATTCCGGACTTGTCCCCCGCCAGGGATTGGCAACGAAGGAGTTTATTTGATATGTGCGGAATAATAGGTTATTCGGGCATTTGTTCAGTGATGCCCAAAATCGTTAATGGACTGTCGGCTTTGGAATACAGAGGATATGATTCGGCAGGAGTTGCTTTTTTTGAAGGGGACCGAATCAGAACTGTTAAAAGTGCAGGACGGATTGAAAATCTGAAAGCCGCTTTGGGTGATTTGTGCGAAAATGAAAACATAAAGTGCGGAATCGGACACACCCGTTGGGCTACACACGGTGAGCCGTCAAGTCGCAACTCCCATCCTCATGGGACAGAAAGGGTTATGATTGTTCACAACGGTATAATTGAAAATTTTGTTGAATTAAAGGCTTTTTTGGCAGACAAAGGATATTCTTTTGAGTCGGAGACCGACACGGAGGCGGCGGCAAAACTGATTGACTTTTTTTACGGCGAATCAAAAAATGCTGTTGATGCAATACAAAGGGCACGGGCGATGCTCAGAGGATCTTACGCTGTTTGTGCGTTGTTTTCCGGTGAACCAAACAGGATTTACGGGTTCCGAAAGGATAACCCATTGCTTGCGGCACCACACGAAGACGGCAATTTTTTTGCATCGGATATTTCGGCTGTTCTTGCTCACACAAGAAGGTTCAGACGGCTGGAGGAAAATGAAATTGCTGTTCTGGACAGCAAAAATATAACCGTTTTGGGTGCTGACGGATGCTCGGTTGAATGTGTTTTTGAAACCGAGAGCCGAACTCAGGATTCGTTGGAAAAGTGCGGCTTTGAACATTTTATGCTGAAGGAAATTGCCGAAGAGCCACGGGTAATTAATCAAACCATAAAGTCTGTGATTAAAGACGGTTTGCCATGCTTTGACCAAGGGTTGTTTGTTGGTGCGGAAAAAATACACATTGTTGCCTGCGGAACAGCAATGCACGCAGGAATGTTGGGAAAGTATGTGATTGAACGTCTTTCGGGAATTCCTGTTTTTGTGGAGCTTGCTTCGGAGTTCAGGTACAGAAATCCCATTCTCGGAAAAGGCGACATTGTTGTGCTGATTTCACAATCGGGCGAAACTGCTGATACCCTTGCGGCATTGCGGCTCGCAAAGGCAGAGGGAGCAAGAACCCTTGGGATTGTTAATGTTGTCGGGTCTGCTGTTGCACGTGAGGCAGATAATGTGATATACACCAATGCCGGAACAGAGGTTGCAGTTGCAAGTACAAAGGCATATTCGGTTCAGCTTGCGGTTCTTTTCTTGCTTGCAGTTGATTTGGGTCACAAATCAGGCAAACTTGAAGACTCTGCTGCAAAGGCGTATGTTGAAGCTCTTTTGAAGATTCCAGATGCCGTTGAAAAAATGTTTGCCAAAAAGGATGATTGTTCAGCAATTGCCCAAAAGTACACAAACAGCAAAAGTATATTCTTTATGGGCAGAGGTGTTGATTATGCCCTTTCAATGGAAGCGGCATTGAAAATGAAGGAGGTTTCATATATTCATTGTGAAGGAATTGCGGCAGGCGAGATGAAGCACGGAACAATTTCACTTATATCAGAGGGTGTTCCCGTGTTTGTGTTTGCCACGGACAACAGACTGTTTGAAAAGACGGTCAGCAATATAAAAGAGGTTCGGGCAAGGGGCGCAAGGGTTGTTCTTGTTTGCAATGAAAAAATGGATGTACCTGAAGGTATTGCAGATGACATAATAAGAATTCCCGAGACGGAGGAGCTTTTTGCAACATTGGTTGCGGCAGTTCCTGCTCAGCTACTGGCGTATTATATGTCCTGTCATCTGGGACTGGATGTTGATAAGCCAAGAAATCTGGCAAAGTCGGTGACAGTTGAATAGAATACGGAGCATATATTTTGCTCCGCTACATAAGATTAAAAACAAGGAGATGATTAACTATGGGAAAATATTTTGGAACAGACGGCTTCAGAGGTGAAGCAAATATAAATCTGACGGTTGAACACGCTTTTAAAATCGGGAGGTACCTTGGCTGGCATTACGGAAAAGAACATAAATGTAATGTTGTAATCGGCAAGGACACAAGACGGTCAAGCTATATGTTTGAATATGCTCTTGCGGCAGGACTGACTGCAAGCGGTGCAGATGCATATCTTTTGCACGTTACCACAACGCCATCGGTTTCGTATGTGGTTCGGACCGAGGATTTTGATTGCGGAATCATGATTTCGGCAAGCCACAATCCCTATTGTGACAACGGAATCAAACTGATAAACAGCAAGGGTGAAAAAATGTCGGAATCAATTATTGCGGACATTGAAGCGTATATTGACGGGGTTATAGGTGAACTTCCTCTTGCAACGGGCGATAAAATCGGCAGAACAATTGACTATGTGGCAGGCAGAAACCGTTACACGGGATATATAATTTCTCTTGCCAAGAATTCATACCGTGGTCTGAAAATCGGTCTTGATTGCTCAAACGGAAGCACATGGATGCTGGCAAAGAATATTTTTGATACTCTCGGTGCGGAAACATATGTAATCGGAAATCAACCAAACGGCTTCAACATTAATTATGAATGCGGTTCAACCCATATTGAAAACCTTTGCAAACTGGTAAAGGACAATAACCTTGACATTGGTTTTGCTTTTGACGGCGATGCTGACAGATGTCTTGCTGTTGATGAAAAGGGTAATATTCTCACAGGCGACCATATTATGTATTTCTGTGGCAAATATATGAAGGCAAACGGTTTGCTGAAAGATAATACGGTTGTGACAACGGTTATGTCCAACTTCGGTCTTTACAAAGCCTTTGATGAAGCAGAGATTAATTATATCAAGACCGATGTGGGCGACAAATATGTTTATGAAGCGATGCAGACAAATGATTATCGTCTTGGCGGTGAGGAATCGGGTCATATTATTTTTTCAAAGTTTGCATCAACGGGCGATGGCTTGATTACAGCATTGAAAATAATGGAAGTTATGCTTGAAAGCAAACAAACGGCATCAAAACTGTGTGAAGGCTTTGAAAGATTTCCGCAGCTGCTTGTTAATGTTCGTGTCAGCGACAAGGAAGCAACTCTTGGTGACCCTGATGTTAGGGCGGCTGTTGCGGCGGTGGAAGAAGCTCTTGGAAATGACGGCAGAATTCTTTGCCGAAAGAGCGGAACTGAGCCTCTTATCCGTGTTATGGTTGAAGCAAAGGGTGAGGCAATTTGTGAGACCATGGCACATCGGGTTGTTGATGTGATAAGGGCAAAGGGTTATGAACTCAAATAGAAGTATATAAAAATCAGGGCAGCGTGAGGCGCTGCCTTGATTTTTCAGATATTTTTTGATTTTTCTTCAAGTATTTTATATTCAGGTGTTTTCCATTTTCCTGTTACAAAAATTATTATCGCAAAAATAACTTCGGTTATATAGGCGGCAGACATGGCGGCGTATATGCCGTAAATCTTTATATCGTACGGAAAACAGCCAAAGAAGATGTATGCATATGCAACAAAGGCAATTGCATAAATCAGGGTTGAGACAAGCAGCAATACTCCTGAACCGATTGCACGAAAGATTCCATGAAATAGGTTGTTAAAAACATTGAAGGTTATGAGCGGCAGGAAAAACCTTATGATATTTACGCTAACCCTGATACTTTCAGAATCTTTTTGAGGGTCAAGGAACAGCAATGAAAAGTCTTCTGCAAAGACCACGAATAAAGTCATAACGATGCCAAAGATAATAAGACTTTGGGTTATACCGGTTTTTATGCCCTGTTTCAGTTTGTCCACACGTCCTGCGCCCATTGCCTGTGCAACAAGTGTTGTGTTTGCCTTGCTGGAATTCTGGTATATTTCGCAAATCAACGTTTTTGCTTTGTTTGCAATTTCATAGCCTGAAATGGCGGCAGTTGAGCAGGTGTTCACCAAGGGGGCAACAACGGCACCGCAGGCATACATGGCAATCTGCTGAAACATTGTTGGAAAGCCAAAGGAGCATGAATGTCGGATTTCGTCTTTTGTGATAAAAAAGCCTTTGTGAGATATTCCCCATCCCTTAAAAAGTCTGACAAAAACAATAAGGTAATATGTTGATGAAAGCGTGGTTGCAATAACTGTTGACAAAGCACAGTATTCAATTCCCTTTTTCAGCACAACAAGAAAAACATAGTTTCCCACAATGTTCAGTATTCCTGTTATGATTGAAGTAATAAGGGGCATAGCGGTGAGCCCCAGAGCATTTGCAATATAAGTAAAGCCCCAGCTCAGCTGAAAGAAAGCGAGCCCCGAAATGTATGTGCAGAAGTATAGTTCTGCATCGTAATAAACTTCGCTTCCCACATTCAGCAATGCAAAAATTCTGTCACAGGTCAGAATGCAGAAGGTTGAAATCCCAATGGCAATCAAGGTTGAAAGCATAAGATTAAACTTGATTACTCCAAGCATTCTTTTGCGTTCATTCTGACCGAACAGCACAGATATGTATATTCCGATGCCCGTAAGGTATCCCCAGAAAACCGACTCAATGGCAGTTGTGAATTGCGAGCTTACGGCGGTTGCGGCAAAGGCTGTGCTTCCTATGAATTTTCCAATCATTATGGAGTTTACAAAGCTGTAGGATTGGGCAAGCAATGCTGAAAGTATCAGGGGCAAGGCGTAAAAAAAGTAATTCTTACGCATATTGCCCTCGTAAAGTTTTTTTGGTTTGGTCATATAAAGCACCTCTGATGTTGACAAAAATAATAATTTGAGTATAATATAGAAAAAAGAAAAAATCAACACAAATCAGAAAAAAAGACAGATTTTATTTGCATTGAAAAATGAGAGGAACAGTATATGATAAATACAGATGAAAATCAGGCAAGACCCCGTGCTGTACTGTGCGCTGTTGATACGGGCGAGTTTGATATGGACTATTCAATGGAGGAACTTGAAAATCTTGCGGATACTGCAGGAGCAGATACTATTGCCCATTTTGTGCAAAAAACCACCCGTTTTGAGCCTGCAACCTGCATTGGAACAGGAAAGCTGGCAGAGCTTGCGGAGTTTTGTAAAAATAATGAGATTGATATGGTTATTTTCAATCATGAACTGACGGCTTCGCAGATGCGAAATATTGAGGATGTGACAGATGTTGATGTCATTGACAGAACAACGCTGATTCTTGATATTTTTGCTCAGCGTGCAAGGTCGGCTGAGGGCAGACTTCAGGTTGAGCTTGCCCAGCTTAAGTACAGGCTGCCAAGACTTGGGGGCATGGGAAGAATTCTGTCACGTCAGGGCGGCGGAATTGGCTCAAGAGGCCCCGGTGAAGCGAAACTCGAAACAGACAAACGATATATCAGAGGCAGAATACAAAAGCTGGAAGGACAACTGAAGGAACTGACAAAACGCCGTGAATATGCTCATGCAAGACGACGCAAGGACGGAGTGATTACCGTTGCAATAGTGGGATACACCAATGTTGGAAAGTCAACACTTCTCAATGCACTTACCGAGGCGGGGGTTCTTGCCGAGAATATGCTTTTTGCAACCCTTGACCCCACATCAAGAGCCTTGGAGCTTCCTGACGGCAGAACGGTAATGCTGATAGACACCGTCGGGCTTGTGAGTAGACTGCCTCACAACCTTGTTGAAGCCTTCAAGTCAACCCTTGAGGAAGCCATTAATGCAGATTTGATTCTCAATGTATGCGACATTTCTTCAAAGGAGGTTGATGAACAAATCAGGATAACGCGGGATTTGATTGCGGAACTGGGCGGCGAGGCAATACCTATGCTGACGGTTGCAAATAAGTGCGATGTTCTTGGTGAAGAAACAGTTGTTATGGGTGAAAAGACGGTGTTTATTTCTGCAAAGACTGGATATGGCTTTGATAAACTGCTTAATGCCATTGCCGAAGCCCTTACACCAACTGTTAAACGAATGAAGATTATGATTCCATATTCCGATGCAGGGCTACTTAATCTGATTCGTCAAAAGGGCAAGGTTTTTGATGAACAATATGAGCCGGATGGTATCATTGCAGATGCACTTGTTGATATAACTGTTATGGACAAGGTTGAACAATATATTATTTAAACAGAGAATGTAAAAAAAGTCCAGAACACAAAAAGGCGATAATAAAGCGTCAGTCAGACAGTTAGAAATTGAAATAAACCTTAAATTTGAAGTGTTTTTTCAGTCTTGACAAAAGTCGAATTGTGTCGAATTGTTCTGAATGATGTAGAAAGGAATGAGATTTTATGAAAAATAATATTGGAGTTGCATTATGTTTGTTTATACTTTTATCTAGTCAATTTGTTTTTGCAACGGAAGAAAAGTGTTTCGAATTTGATGATTCGTTATATAGTGAAATAAAAATTACATATATGCATGGACAAGGAATTCCGAGTCCGGCAGGGCCTCGTCCCAATTATAACTATACCACAATAGACGTTAATGAAATAGAGTTAATACTAGAAGCGATTAATGACATAAAATGTGTACGATATCATAATTATTGGGGAACATGTGACGGTGTGTATATGTATGTATATATGAACGGAAAGTGTGAACTTTTTTTTGATGTAACAGCAGGAAAATGTATGTTTGGAGATAAAAACTTTGAATTTAATAAAGAAGATTACATTGCATTGACAAATGTAATTTATGATTTAAAAACAAAAAATGATATAAAAATGTTTTTAGATGATGAAAGATTAAAGCCTGATGTTAGCCCTATACTGTTGAACGATAGAACTTTAGTTCCAGTTCGTGCTATTGGTGAGGCTTTGAAGACTAAGGTTATATGGAATAACGAAAACAGAACAGTCGAACTGGTAAGCAATGAAGGTTCAATTACTTTTGTTATAGATAAAGATTATATAATTGAAAATGGATACAGGAAAGAAATAGATGTTGGCAGCAGGTTGATAAACCATACTGCGATGGTACCTGTGCGAGCATTATCAGAGTTTTTCGGATGTGCTGTATATTGGGAAAATAATTCTGTTTATATTTCGTCACCGTAATTTTATTTTTGTCAAGTCCATACAATTTAAAAAATTAGTTTGCCGATTTTGATATTTATCATATACTATAGGGAGCGAGAAAATCCAATATTCTCGCGTGTTCTAAGGAAAAGTGTTAAAAAAACTTGTAGGGGCGATTCACGAATCGCCCGAATAATAGGGAAATTAGTAGATTCATATTATGCCTTGGCATAACAATGTTCTCCGAGCTTCACAAAAGTTGGTGTAAAAACTTGTTTTTTACACCGATTTTTTTTGTTCTATTTTTGGACAAGGGTTCATATAAATAAATTAAATCATTAAGAAAAGAGGTAAAGAGAATGAACGCAAGATATAATGAACTTTTAAATTATTTGCCGGCACATTTGAAAATAATTCTTGAAAAAACGGCTGAAAGGGTGGGGGACGACCTGCTTGAAATTCGAGTGAGATGCGGCTTGCCGCTTATTATAGTTACCTCAAACGGTTGTTTTGCGGTGATGGAGGACGGTTCCGTTTCCCCTGCTGTTGGCGGTGCATATGTGGTAAATGAGAATGATTTGCGACAAATTTTTCATGCAATTTGTGAAAATTCAGTATATGCTTATACTGATGATATAAAGCAGGGCTTTATAACTGTGAAGGGTGGACACCGTGTTGGATTTTCGGGGCGAACGGTGACGGACGGAAGCAGAATTGAGAACTTTCGTGAAATCAGCTCCATGAACATAAGAATCGCAAGGGAAGTTATTGGTGCGGCAAATTACATAATTGACAAGGTGGTGCATCCTGCAGGAATAGTGAGCACCCTGATTGTTTCGCCGCCAATGCAGGGAAAGACAACGGTTCTCAGAGACTTGGCACGACAAATATCGGACAAAGGTTTTAAGACCGCACTGGTGGACGACCGTGGCGAGCTTGCAGCATTGTTCCGTGGCGTTCCGCAGAATGATATTGGTGTTCAGACCGATGTTATTGAAAATGCCCCAAAGGGTCAGGCGGCACTGATGATGCTCAGGACAATGTCGCCACAATTGATTGTTACCGATGAAATTTCAACAAAGGAGGATGCACAGGCTCTTTTGCAATGCTTTGGGACAGGTGTTTCGGTTATAGCCAGTGCCCATGGCAGTTCTGCAAGGGAGATTATGTGCAGAGAAAACCTAAAGCCCCTTTTGGGTGGGGTTGGGTTCAAGCAGATTATTGTGCTGAACAAAGAAGGCTTTGGGCTTAATACAAAGGTTCTTGGCAATGTGACGGTGCTGGAACAATGACGGTTCAGTTGGTGGCGTGTGTTGTTGTTGTGTGCGGTTGTGCGTATCTTGGTGTTTTATTTTCGGATTCTTTTCGGAAACGTGTGCGTCAGTTGGAGGAATTTTGTCTTGTGGTGAAGCAACTGGAATATGACATTGATTTTTTGAATACTCCATTGGGTGAATCCCTGATTCGTCTGAGCGGAATGTGTGAAGGCGGAGTTCGGGATGTTCTGAAGTACGTGGGGAACAATCTTTCGGGCGCCGGGTGTGTTGAAATGCTTGGTTTGTGGAAGAAGGCATTTGACAGATTTGAAAAGGAGCTTGCGCTTACTGAGGATGACAAAAGAATTATATTTGATTTTACCAAAAATCTTGGTTGCGGCGACAGAACGCGTGAGAAGAATAATATAAAGGCGGCGGAGATGAGATTGAATGCCGCAAGGGAAGATGCGGCAGTTTTTGCGGCAACAAATGTGAAAATGTACAGAGGACTTGGAATTCTTGCCGGGATTTTTATTGTTATTGTGCTTTTGTAAAATATAATACAAAAGAGGAGGTTTTGAGATGGATGGAGTTGATTTGATTTTCAAGGTTGCGGCAATCGGAATTCTGGTTGCAGTATTGAATCAGCTTCTTGTGCGTAGCGGCAGAGAAGATCAGGCGATGATGACAACTCTTGCCGGACTTGTTGTGGTGCTGTTTATGGTGATTGACAAAATAAGTTTGTTGTTTGAAACAATTAAATCGGTATTTGACTTATAGGTGAAAAAATGGAAGTATTTAAAATTGTGGGACTGGGGCTTTCAGCGGCAATTATCTCGGTTTTTGTGAAAAACTGGCGTGCGGAGTTGTCAATGCAGATTTCCCTGATTGCAGCTGTTGTTATCTTCTTTACTGTTTTGCCCTATATGAAAACGGTCTTTTCGGTTTTTGAGGATATTTCGGACAGAATCGGTCTTGACGGCAGCTATATGAAAATTGTTTTGAAGGTTATCGGGATTGCGTATGTGACCCAGCTTGGAGCTGAGCTTTGCCGTGATGCGGGAGAGAGCGCAATTGCATCAAAAATTGAGTTTGGCGGAAAGATTATGATTGTTGCCCTTTCGGTGCCTGTGATGTACAGCTTTCTTGAGGTTGTTGAAACGGTGATTAATTTTTCCTGATGAGGTTAATTCAAATGAAAAAATTGATTTTTGCTGTTATTGTTTTTTTGATATGCACCTTTGGGGTTCATGCTGCGGAAACTTCAGATGTCAGGGGGATTATTGAGGAATATGCAAAAATATACGGAAAAGAAATCTCACAGGTGTCCGAGGACCTTGAAAATGTTGATTTTGATGAATTTATTCCCGGATTTCAGACGGAAAACATTATTGCTGACATTGCCTCGGGCGAAACGGTATTTTCGGTCAGCACAATACTGGAAAAGGGAATTGCGGTTTTGTTTGGCGAAATGAAAAATACCGTCAGACTTCTTGTTGTTATTATTGCAATCTCCATTTTAAGTGCATATCTGATAAGTATTCAAGGCAGTTTTCAGAGCAAAGGCGCAACCAATGCGGCATTTTTCGTTTGTTATCTTGTTGTTTCGGGGATAACCTCTGCTGCTTTGCTGGAGGTTGTTGGGTGCGGAAAGGTGCTTGTTGAAAATATATCGGTTTTTATGCGTATGCTTGTTCCTGTGATTATGGTTTCCCTGATGTCAAGCGGAGCTCCTGTCACGGCAACATCTTTTGAATTAGTGATGGTTGGAATTATTGAACTGACAGAGTGGTTGGTTGAAGTTTTTTTCATTCCCATGTTGATGATGTCGGCGGCACTGAGTATTGTAAATAATCTCACCGAGACCATGGAGGCGGGAAAGCTGATTCAGTTCCTGAACAAAACAATCAAATGGGGAATCGGCATTGTGATGACCGTTTTTGTTGGGGTGATGAACCTGCAGGGAATTGTTTCGGGAAGTGCGGACGGGCTTGCTGTGAAAATAACAAAGTTTGCAACGTCAAATCTGATTCCCGTTGTGGGTGGTGCCCTTGCCGAAACTGTTGAAACTGTTATAAATTGCGGTGCTGTAATTAAAAACTCGGTGGGAGTTTTGGGGATAATTATGGTTGTTCTTATGGCGGCGGTTCCTTTGCTTAAAACTGCCGCCTGCCTGATTATGTTCAGGCTGTGCGCCGCCGTTCTTCAACCCATTGCCGACAAACGGATTGTGAAGTCGGTTTCGGATATTTCGGATTCGGTGTCGGGAATTTTTGGTCTTGTGGCGGCGGTCACGGTGATGTTTGTTATAATGCTGACCATTATAATAAAAATTGTTGTTTAATTAATATTTTCAGGTCAGGCTGAATACATTTGTGATAGGATGTGCTGTTATGAACTGGTTCAGGGAGTGGATATTGCAAATTGCAGGAATAATTATCATTGGCGCGTTGTGCGATATGATTCTGCCTCAGAGCGAAACAAGAAAATATGTAAAAATGGTTGTTGGACTTGTTATGGTATTTGCTGTTATCAGACCTGCCGCAGGGGTTTCATTTGATGAGCTGACCCCACAGATTCCAAAGAATGTCAGAAATCAGGCTGTTGAACTGAAGGAACAGCTTGACAATGTTGAGCAGGAGGAGATAATCGGGCTGTATTGCAAAAAGATTGAAGAAAAAATCAGAGCTGAACTGCCCCCAAAATTGCAAGATGCAAAAATTGAGATTTGGGTTGAAGAGGAAAAGAATGAGTACTTTGGCAGCATAAAAAGCGTGAGTGTGGAAATTAAGGGTGCGGAGACGGGCGCTGATACAGAAAAACTGAAAGATGTTATATCAGAAAAATTCGGCGTTGAAAAAAATAGTGTGACGGTCAGGATAAACTGAAATGGGGGAACATATTGATGAATTTTAATTTTTTCAGAAAACGGCCAGAGGTTGTTGATGTCAGGGTGGAAGGAGAGCGGGGGAGCATTGAAAAAAAGCGACGGTGGCTTGTGCCTGTTATTATTCTTGCAATTGTTGTTCTTGCTTTCGGCAATTTTGGGAGCAATGACAGCTCAGATGACAAAACAAAAACAGTTGAAAAAACGGTTGAAACCGATTGTTCTGAGGCTACGGAAGAAAAGCTGCAGACAATGATTTCTTCCATGAAAGGAGTTGGTCAGGTTAAGGTTATGGTTGTGTTTGACTACAAAAGTGAAAAAACACTTGCGGCAAGTTCCAAAACCAACAAAGAAACTCAATCGGGGGGTGAAAGTCAGACAACAAAGCTGTCTGACGAAGAAAATATAATATTATTCGGCAAAGGCGCTGATGAACAGCCTTATGTGCTCAAAGAAAAGAATCCTGTTCCGTCAGGTGTTTTTGTGACGGCAACGGGTGCGTCTGATGAAAAGGTCAGGCTGGAAATATATGAAGCAATCAAGGCATTATACGGAATATCAGGTCACAGAATCAAGGTGGCATCAGCCGGGAAATAATTAAAACAATAATTTATGAAAAGGGGTAAATTTTGTATGAAGAATTTTTTAAAGGGAAAAAGGGGAAAACAAATTCTTGTGTCGGCATTGGCGGTTGCTGTCATTGCATCGGGTTATTACCGATGGGCAACAATGGGAACAAATGATACTGCACTTCCTGTAACAAACGATTCGGTTCCTGTGGAAAACAGCGGTGAGGTTGCGGAAATTCCCTCAGAGACGGATTTCTTTGCTTTGTCACGTTATGAAAGGGATTGTGCAAGGTCGGAGGAAGTGGAGATTTTGTCCGTTGCGGCTGAGTATGGTGAGGATAAGAGTGCATCTGCAAAAAAGATTGAGAAGCACAACAAGAATGCTGAAAACGAAGTGGCAATTGAAGATTTGGTCAAATCAAAGGGCTTTGAGGATTGTGTTGCCTTTGTTGATGACGAAGAAATCAGAGTAATTGTCAAGGCAATGGGTTTGGAATCCAAGGGTGTTGAACAGATAAAAAATATTGTTGTTGAAGTGACGGGGGCAAAACCAACGGCAATAAAGATTTCAAACAGAAATTAAAGGTTTTTGTGTTGACAAAAAACTGCGTTTGGTTTAAAATATATAAAAAACTAAAGAAAAGAGGAATATTATGCTTAAAGGAATACCTGCAATTCTTTCACCCGAATTGCTTAAAGTTTTATGTGAAATGGGACACAGCGATACAATTGTAATTGCTGACGGAAATTTCCCGTCTGAAACCATTGGAAAGGATGCGGTTGTTATCCGTGCCGACGGTCATGGTGTGCCCGAACTGCTTGAAGCAATTCTCAAGGTGTTTCCTTTGGATACATATGTTGAAAAGCCTGTTTCACTTATGCAGGTGGTACCCGGCGA
>JAFSDN010000011.1 GCA_017436245.1 Clostridia bacterium
AATGATGCATGGAGCAGATTTTTTTGCCTGCTCAAAAAGGTCACGGACACGTGATGCACCAACACCAACAAACATTTCAACAAAGTCCGAACCGGAAATTGAGAAGAAGGGTACACCTGCTTCGCCTGCAACGGCTTTTGCAAGAAGAGTTTTACCTGTTCCGGGAGGGCCCACAAGCAGAACACCCTTGGGAATTCTTGCCCCAAGCTCGCAGAACTTCTGGGGGTTTTTGAGAAATTCAACAATTTCCTGCAGCTCTTCCTTTTCTTCGTCTTCGCCGGCAACATCATCAAAGGTTTTTTTGTTCTTTTCGTCAATGGTGACCTTGGCACGGTTTTTGCCAAAGTTCATAACACCGCCTTTGCCGCCGCCCTGAGACTGGCGCATGAAGCCAACCCAGAAGAATATCATAATGAGAATCAAGCCCAGAGACGGGAGAAAGCTGAGCCACCAGGGGGGAGAAGAGGGAATGGGGGTTTCCACCTTCAGTGTGCCGTCCATTATCTGCTGCTCCATCTCGGCGCCTGCACTTAAATACAGTGCGCTGTAGCCCGGAATTTCAACCTCGATTTGCTTATTGTCGGTGAGGGTTGCAATTGCGGTTGTTTCCACAATCTGGAGCTTTGTTACTTCACCTGCTTTGATTTTTGAAACAAGGTCGGAATAAATGACAGTGGATGTTGTTTCGGGCATGGAAGTCATTACAAAGAGAATGAGAATGACTGAAAAAAGGATTAAATAAAACCCAAGCCCACGTAAATTTTTTTTCAAATAATCGCCTCCTAAAATCGGGATAACTACTTTCAGGCTAACTGTTGAAAGCAGTATCAAAGCATATTGATGTTAAAAAAATATGCAAAAATATCCATTTTGATTATATTAACATATTTTCTTTATAAAAACAATAGCAAAACAAAAAAATTTATAATTTTGTAACATTCTTAGTATTGACAAAATTATGAATAACAATTACAATTGTTATTATGCGGAATATTGATTTATATTCTTGCAAAAAATAACTTTTTGAATCAAAGGAGAAAACTATGTCAAACAAAAAGAAAACAAAAGGAAAAGATACAGGAGTTTTGATTTTTTGCATCATTGCAATTGTTGCGGTGGCGGCTGTTCTGATTATCGGTGGAACGGGTATGTTTATGGGCGGTGAAACCGCAGAAGAAACTCCCACAGATAATACGGCAACATCGGCACCTGCTGAGGAAAAGCCTGCTATGCCTGAACCACAGCCCATTGACGATTCTGTTAAGGTTTATGACGAAATTCCCCAGGGTCATCCCGTTGCCACAATCAATATGGAAAACGGCAAGGCAATTAAAATTGAGCTTTATCCCGAATATGCACCTCAGACTGTTGCAAACTTTGTTGCACTTGCAGAGTCGGGCTTTTATGACGGTCTTACCTTCCACAGAGTTGTTGAAGGCTTTATGGCTCAGGGTGGTGACCCTCAGGGCACAGGTATGGGCGGCAGCGAAAAGAATATTGTTGGTGAGTTCTATCAGAACGGTTTTGCCGACAACACCCTTTCACACACAAGAGGCGTAATTTCAATGGCACGCAGTCAGGCAAACAACAGTGCATCAAGCCAGTTCTTTATCTGCTATGATGACGCATCCTTCCTTGACGGTTCTTATGCGGCATTCGGCAAGGTTGTTGAAGGTATGGAAAATGTTGATGCCTTCCTTGAAGTTGAAAGAAGCATGAACGAAATGGGCGAAGAAGCAACACCTGTTGAACCTATTGTTATGAAGAGCGTTACAGTTGAAAGATAAAAGAAAAAAAGCGCCTTTGATGCCCACATAGCAAACGGGCATCAAAGGATACAGCTTTTTTCGTCCATGTGCGTTTCCGCCATTGGCGGAAAATTTCGCACGGACAATTAAATTTTTGTTTTTTACATAATAGGAAATGCGGAATTTCCTATTATGCAAAAAATCATATACAAAGGACAAGGAGAAAAATTATGACAGACAATGTAAAAGTATTGGTTGAAATGGAAAATGGCGGCGAGTTTGTTATTGAGCTTTATCCCGAATATGCACCTCAGACGGTTCAGAATTTTGTTGATTTGGTTGCAGACGGCTTTTATGACGGAGTTTGCTTTCACAGAGTTGTTGAGGGCTTTATGGCACAGGGCGGCGACCCTGAAGGCACAGGTATGGGCGGCAGCGGCGTTGAAATCCCCGGTGAATTTTCGGCAAACGGCTTTGAGGGTAACACACTTTCCCACACAAGAGGCGTGATTTCAATGGCAAGAAGCATGAATCCCGACAGTGCATCAAGTCAGTTCTTCATCTGCTATGATGACGCATCCTTCCTTGACGGCAACTATGCAGCATTCGGCAAGGTTGTTGAGGGGATGGATGTTGTTGACGGATTTTTGGATGTTGAAAGAACCTATAATTCCATGGGCGAGCTTGCATCACCTGTTGAACCTATTGTTATGAAGTCGGTTACGCTTTTGGAGGATTAATGATATGGAACTGAAAGGAAAAAAGGTAAATTTTTTGGGTGACAGCATCACACAGGGCGTTGGAGCTTCCTGTGAAAAGACATATTACTGCAATGTGTTTGAAAGACTTGCAGAAGTTGGAATAGCAAGAAATTACGGAATCAGCGGCACAAGAATTGCCAATCAGCATAATGTTGTGGAAGCAATTGATTCACAATCCTTCTGCCAGAGATACGATGAAATGGATAATGATGCTGATATTGTGGTTGTTTTTGGCGGAACAAATGATTACGGTCACGGCGATGCGCCCTTTGGCGAATTTTCGGACAGAACTCCCGAAACCTTTTACGGCGGATGTCATTATCTGATGAAGGGGCTGATTGAAAAGTTCCCGAAGAGTCAGATTGTTTTTATGACCCCCATGCAAAGAAGCGGAGGCTATAATCTGAAGCCTGACAGAGAGCAGAATCTGAAAGATTATGTTCATGCACTCAAAGAGGTTGCGGAGTATTATTCAATTCCTGTTCTTGATTTGTTTGCGGAGCTTGGAGTTTGCCCTGATGTGGAAATTCAAAAGGCAATGTATTGTCCTGACGGACTTCACCCCAATGATGCAGGCTGTTTGAAGATTGCTCAGAAGCTGATTAAGTTTTTGGAAAATCTGTAAAATAAAATACGGAGGAGATTATTATGAAAAAGGTTATTGCATTATTGCTTTCGGTTGTTATGCTCCTGGGCGTGACAAGTGTTGCGGCAGAGGAGGGTATTCCTTATCCTGCGGATATTGAAGGCCACTGGGCAGAGGGTGAAATTGCCAGAGCATATATGAGCGGCATGGTGAACGGCGATCCTGACGGCAGCTTCCGTCCCGATGATTCGGTTTCCCGTGCAGAGTTCCTGAAAATGCTTGTTGCCATCTTCTGCGAAAGACTTGAAGGTTTTGTTTCCGATGAGCTTGACGACGGAACCCATTGGGCGTCAAAGTATTATAACTTTGCAAATGCAATGATGTATGCACCATTGAGTGAGGATTCTGCCGTTGACGGAATTGTTCCCGGTCTGATGAGTGCCGAGAATTTTGATTTGCCAATCGGAAGATGGGAAATGAGCTATCTTGTGAGCTCATCAATCCGCAATGTACTTGGAATTGAGGGCAGAGCTGCGGATAAAACCTATGGCGATGCCGAAGAAATCAAGGCGAGCTTTTCGGCTGAGGTTGCCGATGCAATCAACAATACATTTTTGATGGGAATTATGACAGGTGACGAAAAGGGAAACATCAATGCAAAGCAGGGAGGAACTCGTGCTGAGGCGGTTGTTATTGTGAACCGTGTTGATGCTATTTTGGTTGAACTTATCAAGCAGGCAGAAGCTACTCAGCAACAGCAGCAACAGCTTGAACAGCAGATTGCAGAATCGGTAAAGGTGTACGAGGAGATTCCTGAAGGTCATCCCGTTGTTACCTTTGAAATGGAAAACGGCAAAAAGTTCAAAATTGAGCTTTATCCCGAATATGCACCTCAGACTGTTGCAAACTTTGTTGAGCTTGCAAAGTCGGGCTTTTATAACGGACTCACATTCCACCGCATTGTTGAAGGATTCATGGCACAGGGTGGTGACCCTGAGGGTAATGGAACAGGCGGAAGTGAGAATAATATCAAGGGCGAATTTGCCGCAAACGGATTCAGTCAGAACACACTTTCACATACAAGAGGTGTGATTTCAATGGCAAGAAGCGGTCATCCCGACAGTGCATCAAGCCAGTTCTTTATCTGCTATGACGATGCATCATTCCTTGACGGTTCTTATGCCGCATTTGGCAAGGTGATTGAAGGCATGGAGGTTGTTGATGACTTCCTGAAAGTTGAAAGAAAAGCCAATGAAATGGGCGAAATGGCAATCCCTGTTGAGCCTGTGGTGATTAAGACTGTTACGGTTGGTAAAGGAAAGTAAATAAAAGCGAGGATGCGGTAGACCAATTTTGGACATTGAGTTGACTGCATCCCTTTTTAATTTGGGAGGAATTAATTTATGAAAAAAATCTCAATCTTTATATTAGCTATAGTAATGTTATTTACTTCCAACAATATATTTGTGTGGAATGTTGAAGCATCTGAAAGCGGAAGCTGTGGGGATGGAGTTGTTTGGAATTTGAATGATGATGGAGTATTGTCCATTGGTGGCTCGGGTAGAATGGATGATTATTTTGGGGCCGGATTGCCACCATGGGATAAAATGAAAGACAATATAAAGGAAGTTGTTATTGAAAACGGTGTGACAAGCATAGGCAGTGCGGCGTTTTTTAATTATCCCAATATAATGAAAATTACATTAGGGAATGATGTGAAAAAAATAGGCGATTATGCATTTTTCAACTGTCTGAAAATAACAGATATTAACTGGAATGCGTGTGATGTTGATGATTTTGGAAGCAATAAAATTTTTGATTCGATAGGAACGGAACAAAACGGCATTACGGTTATTTTTGGGGAGAATGTAAATTCTATACCGGCAAATGCTTTTAATACAGTAAATTCTCCCAATATTAAGAAAATTGTCATTGGAGATAATGTTTCAATAATTAAAGAAAGAGCATTTATGAATTGTTTTAATGTAACAGATGTTACGATTGGTAAGAATGTTAAAGAAATAAGATTTGAAGCTTTTTGGAGAAACAAAAATCTTTCAGATATATATTGGAATGCTGTTGAAGTATATGATTTTAGTGAGTCGGACAGTACTTTTATGTATGTTGGCGAAGAAGCGGAAAAAGGGCTTTGTGTGCATGTGGGAAGTGGAGTGCAATATATTCCTGCTAATTTGTTTTTTGCTGAAATTGACAGCATACACATTCCAAAGTCTGTAGATAAAATAGGTGTTCGTCCTTTTTCAAACATTGGAGAAATAGAAAATGTGTACTATGAAGGAAGCAAAAGTGAATTTACTAATGTTGTTAACGCTGATCTTTTATTACTTTCGCAGACGAATGTTCATTATCGGTCGTATGGAGATATTCAAAAACAGGAGCAGAAAAAAGAACAAAAAGAGGAGAGCTTTTCATTTGAAGAATCAGATTTACATATTAATATTGGAGAAAGTTTGATTTTGACGGGCTATTTTGATAATTTATCAGATATAGATAATATGTATGAGAGAATTTCTGTCATCAGCAGTGATGAAAATGTTGTAAAAATAATAAATCAGTACGGATACGGTCATTTGGACATAATTGCTCTTGAGGTTGAAGTAAACGGAGTCGGCGAGGGGAATGCCGATGTTTCTGTGTGGCTTGACGGCAAGAAGCTTTCTGAGGTTGGTGTAAATGTTAAAGCAATACAGCAAGAAATTACAGTTCTATTAGATGGAAACCAGGTTAAATTTGACCAACCACCGGTAATGATAAATGATAGAGTAATGGTTCCGATTCGTGCTGTTGCAGAAAAAATGGGTGATACTGTTAAGTGGAGCGAAAAAGATAATTCAGCTTTAATAATTCATCCTGACAGAATGGTTGTCTTCAAAAACAATCATAATTCTGTAGTAATTGCAAAAGAACCAGAATTTGATAAATGGGAACATTATGATTTAGATGTTCCGGCGCAAATAGTGGGAAGTAGAACATTAACTCCTATAAGAGCTATTGGAGAATGTTTAGGAGCAAAAGTGGAGTGGGATGGTGAAACGCAAACTGTAAAAATAACTTCAAGCAAAAGCATAAATAAAACCATAACTGATGAAAAAGTAACAAAATTTAATGTATATTACAGTTTGACGCTAAAAGATAATCTTTTTGCGGAATTTTCACCCGAAATCAAAGAGTTCTACGAAAGTAGGAACGATTGGGCAGATTCTTTTATTATATGGTGGGACGATTGGTTTCTTGGAGTTGACAATTTAATTTCTGGTGAGAAAAACAATGTTTATATGATTAAGAAGTGTTTGGCTGAACTTTTTTCTGAATTGCCTGATAATAAAGAAATCAATATGTCAACAGAAATAGAGATAACTAATTGGCTTTCAACGGGACTTTCATATTTATCATATGTAGATTTTACAAAAATTGATAAGGTGGTAAACATATCTCCTCATACGGCTAATGCTTTATCAAAATTTGGCAATGCATTAGATAAAGTAGGGCTGAAATTAGAATTAACAGGAGTAACGTTTGAATCGGTATGTAAAATGTTAAGTGATTATACTATCGGTATAACATATATTGATTTAATAAGGGAAACACTGAAAGATTCAAACATCAATGATGATGTTTTTTATGAGGCTTTAGATAGTTTAGAAAAAGAATATACAAACAAGATTGTAAATGCATTAGCAGCTGGTGCTAAAGATGGTGTAATAGCTTTTGGAAAATTTGCGATAGGTACAGCGACAGGAGGACTATTCTCATTAGCAAGTTTCTCAAAAGATACAATAAATGCTATAGCGGGGTATGACGATATAGCAGATGCAGTTAAAAACATTCACTGTATATATTGGTTCAATGAATACATTGATAATGCCGAATTATCAATAAGAACAGATGCATATACAGCCCCCAAAAAAATAGATGATTATATAAAAGTATTTAATTTTCAAAAAACTATTAAAAAGAAATTATATCAATCTATGGATATGCTAAAAAATTCTAAAGATGAATATACAGTCAATAGAATACAGGAACAGTTAAACAAAATAGACAATATGTCATATATTGTATGGAAATAACTAAAGTAATTAGCGTATAGCAAAAAAGAACAGGCAAGTCAAGGGTAAATGCTCGAGCAATGTTCGCCCTTGACAAACCTGTTCTTTTTCACAGTATGTCAGTTAAGGGGATTTAAGCCGAAAAACGGACTTAAATCCCCTTTTTCAAAAGCGTTCATTTTTAGATTTTGTTGAACGATAGAACCTCATTTTTGAGGTTTTGAGTCTTGAAAACTGCTAAAACAGGGCATTTTCAACCCTCTATTGCGTTACATTTACCCCTCAAATGAGAAAAAGCACACCACACTATAAATGTGATATGCTTAGCTCTCTGCAACCCTTTGATAGACCGTCAATACCTATACTGTTTTATTGAGGACTGTCAAAAGACAGGATTTTTTGTTTTGTATTATTCATTTTTCATTATTCAATATTCATCACTCATTAGGGTCGACAGGATTTTATGATGAATGATGAAGTCCGCTACGCTGATAAATAATTAATAATTAAGGTAGTTTTGTTCCGCAAAACAAAATATAAAATATCCTAATGGTTCTGCTATTCCAAAAAGACTTGTAGAAAACGATTTTTTAAAATCGGGTTGCTACAGCTCCTGGGTTTTGCGTGGCAAAACTCGGATGAGGTGGTGAAGTAACTGGTTATGCTATTTAACGGTTGCAACTGCAACCTAACCTCATCAGTCACCTTGTGACAGCTTCTCCTCGAGGAGAAGCCTTGCTTAAGACTACCCATTTATGGATAGCAGGTAAAAATACGCATGACTGGCAGGGAAACAAAAGACGCACTTGTGCGTAGCTAGTTTTGAGTAGGGCTATGCCCGAAAACCACCTGCTATGCGGGTGGATGTTTATTTTTAAATGAATTACAAAATTTCTGCAATGTGAAAGCCCTCCTGATGGGGGATGTGCTCAATGAGCATGGCGAACATGGTGAATTCGCCCATGAAATCCGACTGTTGATGAAGCTCGGCATAGATGAGGCTCTGATTTAAAGCGATTTCAATTTGCTCGATTTCGGCTGTGGAAATGGTCAGGGCAACCCATGTGCGGTGTTTGTTCCAATGGCTTTTTATGGCTTTTATTTCGTTGATTGCCGAATCCCACTCTTTGGCACCGGCATATTTTCGGGCAAGCTCACATTTTTCGCTTATGGCTTCGGACAGATTCAACATTATATTGATATGAACGACCATAAAACTTATTATTACAAGCAGGATAACAAGTGCAATGATAAAGGCTTTCATTTTGAAGTCTCCTTGCAGGATTTTTTTATTATTATTATTTCTCCCGATGAATCGGCTGTCATACAGAAGATTTGTCGGGGATTTTTTATCTTTCGGGCTTTTAGTTGTTTGTCAAGCCAGTTTTCGTTATATCCCAAACGCTTGAGGTTGTGGAGATTGATTTTTCCGTTTTCAATGATTATATAACTGACCAGAACCGCCGAATCGGGAGCAATGTTCAAATGGGAGAGAGTTATGGGCTGATGCTGGGTTTTGGGGATTACGCTGACGTTGCCGTTGGTTTCCATTATAATGTATTCCACCTCCGAAAGGTTTGTGGAGCCCGTATTCCGCATGGTTGACATCAAATCGTTCAGGTTGAAGCGTTGTTTTTCCATTTCCTTTTGGTTCAGCTTGCCCTTTTCGTAAAATACACTTGGCACTCCGTAAAAAATCTTTCGTATGACAGGGCTTTTGTATGCGCCGAATGACAGCAGAATTTCAAGAATAAGAAGAAGAGAAATTACAATGATTCCTGTTATCATGGGCTGATTGGGGTCCTGAATGGGTAGTGATGCAACCTCGGAGATTATGATTGTGACAACAAGCTCTGAGGGCTCAAGTTCACCAATTTGACGCTTTCCCAGCATTCGCAGTGAAAAGATAACAAAGAAATATATAAGAATTGTTCGGATGAAAATTACAAGCATCTGATTCCTCCTCTGACAAGATTATAACGAATGTCTTCAGTCGGAATAGCGATATATCGCTATTCCACGACAGCAAATGCTTTGCTGTCATGAAAACTATTTCTCAAAATAGTTTTCGAAGACTTCGTTGTAATGAAGTGTCGGGAATTTGCTACGCAAATTCCTTGTCAAAACAGAGTTTTGACGCAGGAAAACATTGAAAATGTTTTCCCGCACGACGCATTCATTATAATAGTAGTCGGTGAAACGCATTTGCGTTTTTTGTTTGCGATGTATCGCTATTCTGACTGAAGACATTCGTTATGATTAGTATTCCCTGAAAAGTAAAATAAAACCCTGCTTTCACATAAAAAGAATTTTTGCATATTATGGATGTGGAATGATTTTTTGAGGAGTGTGAAGATATGGCAGAAAATGCAGAAAAGGGCTTTGGCTACATTGTTGTTCAGGTATCCACGGCAGACAGCGCAATACCCGTACCGGGGGCAAATGTGCTTGTTTCGCAAAATGCCGAGGGTGGCGAGGCTTTGGTGTCGATTATGAAAACTGACCGCAACGGAAAGACCGAAGCCTTGAAGGTGGCGGCGCCATCGGCGGAAAATTCACTTACCCCTGAGGGAGTAAACAGGTTTTTCAAGTATAATATCCGAATTGATTACCCGGGGTATTATACGGTTGAGAATGTTAATGTTCCCGTGTTTGAAGGGCAGACGTCAATTCAGCCGGTGGCGTTGATCCCTCTTGAGGAAAGCCGTGAAAGGGGAAGAATTGTGAGATTCACCGAAGAAGAACCCTTTGAAAATGAATAAATGGGAAGGATGGTGAAGTGAAATGGTTGGCAGACCCTTTATACCCGAAACAATAACCGTTCATCTGGGAACACCCGATTCAAATGCCGAAAATGTCACGGTCAGCTTTCCGGACTACATAAAAAATGTGGCATCAAGCGAGATTTTTCCCACATGGCCCGAAAGTGCAATCAGAGCCAATATATACGCTCAGATTTCATATGCGTTGAATCGGGTTTATACCGAGTGGTACAGGTCACGGGGGTATGATTTTGATATAACAAATTCCACAGCCTTTGACCAGTCTTTTGTGAACGGACGTGATATTTTTGAAAATATAAGCCGCATTGTTGATGAAATCTTTAATGATTATATCAGGCGACAGGGAAATATTGAACCCTTGTTTGCCGCCTTTTGTGACGGAAAGGAAGTGACCTGTGATGGGCTTTCACAATGGGGCACCGTTGAGCTTGCAAATCAGGGCCTGGGCCCCTATGATATTCTGACCCGATACTATGGGAACGATATTGAGATTGTGCAGGATGCACCAATTCAGAATATTGCGGAGTCATATCCGGGAGCGCCTTTGCGGGTGGGCAGCTCCGGTCAGAATGTGAGAACCATTCAGACTCAATTGAACAGAATATCAAGAGATTATCCTTTGATTCCCAAAATAACCAACGTTGACGGTGTGTTTGGCGAAAGAACGGAGGATGCCGTAAGACAGTTTCAGGAGATTTTTAACCTTACTCCTGACGGAATAATTGGAAAGGCTACATGGTATAAGATAAAGTCAATATTTGTTGCGGTTTCAAGGCTTGGTGCGTTAAATTCAGAAGGAATAAAACTTGCGGATGTTTCAAAGAATTTTGTAACTGAGCTGAGACCGGGCGACCGTGGCGATGCTGTGCGTGTTATTCAGTATTATCTTTCGGTTATTGCGGTTTATAACAATGCTGTGCCGTCGGTTAATATTGATGGAATATACGGCAGCGCAACGGAAAATTCTGTCAGGAGCTTTCAGCGGTTTGCGGGGTTGGAGGAGACGGGAATTGTTGATGAACAGACATGGAATGCTCTCAGCGACACTTATCTTGGAATTCTGGAAAGCTATCCGCCGCAATTTCTGGCAGAAGAATATGCACCATATCCCGGAACACCGCTGGTTTTGGGTAGCACGGGTGAATCGGTGCGTGTTGTTCAGGACAGACTGAGCTTTATTTCGGAAATTTATGAGAATATTCCCAATGTTCAGGTAACGGGAACCTTTGATGAACAGACACAGAGTGCCGCAGATGCCTTTGCTGAGGATTTGGGAGTTGCTCCCAAGGGATTTGTGGGACCTGTTTTGTGGAGGTTGATTGAGGACACCTATTTTAATTTAAAAAACGGAGATTTGAAGACACCGGGGCAGTATCCGGGATATTCTGTGAATCAGTGACGGAGGTTTGTATGGTGAATAACAGATTCTATTTTTCGCACAGAGATGACTCGGCAAACATACTTGAGCTTCAGACTTATCTCAGGTATCTTTCAAGGTATTATCCGGCTATTCCGCAAATTGTTCCCGACGGAATTTTCGGACCTGAAACAAAGGCGGCAGTTACGGCATTTCAAAAGCAAAATGGATTGAGCGGAAACGGCGACGTGGATTTTGAAACATGGACTCGTATTGTGGAGCTGTATGACGAAACCGTAAGAGCGGAGCGACACACAAAGCCGGTTTATGTTTACCCCGTGGACATTCCGCATTTCAAGCCCGGCGACAGCTTTGAAGAAATATATATACTTCAGATAATGCTCAGACGCCTTGCAAAAATATTCGGGAATATTCATCTGCCGAAAATTACGGGAGTTTTTGATGCCGACACAAAAAGGGCGGTTGAGGATTTTGCTCGACTTTACGGCAAAAAGACTGACGGAACAGTTGACAGAGAGCTGTGGAACATCATTGCAGACACATACAGCGCATTTACCTTTAATGACTGATTGACTTTTGGTATGATATTTGGTATATTATAGAGGGGATTCAAACGCAATGTCATTAAGTTAAGGATATATGCGGAAATGTCATTCTGAGCGTAGCCGTAAGGCGAAGTCGAAGAATCTTATTTGAGACAAAGATTCTTCACTACGTTCAGAATGACAAGCTGCTTAACTTAATGACATTGGCTTCAAACAGCCCCTCGATGATGCTTGGGAGGAAATACATATGAGAATGAGAAGAAAAAAACACCGTGAGGAAAGAATGGAAAACTGCGGTGAGTTGATGATAAAAGATATTCTGGCATATAAGGAAGATATTAAGGCTGTTTTTGAGGAAGACAAGCCCCTGCATATTGAAATCGGATGCGGAAAGGGTGGATTTATTTCCGAAACTGCACGCAGAAATCCTGATGTGAATTTTATTGCATTTGAAAAAAATCTGGATGTTCTGGTGCTTGCCATGGAAAAGGTGACAGCTTTGGGGTTGACCAATGTCAGATTTGTCCCGGGGGATGCGGGAGTTCTTTCGGAACTTGAAACAAAATCAAGGGTGCAGAGAATATATATCAACTTTTGTGACCCATGGCCAAAAAGCGGACACAAAAAAAGAAGGCTCACCCATGAAAGATTCCTTTTGATATATAAGAATCTTCTTGAAAAGGGCGGAGCAATCCACTTCAAAACAGACAACAGAGGCTTGTTTGAATTTTCACTCAATTCGTTTGCGGATTTTGGGTTGAAACTAAAAAACATCACCCTCGACTTGCACAACAGCGGTTTTGAGGGTAATGTTATGACCGAATATGAAACTCTGTTTTCTGAAAAGGGACAGCCTATTTACCGTTGTGAGGCTATCCTGACAGAAGTTATCTGAACCTGATTTCAATTGACTAATTTTCGTGCCCGACAATTTTGGGAACAGCAATGAGGGTTGTTACCATTAAAAGCTGTGAAACAACGAAGGACACAAAGGCATATTCTCTGTTGAGCATTGGCTCAAGAAAACGTGAGTGCTGAAAAAAGTATCTGTAAAAAACACGAAAGCCGGCTAAGGTATCGGCGCCATCTGTTGTGGGAAATACAATCCAGAGGTTACTTGCAATCAGGTAGCATATTGTTGAAAAAATCAGATAGACTCCGTATGAAACCAATGCCGGAATCCAGTATTCTGCCGGTGAAAAGGCATTGGTGCAAATCTTATACCAGTTTTTGTAATAGGCAATCATAAACAAAAGCAGGGATACAAAGTTGAGCACAAAGCATACAAATCTTATGGAAACAACGTCATCCTGAAAAATCATCATTGAAAAAGCCGCCGAGCAAGTCAATGAAAGACACAGGAGCTTTATTGTTTCAACCAGTGTTCTTGAAAAAATGTACATATATAAATTCCTTTCCGGAAAAGAATGTTTTGTCCGTATCTTATTCATTCTACCACAAAGTTTTGAGATATTCAAGAGAAAACAAAAAAATATATTAAAAAGTGAGGGAATTTTCCTGATGAAAACATATGCACCCGGATATTACAAAAAATTCAAGTGTATAGCAGATAAATGTAAAAACAACTGTTGTATAGGCTGGGAAATTGATATAGACACACAAACCTTTGAAGAATATCAAAAGGTGAAGGGTGATTTGGGAGACAGATTGCAAAGCTGTATTTCGGACAACGCAGAGGGTGAACGGCACTTTGTACTTGACGGGGATGAAAGATGTCCTTTTTTGAACAAAAACAATCTGTGTGATATTTATGCCGGACTTGGGGAAGAAAGTCTTTGTGATATTTGCAGAGACCATCCCAGATACCGGAATTTTTATGACTGCCGCACAGAAGTGGGGCTTGGACTTTGTTGCGAGGCGGCGGTTGATTTGGTTCTGGACTGGCAAGAGGTGTTTTCGTTGGTTGTGGTTGATGAAGACGAAGAAGCCGAAGGCTTTGACGATTTGGAGGAAGTGTTCTTTTCTTTGCGTGACAAGGCTTTTGAAATAATTCAGAATCAGGGCATGAGTGCGGAGGAGTGTGTGGATGTTCTTCTGGAAACCTTTGGGCAAAGTGCTGATGCGGAACCCTTTGAGAACCGGGTTGGTGTTTATCTTTCCCTTGAAATTCTGGACGGTGAATGGAAGAAGATGCTTGAAGAGTCGCTGACGTGCAAAAAGTTTGATTATGATATATTTAAAAGCCGTGAGGGGCAGAATATTCAAAGACAGCTTCTTTTGTATTTTGTTTACAGGCATACGGCAGAGGGAATTTATGACGGATGTTTTGGTGCGTGGGTCAGGTTTGCTGTTTTGGGGCTTGAAATGATAAAGGCTTTGTGTGCCGCAAGCGAAAAGCCGTCAATTGTTTGTTTTAAGGATATTGCACGGCGATATTCGTCTGAAATCGAGTATTCTGAAGAAAATACAAAAAGGTTGCTGAACTTGTTGTGCATGACCTGAAAAAATCTTTGGTTATGGCGTAAAGCTTGTTGACTTTTTGAAAAAATAGTTATATAATGAATCCAAGGAGGGATGATTTATGTCAAAAAAATTATGGATTATCGGTGGCGCTGTTGTTGCATTGCTTGCGGCTGCCATTGCTGTTATTGCATTTATAACAACTTCTCAGGCGATTGAAGAGGTTCAGGACTGATTCATACGGCTGAAACCGGATTTGTATAATTGACAAGTGCGCACGGAATTTCTGTGCGCATTGGTTTTGAATGGAGAGTTTGAAAAATGGTTTTAAAGGCTGATAAAAGAGAATTTGCAAAATGGGATGGCGTTGAGGGAGGATGCGGCGAGCTGATTCTTGAAATGGTTACTGATAAAAGGGTTAATCCGTCAAATGTGAGTCTTTGTGCCCATGCGAAGCTGGACCCGGGCTCAGGCATTGGTTATCATGAGCACTACGGTGAAAGTGAAATTTATTACATACTTTCGGGCAAGGGACTTTATGACGACAACGGAACCAAACGTGAGGTTACTGTTGGCGATGTGACATATACGCCCCACGGTCAAGGGCACAGTCTTGAAAATATCGGGGATTGTGTTCTTGAATTTATGGCGATTATTAATACCGACGAGAGATAGGGACAGAGGTGAAAAAAGATGATTTCAAAAAAGAACAGCAGAACGATTGATGTGAGAACGGGTGCCGAAGGCGGCAAGGGAAGTATCTCCATGGATAAGCTGAATAACGAGGTTATAAAGCCGTCAAAGGTGCGAAAACTGGCTCATGCAAAGCTAAAGCCGGGTTCGTCGGTGGGCTATCATGTTCATTATGGCGAAAGTGAAACCTTTTATATTCTTTCGGGAAAGGCACTTTATAATGACAACGGAACAGAAATTGAGCTTTCGGCAGGTGATGTTACCTTTACGCCCGACGGCGAAGGCCACAGCATTGAAAACATTGGCAATGATGTTCTGGAATTTATACTTATGATTGTTGTGGATTGATTTTTGTTGAAGAATTGGAGCGAATGGAATGAAAAAGTTTTTCGGTCATTTGTCAACGGTGCTCAGACACAAATGGAAGGTTTTTGTACATTGCTGCAAAGCAGGAATCCCGTGGCGGGGGATTATGCACGATATGTCAAAGTTTTCGCCCACGGAGTTTGTTCCGGGGGTGCGGTTCTTTTTGGGGACACGAAGTCCCAATGAGGCAGAACGTGCCAGATACGGTTTTTCTGCGGCATGGGTGCATCACAAGGGCAGAAACCGCCATCATTTTGAATACTGGACGGATTATAACCCCGAAACAAAGGTTATTGCACCTGTGAAGATGCCTGTGAGATTTGTGAAGGAAATGTTTTGTGACCGTGTTGCGGCAAGCAAGATTTATCAGGGAAAGAATTATTCACAAATGCATCCCATAAAGTATTTTGAAAACGGAAAGGCAAGACGGATGATTCACCCCGAAACCTCGGATTTGCTTGAATCGTGGCTTGTTATGCTTGCTGAAAAGGGCGAAAAAGAGACTTTTGAATACATCAGGAAGATAAAATAACGGAAAGAAGTGTTTTTATGGCAACAGAAGTTGTGTTTAATCAGGTTGCGGCGTTGTTTATTTTTGCCATAATTGGCTATGTTCTGGCAAAGACAAATATTGTGAACCGGGCGCATTCCAAAATTCTTTCGGTGCTTGGCGTTTATGTTTTTATGCCTGCAAAGTTCTTTAAGACGTTTGCGGAGAATTTTACACCGTATTACATAAGTACAAAGTATGTTTACTTGATTATTTCGCTGGCGGTGCTGTTTGTTCTTGTTCTGCTTTCAAAACAGGCGGCAAAGCTCTTCAGCAGGGATAAGTATGAACGGAATGTTTTTCAGTATACCATGACAATTCCCAACTTTGGTTATATGGGTTATGTTCTTGCTGAGGCTATATATGGAAGTGCGGCATTGACAAATATTATGATGCTTGGACTTCCCATTTCGGTTTATACTAACACCGAGGGCTATCGTATGCTTACGGGGACAGGCGGTTTTACACTGAAAAAGATTTTTAATCCTATGTTTGTGGCAACGATTGTTGGTTGTGTGTGGGGATATTTTGGTCTCCCTGTGCCTGCTGTTGCCCGGACGGTGCTTGACAGTGCCAGCGGATGTGCAGGAGCGGTTTCCATGCTTCTTATGGGGATTGTTGTTGCCGAGCAGAAGCTATTGTCCATTGTTGTGGATTTTCGCATATACATAACGGTTGCAATCAGACTTTTTGTGATTCCGGGTCTTGTTGGTGGTGCATTTTTTGCTGTATTGCCACTTTTGGGCTTTTCGGCAGATGCAACAAGAGAATTGGTGCGATATTCACTTATGATTTTTGCAATGCCCTGTGGGCTTAACACCATTGTTTTTCCAAAACTTGTGGGCAAGGATTGTAAGCTGGGTGCAGGTTTTGCCCTTGTTTCTGTTGCGGCATCGCTGTTCAGTATACCCTTTTGGCTCACTGTCTGGGGATAGGCAAAAGCGGCATATGGGCTTTGCTTGAAAAAAATAGAGAAAAAAGAAAAATGGTTCCTTAACAAATGTTGGGGTTTAGTACAAAAAAGATGTTTCGACTACGCTCAACATGACCTTGCACCGACAAGCTTTAGTCATTCTGAGCGCAGCGAAGAATCTTTACAAAGCATTTACCCCAACATTTGTTATAGAACCAGAAAAAAGCCGGGGCTTCGATGCGAAGCCCCGATTTGTTTTTTTAGCAACCGCAGCCGCAGCCGTTGTTACTGAATGTTGAACCGTTGTTACCGCAACCGCAGCAGCAAACGAGGATAAGAATTAAGATAATCCACAGACAGCCATTGTCGTTACCGAAGCACATATGTCGCACCTCCTTTTTGAGTAAATATGCTTTGGGAGCTGTGTTGAAAAAACTTCTCCCGTTCAGTTGTTGCTTAATTTAGTCACAGCAACAGTCGTTTCCGCGGCTTGAAATATTGTTGCAACCGCAGTTGTTGTCGTTGCCGCAACCACAGCAGCAAACGAGGATAAGAATCAAGATAATCCACAAACAGGAATTATTTGAGCCTCCGAAGCAACCCATACACTCACACCTCCCGAAAAATTTTTGACAAATTTATGGATTTTTCGTTTTGTTTTTTGATGTTTTTGTTTTTGGTCTTAATGTATTATATGGAAATGTGGGCGGTTGGTGATTTGTCCTTGCAAAAAATTTGAAAACTTATTGACTTATGGCTTTTGATAAAGTAAAATAAAGGTAATGAAAGCGGAGGAAAAAGAAGAATGAAAAACAGAGGTAAGTTTATTGTATTTGAAGGAATTGACGGCAGCGGAAAAAGCACGCAAATGAAGCTGCTTGCCAAAAAACTTGAGGAAAAGGGAATAAAAACGAGGCTGACACTTGAACCCACTTATGGGCTTGTTGGTGGCACACTGCATGATATTCTTTCGGGAAAAATCAAGGCAGACCCAAAGGTGACGGCGGCGCTTTTTGTTGCCGACCGTCTTGACCATCTGACCAATGCTGAGGACGGAGTTCTGAAAAGTTTAGAGGAGGGCGAAACTGTTATTTGTGACAGATATTATTTTTCGTCATACGCATATCAAAGCACCGAGGTGTCGTCGGAATGGGTTGTTGAGGCAAACAGGCTTTGTGCCGAAACTCTCAGACCTGATGTGACTTTGTTTGTTGATATTTCACCCAAGACAGCAATGGAAAGAATTCTTGCAAACCGTGATACCATTGAAATTTATGAAACCGAAGAAAAACTCACAAAGGTTCGTGATGCATACTTTGCCGCATTTGAAAAAATGAAGGACTGCGAGAATGTGAAAATAATCAATGGCGAAAGAACAGTGGAGGAAATTGCCGAGGATATTGGAAAATATTCTCTTGAAAATATCTTCCAAATATGAGTGTTAAATTTCTATCATTCTGTGCAATTTGAAATGTCGAATTTTCTTGACAAGCATAGCTGTTTATGCTAAAATTATAAGGTAGTGGCAGATGACTGCCGGTATCGTAGAAAATAGCTTTTTGTGACTGACGGAATTAGTGGGTATGAACCACGTGGAAGCAAAAAGTTTGAATTATGTCGACCGTCTGGGCAGTCCTGTATTAATACTACAGGACTGCCCCTTTTTATGACAAGGAGAAAAAATCTGCGTATCTCGTCCCCTCTTGTTCGGGGCAGTGCAGATAGCGCGGCACCGCTCTCTGCAAAGGGACAAGCTATACGGGTTTTTTGTCCTTGCAGTTTGGATTATGAAAATACGAAAGGATGATATATATGAAAAAAGTTGGAATTATCATGGGTTCGGACAGCGACCTCCCGGTTGTTGAAAAGGCAATGACGGCTCTTGATGAGCTTGGTGTGCCCTATGAGGTTCATGTTTTTTCGGCACACAGAACGCCTGTTGAAGCAAAGGAATTTTCGGCCAATGCCAGAGCAAAGGGCTTTGGTGCGATTATTGGTGCGGCAGGCATGGCGGCACACTTGGCTGGTGCAATTGCGGCAAACACAACCTTGCCTGTTATTGGTATCCCCGTAAAGTCTTCAAATCTTGACGGCATGGATGCGCTTTTGTCAACGGTTCAGATGCCTCCCGGAATTCCGGTGGCAACGGTGGCAATCAACGGTGCGAAAAATGCGGCGGTTCTGGCTGCCCAGATTATTGCCGTTGAGGATGCGGAGCTTGCGGCAAAGCTTGATGCACAGCGTAAGGCTGCGGCAGATACCGTTCTTGAAAAGAACAGGGCAATTGAAGAAAAATACAACAAATAACTGAATAATTTTTTAGATGGAGGCAGTATATGGGCGGTTTTTTTGGAACAGTCAGCAGACATGATGCAATTGCAGATGTGTTTTTTGGTGCTGACTATCATTCGCATCTTGGAACACGCCGCGGAGGTATTGCGGCATATGACAGCGAAATCGGTTTGCAGAGAGATATTCACAACATTGAAAATACTCCTTTCAGAACCAAATTTGACAATGTCTTTAACGAAATGAAGGGTAATTCGGCAATCGGTGTTATCAGCGATTCCGATCCTCAGCCCCTTTTGATACGTTCTGAAATCGGCACCTATGCCATTGCCACAATCGGCAGAATCAATAATGCGGAAGAGCTTATTGAAAAGCATCTTGGCAAGGGTGGTCATTTTGGTGTTATGACCGGAGGAAAGGTTAATTCAACTGATCTTGTGGCGGCGCTGATTAATGAAAAGAGTACCTTTGCTGAAGGTATTGAATATGTTCACGATGTGGTTGAGGGAACGGTTTCGATTTTGATTCTCACCAACGACGGCAAGCTTATCGCTGCCCGTGACAAGGTGGGCAGGCTTCCTGTTCTCATAGGAAGCAACGAAGACGGATATGCCGTTTCATTTGAGGATTTTGCATACAAAAAGCTGGGCTATGACGATGAAATGGAGCTTGGACCCGGTGAGGCGGTTGAGATTACTTTGGACGGGATAAAACAGCTTGTGAAGCCCGGCAAGGAAATGAAAATCTGTGCATTTCTATGGAGCTATTACGGTTATCCCAACTCTGTTTATGAGGGTAAGAATGTTGAAACCATGCGATACCGCAATGGCGCAATTATGGCACAGACCGACAGGGCAAACGGCAAGGCAACCGACATTGATTATGTCAGCGGTGTTCCTGATTCGGGCACACCCCATGCGATAGGTTATGCCAATGAAAGCGGTATTCCCTTTGCAAGACCGTTCATCAAATACACACCCACATGGCCCCGAAGCTTCACTCCCAAGCATCAGACCGAAAGGGTAAAGATTGCAAGAATGAAGCAGGTTCCCATTCACGAGCTTATTGAGGACAAAAACCTTCTTTTTGTGGATGACTCAATTGTGCGGGGAACTCAGCTCAAGGAGACGGTTGATTTTCTTTATCAGCATGGTGCAAAATCGGTGCATATGCGCTCGGCTTGCCCGCCCATTATGTATGGCTGCAAGTTTTTGAACTTCACAAGCAGTAAAAATGAAATGGAGCTTATAGCCCGTCAGACAGTAATGGAGCTTGAGGGTGAAGAGGGCTTCAAGCATATTGAAGAATACAGTGACGGCAACACCGAAAGAGGAAAAAAACTGAGAGAGAAAATATGCAGGGACATGGGCTTTGAATCCCTTGATTTTCAGTCCCTTGAGGGTGTTATCAAGGCAATCGGACTTGAGCCGTGCAAGCTTTGCACATATTGTTGGAGCGGAAAAGAATGACAACAAAAAAGCAGCACTGAGCAAACAAACTACACCACTTGCAGTACACACAAAGTACAGCGTTGGCTTTGGTTTGTTCACTTCGCACCATTTATTGATGTCATTATAGAAAAAGGTATATAATTAAATTCATTTTTTGACATACAGAAAGGAAATTTTGAAATGGAAAAGAGCTTTAGTGAAAGTTACAAGGCGGCGGGCGTTGATATTACCGCAGGCTACAAGGCTGTTGAGCTTATGAAACAGCACATCGCAAGAACCGTGACCGCAGGAGCGGCATCGGATATCGGCGGTTTTGGCGGACTTTTTGAAATGGATTTGACGGGAATTGAAAAACCCGTTTTGGTTAGCGGAACAGACGGCGTTGGAACAAAGCTGAAAATGGCATTCCTTATGGACAAGCACGACACCGTTGGTATTGACTGTGTTGCCATGTGTGTGAATGATATTATCTGCTGCGGGGCAAAGCCCTTGTTCTTCCTTGACTATATTGCGGTGGGCAAAAACTTCCCTGAAAAGGTTGCTCAGATTGTTTCGGGTGTTGCAGAGGGTTGTGTTCAGTCGGGCTGTGCTCTCATCGGTGGCGAAACTGCTGAAATGCCCGGCTTCTATCCTGAGGATGAATATGATATGGCAGGCTTCTCGGTTGGTGTTGTTGACAAGGCAAAGGTTCTTGACAATAATGCAATCAAGGAAGGTGATGTTATTGTTGCCCTTCCTTCCAGCGGTGTTCATTCAAACGGCTTCTCCCTTGTGAGAAAGGTGTTTGATGTGGAAAATGCAGACATCAAGGCTCCTCGTGCGGAGCTTGGCGGCAAGTCGGTTGGCGAAACACTTCTCACCCCCACAAAGATTTATGTAAAGCCCATGCTGGCACTTTTTGAGGAAGTTACTGTTAAGGCGGTTTCGCATATTACGGGCGGTGGTTTTTATGAAAATATTCCGCGTAGTATTCCCAAGGGCTTTGGCGCAAAAATCAAGAGAGACGATGTTCGTGTTCTTCCCATTTTTGATCTTATTGCAAAAGAGGGAAATATTCCTGAAAGGGATATGTTCAACACCTTTAATATGGGCGTTGGTATGAGCGTTGTTGTGGCAAAGGAAGATGCTGACAAGGCTGTTGAGATTCTCAAGGCAAACGGCGAGGATGCTTATATCATCGGTGAAATCATCAAGAGTGACGAGGGTGTTGTTATATGCTGAAGCAAACAAGAATAGCCGTTCTGGTTTCGGGCGGCGGAACAAACCTTCAGGCTCTCATTGATGCTCAGAACTCAGGAATCATAAAGAGCGGAAAAATTGAACTTGTTATTTCCAACAATGCTGATGCCTATGCGCTGACTCGTGCGCAAAATGCAGGAATTGATACTGCTGTTGTTTCAAAGAAGGAGCTTGGGGGCGACCAGAGGATTTTTGAGGAAACTCTCATTGAGGTTCTTATGAGCAAGGGCATTGAACTGATAATCTTAGCAGGGTTTATGTGCATTTTGAGTGCAAGCTTCACGTCAAAGTACCCCAAAAGGATTATCAATGTTCATCCGTCGCTTATTCCCTCCTTCTGCGGCAAGGGCTTTTACGGACTTCGTGTTCACGAAGCGGCTCTTGAATATGGTGTGAAGGTCACGGGGGCAACGGTTCATTTTGTGAACGAAATCCCCGACGGCGGTGAAATTATTCTTCAAAAGGCTGTTGAAATCAAGGATGGTGACACTCCCGAGGTTCTTCAGAAGAGGGTTATGGAAGAAGCAGAGTGGAAAATTCTTCCTCAGGCGGCAGAAATGGTTTCGGCTGAGCTTGCGGAGTATATTTAGAAAGGAAATTTAAAATGGATATTTATAAGATTAATGATATGGGTGAGTTAATCAACGGCAACCCCTACGTTGGCAGAGGTATTGTTCTTGGAAAGAGCGAAGACGGCGAAAATGCTGTTGTTGCATATTTCATTATGGGCAGATCTGAAAACAGCCGTAACCGTGTTTTTGTGGAAGACGGCAGTGAGGTTATTATCTATCCCTTTGATGAATCAAAGGTTGAAGACCCCAGTCTGATTATTTATTCACCAATCAGAAAGTTTGAAAATAAATTAGTTGCAACAAACGGCGACCAGACAGATACGGTTATTGAGTTTCTTGAAAAGGGCAAGACCTTTGAGGAAGCTCTTGATACGCGCTGTTTTGAGCCTGACGGCCCCAACTGGACTCCCAGAATCAGCGGTATGATTACCTTTGGTGAGAATGATTTCTCATACAAAATGAGTATTTTAAAGAGTGCAGATGCCGAAGGCACAGAGTGTAACAGATTTACATATTCTTACAAGGCACTCAAGGGTCTGGGTCATTTTATTCATACATATGTTTGTGACGGCAATCCCATTCCCACATTCCAGGGTGAGCCCGAAAGAGTTGCTGTCCCCAATGATATTGACGAGTTTACCGACAAAATCTGGGATAACCTCAACGAGAATAACAGGATTTCCTTGTATGTGAGATACATTAATCTCAAAACAGGCGAAGAAGTTAACAGAATGATAAACAAGAATGCGTAATACCGGCAGGAGTCACAAACAAGTGACTCCATTTGGTGTTTTTAAAGGAAAAGATAAATACATACAGAAAGGATGTTTCAAAATGAAAGAATTTGAACTGAAATATGGTTGTAACCCCAACCAGAAGCCTGCAAAAATTTTTATGAATGACGGCAGTGAGCTTCCAATTGAAATCCTCAGCGGAAAGCCCGGCTACATCAATTTTCTTGATGCTTTCAACAGCTGGCAGCTTGTAAAGGAGCTGAAAGCGGCACTTGGTATGCCTGCGGCAACGTCGTTCAAGCACGTCAGCCCCACATCTGCGGCAGTTGGTATTCCCATGAGTGCTGATTTGAAAAAGGCTTGTTTTGTTGATGATATTGAAGATCTTGATTCATCGGCTCTGGCAACGGCTTATGCACGTGCAAGAGGTACTGACAGAATGTCATCCTTTGGTGACTGGATTGCGCTCAGCGATGTTTGTGACGTTGTTACTGCAAAGCTCATAAAGCGTGAGGTTTCTGACGGTGTAATTGCTCCCGGTTACACAGACGAAGCTCTTGAAATTCTCAAGAGTAAGAGAAACGGAAATTATAATATAGTAAAGATTGACGAGAATTATGTTCCTGCCGAGCAGGAAATCAAGATGGTTTACGGTATCTCCTTTGAACAGGGCAGAAACAACTTCAAGATTGACGAGGAGCTTCTTTCCGAAATTGTTACAGAAAACAAGGAAATGCCCGATTCAGCAAAGAGAGATTTGATAATTGCTTTAATTACTCTCAAATATACACAGAGCAACTCGGTATGCTTTGCAAAGGACGGTCAGGCAATCGGTGTTGGTGCAGGTCAGCAGTCAAGAATCCACTGTACAAGGCTTGCAGGAAACAAAGCAGACATCTGGCATCTCCGTCAGCATGAAAAGGTTCTCAATCTTCCATTCCTTGACACCATCGGCAGACCCGACCGTGACAACACAATTGACGTATACATCTCCGATGATGATGAAGACGTTCTTGCAGACGGCAAGTGGGAAAAGCTTTTCACACACAAGCCCGAACCGTTGACTCGTGAAGAAAAGAAAGCATACCTTGCCGGCATAAAGGGCGTTGCTCTTGGCAGTGATGCGTTCTTCCCCTTTGGCGACAACATTGAGCGTGCGGCAAAGAGCGGCGTAACCTACATTGCAGAGCCCGGCGGCTCAATCCGTGATGACAACGTAATTGAAAGATGTAATGAATTTGGAATGGTTATGGCATTTACTAAGATGCGCTTATTCCACCACTAATGCCAATGTTGGCAAAAATGCACCGAAGTCGCAAACCTTCCCACTTGCAGTACACAAAGTACAGCTGCGGGGTCGGTTTACACCTTCTGCACAATTTTTGCCTAACATTGCAGACAGAGGTAAATTTGGGGTGAACGTCCAAACCTCACCGTTTGGAGTACACAAAGCACACCTTCGGGATTCGGTTTGAACATTCTCCATCAATTTTATCTTGTTTTTGGATTATCCGAATAAAATACGTCCGAAAGGTTTTGAATATATGAAAATTATGGTAGTCGGTGGCGGCGGACGTGAGCACGCCATCATAAAATCACTGAAAAAAAGCCCCAAGGTTTCAAAAATTTATGCACTTCCGGGCAACGGCGGTATTGCCGCTGATGCGGAATGTGTTGACATCGGGGCAAAGGATATTGACAAAATTGTTGAGTTTGCAGTTGAGAACAGCATTGAGTTTGCTGTTGTTGCACCTGACGACCCATTGGTTCTGGGTGCGGTTGATGCTCTCAACGAAAAGGGAATTCCTTGCTTTGGCCCAAAGGCAAATGCCGCTATAATCGAAGGCAGCAAGGTCTTCTCAAAGAATCTTATGAAAAAATACAATATTCCCACAGCGGAATATGAAGTGTTCAGCGACATGGATGCGGCTCTCAAGTATCTTGAAACAGCTCCAATCCCAACAGTTATCAAGGCAGACGGTTTGGCACTTGGCAAGGGTGTTATCATTGCGGAAACAAGAGAGGATGCAATGAATGCCGTAAAGTCGATGATGGAAGACAAAATCTTTGGTGACAGCGGAAACAATGTTGTCATTGAGGAATTCCTCACGGGCCCCGAGGTTTCGGTTCTCAGCTTCACAGACGGAAACGTGGTTGTTCCCATGGTTTCGTCAATGGATCACAAGCGCGCTCTGGACGGTGATAAGGGTCTCAACACAGGCGGTATGGGTACAATTGCTCCAAATCCCTATTACACAGATGAAATTGCAGAGGAATGTATGGAAAAAATCTTTGTTCCCACAATGGAAGCAATGAACAAGGAAGGCAGAACCTTCAAGGGTTGTTTGTACTTTGGGCTTATGCTAACTCCAAAGGGACCAAAGGTTATTGAATATAACTGCCGCTTTGGTGACCCCGAAACACAGGTTGTTTTGCCTCTTCTTGAAAGTGACCTATTTGAGATTATGCAGCATGTGGAAGCAGGAACACTCAAGGATGCAGAAGTTAAGTTTTCGAAATCGGCTGCTTGCTGTGTTGTTGTTGCCTCAAACGGCTATCCCGGCAAATATGAAACGGGCTTTGAAATTACCCTTCCCGAAAACTCAGACGGAATTTTTGTTGCAGGTGCAAAAATCAAGGACGGCAAGCTGGTGACCGGCGGCGGCAGAGTTTTGGGCGTTACGGAAGTTGGTGCTTGCCTCAACTGTGCAATCAATGCGGCCTACAAAACTGTTGAAAATGTGAAATTTGATAACGCATTTTACAGAAAAGACATAGGCCAAAAGGCATTGGCGGCTTTGAAATAGAGGACATAAGAAAGGAAAGAATTATGGTATACAGAGTTTTTGTTGAAAAGAAAAAAGAGCTTGCGGCAGAAGCAAATTCCCTCAAGGGCGAGCTTAAAAATCTTCTTCAGATTAAGGGCCTTGAAGATTTGAGAATAATCAACCGCTATGATGTTGAAAATATTGACGAGGAGCTTTTTGAATACTGCAAAAAGACAGTATTCTCGGAGCCTCAGCTTGATATTGTGACTGATGAAATAACAGATAAGTGCGACGTAATCTTTGCAGTTGAATTTCTTCCCGGTCAGTTTGACCTTCGTGCAAATTCAGCGGAGGAATGTATTCAGCTTATCTCCAAGGGTGACCGTCCCACAGTGAGAGCCGCAAAGGTTTATATGCTTTACGGCAAGCTGACAGATGCAGATGTTGCTGAAATCAAGAAGTATGTTATCAACCCGGTTGAATCAAGAGAAGCAACTCTTGAAATGCCCGAAACATTGAAGGCAGTTTATGACATCCCCGAAACTGTTGCAACATTGGATGGCTTCATTGATTTGGATGAAGCAGGTCTTCAAAAGATGATTGACGATATGGGACTGGCGATGGATATTGATGACATCAAGTTCTGTCAGCAGTATTTCATTGGCGAAAAGCGCAACCCCACAATCACCGAAATCAGAATGATTGACACATACTGGTCTGACCATTGCCGTCACACCACATTCCTCACAACAATTGATAATGTTAAGTTTGAGGATGAGCTTTTGCAGGCGGCTTATGACAGATACATTGAAACAAGAAAGGCAATTGGCAGAACAAAGCCCGTTAATCTTATGGACATTGGTACAATTGCCGCAAAATATCTGAAAGCAAACGGCAAGCTTGACGGTCTTGATGAAAGTGAAGAAATCAATGCTTGTACGGTTAAAATCGACGTTGATGTTGACGGTGTGACCGAAAAATGGTTGCTCCTCTTCAAAAACGAAACACACAACCATCCCACCGAAATCGAACCCTTTGGCGGTGCGGCAACTTGTATTGGCGGTGCTATCCGTGATCCGCTGTCAGGACGTTCTTATGTTTATGCGGCAATGCGTGTTACCGGTGCGGCTGACCCGTTAAAGCCCGTTTCTGAAACAATTGAGGGCAAGCTCCCTCAAAGAAAGATTGTTACAGGTGCGGCGGCAGGTTACAGCTCATACGGTAATCAGATTGGTCTTGCCACAGGTCAGGTTGACGAGCTTTATCATGACGGCTATGCTGCAAAACGTATGGAAATTGGTGCGGTTGTTGCGGCGGCTCCTGCTGAGAATGTAAGACGTGAACGCCCCATTGATGGCGATATTGTTATTCTTCTTGGCGGAAAAACAGGCCGTGACGGTTGCGGCGGTGCAACAGGTTCTTCAAAGTCTCATACTGTTGAATCTTTGGAGAGCTGCGGTGCCGAGGTTCAGAAGGGTAACGCTCCCGAAGAAAGAAAGCTCCAGAGACTTTTCCGCAACAAGGAGGCATCTCTCCTTATTAAACGTTGTAACGACTTTGGCGCAGGCGGTGTGTCTGTTGCAATCGGTGAATTGGCTGACGGACTGGAAATCAATCTGAACGCTGTTCCCAAAAAGTACGAAGGTCTTGACGGCACAGAGCTTGCAATCAGCGAATCTCAGGAGAGAATGGCTGTTGTTGTTGCAAAGGAAGATGTTGAACGCTTCAAGGAGCTTGCAAAGAGCGAAAACCTTGAGGCAACAGTTGTGGCAGAGGTTAAGGCTGAACCAAGACTTGTTATGCATTGGAATGGTAAGGAAATCGTGAACATTTCACGTGAGTTCCTGAACTCAAACGGTGCTGAAAAGCACATTGATATTGCACCTGCAAAGCCCGAATGTTACAAGAAGGCGGATGTTGCTGATTTTAAGGCAGGAATGCTTGAACTTGCAGACGATTTGAACGTATGTTCAAAGAGAGGTCTTTCAGAACGTTTTGACTCCACAATCGGTGCAGGTACAGTTCTGATGCCCTTTGGCGGCAAGCATCAGCTTACACCAATTCAGGCAATGGTTAACAAGGTTTCTGTTGAACAGAAGCACACAAAGACTGCATCTGTTATGGCATGGGGCTATAATCCCTTTATTGCTGAAAAGAGCCCTTATCACAGTGCGTACTTAGCTGTTGTTGAGTCTGTTGCAAAGCTGGTTGCAACAGGTGCAGAGTTTAAGGATGTTTATCTCACATTCCAGGAATATTTTGAAAAGCCCAAAAAGGACGCAAAGCGCTGGGGTAAGCCTCTTGCGGCGTTGCTTGGTGCATTTGATGCACAAAGAGAGCTTGAAATTGCGGCAATCGGCGGCAAGGACTCAATGAGCGGTACTTTTGAGAATATTGATGTTCCGCCCACACTTGTTTCATTTGCTGTTACTGACGAAAATGTTGACAACATCATTTCGCCCGAATTCAAGGCGGCAGGAAACAAGGTTGTTTGGATTAAGCCCGAATATGACAAAAACGGTCTCCCTGTGACAGAAAGCCTTCTTGACTGCTTCAAAAAGGTTACAGAGCTTGTACGGAGCGGTGCGGCAGTAAGCGCATACACTCCTACATACGGCGGTATTGCTGAAGCTGTAATGAAGATGGCAATGGGTAACGGAATCGGCTTTGAATTTGCTGACGGAATTTCACTTGATGATGTATTTGGCTACAGCTACGGTTCGTTTGTTGTGGAACTCAGCAAGGATGCAGATGCAGGTGTTGTTCTGGGGACAACAACCGCCAACAATGCAATCACATATGGCGGTGAAGCAGTTTGCATGTGCGAAATTTCAAAGGCTTATGAAAATAAGCTGGAAAAGATTTATTCATGCAACATTGAAACCGAAAAGAAGGATATTCCTGCGTTTAATTATGAAACAAAGTCTGTTGTTACACCCAAAATCGGTGTTGCAAAGCCCAAGGTTCTCATTCCTGTGTTCCCCGGAACAAACTGCGAATTTGACTCTGCAAAGGCTATGCGTGATGCGGGCGCTGAACCTGAAATCTTTGTTATAAACAACCTGACTCCTCAGGCAATATCCGAATCTGTTGAAGCCTTTGCAAAGAAGCTGAACGAATCACAGATTGTGTTCATTCCCGGTGGCTTCTCGGGCGGTGACGAGCCTGACGGTTCAGCGAAGTTTATCACAGCGTTCTTCCGCAATCCCGAAATCAAGGAAGCAACATCCGAGCTTCTTGATATGCGTGACGGCTTGATGTGCGGTATCTGTAACGGCTTCCAGGCTCTTATCAAGCTGGGTCTTGTGCCTTACGGAAAGATTATTGATACAGACGAAAATTGCCCCACACTTTCATACAACACAATTTCACGCCATCAGTCAAAACTGGTACGCACAAGAGTGGCATCAAACAAGTCACCATGGATGGCAAATGCAAGTGTTGGCGAAATTTACACAGTTCCCATTTCTCATGGTGAAGGTCGTTTCATGGCAAGTGACGAGCTTGTGAAGCAATTGGCTGAAAATGGTCAGATTCTCACACAGTATGTAGATTTGGAGGGCAATCCCACCAACGAGATTCAGTACAACCCCAACGGTTCAACCTTCGCAATTGAAGGTATCACATCACCTGATGGTCGTGTTCTTGGTAAGATGGGTCACTCCGAAAGATGGGGTTACGGACTTTACAAGAATGTTGAAGGTAACTTTGATATTGGAATGTTTAAGTCAGCAGTAGAATACTACAACATATAGTCCGGTAAAATTTGTTTATTTCGTGCGCCCGACCGCCCTTGCGTACACACAGTACGCAGCGGTTGGTCGTTCACACAAACTAAATCAAATTTTCCTCGGAATTGGAAGAAATGAAAAATTGGAGGTAAAAACCAATGAAAACAGATATAGAAATTGCTCAGAGCGTCAAAATGCAGAAGATTACCGAAATTGCAAAAACTGCAGGTGTTGACGAAAAATATCTTGAGCTTTACGGAAATTATAAGGCAAAAATAGACCTTGCACCTCTCAAGGAAATGAAGCGCAAGGCAAAGCTGATTCTGGTTACGGCAATCACGCCCACTCCTGCGGGCGAAGGCAAGACAACAACCACAATTGGTCTTGCTGACGGCATGAAGAAGATTGGCAAGAATGTTATGGTTGCTCTCCGTGAGCCGTCTTTGGGCCCCGTATTTGGCGTCAAAGGCGGTGCGGCAGGCGGTGGATATGCTCAGGTTGTTCCCATGGAGGATATAAACCTTCATTTTACGGGCGACTTCCATGCCATCGGAGCGGCAAACAACCTTCTTGCGGCTATGCTTGATAACCATATTTATCAGGGAAATAAACTTAACATTGACCCAAGACGCATAACATGGAAAAGATGTGTTGACATGAATGACCGTCAGCTCAGATTTGTTACCGACGGTTTGGGTGGCAGAGTCAACGGTGTTCCCCGTGAGGATGGCTACGACATAACTGTTGCATCTGAGGTTATGGCAGTTCTTTGTCTTTCGTCATCAATTACTGATTTGAAGGAACGTCTTTCAAGAATTGTTGTTGGCTATACCTATGACGAAAAGCCTGTTACCGCAGGTGAAATTGGTGCGGCAGGCGCAATGACGGCACTCCTCAAGGATGCACTCAAGCCCAATCTTGTGCAGACGCTGGAGGGTACTCCGGCATTTGTTCACGGTGGTCCTTTTGCAAATATTGCTCACGGCTGTAACTCGGTTATTGCAACTGAAATGGCAATGAGATTCGGTGATTATGTTATTACCGAAGCAGGCTTTGGTGCTGACCTTGGTGCTCAGAAGTTCCTTGACATCAAGTGCCGCTATGCAGGGCTGAACCCCGATGCGGTGGTTATGGTTGCAACAATCCGTGCCCTCAAAATGCACGGCGGTGTTCCCAAAACTGAGCTTGGCGGCGAGAATCTTGAGGCACTCAAAAAGGGTATTCCAAACCTTCTTCGTCACATTGCCAACATCAAGGAGGTGTACAAGCTTCCGTCGGTTGTTGCGGTTAATCGCTTCCCGACCGATACGGATGCTGAGGTTCAGCTTGTTATTGACGAATGTAAGGCTCTTGGCGTTAATGTTGTTCTCTCAAATGTATGGGCAGAGGGCGGCAATGGCGGAATTGAGATGGCAGAGGAGGTTGTTCGTCTTTGTGAACAGCCCAATGATTTCTCATTCAGCTATGACCTTGATGACTCAATTGAAAACAAGATTGACACAATCGTAAAACGTGTGTACAGAGGTAAGGGTGCGGCATTTACTCCTGCCGCAAAAAAGGAAATTGCAAAGCTCAGTGAGCTGGGCTATGATAAGTTGCCAATTTGTATGGCAAAAACTCAGTACAGCTTTTCGGACGATATGACAAAAATCGGAGCTCCCGAGGATTTTGTTGTTACGGTCAGAAATGTTAAGGTTTCGGCAGGGGCGGGCTTTATTGTTGCACTCACAGGTGATATAATGACAATGCCCGGACTCCCGAAAGTTCCTGCGGCTGAAAAAATTGACGTTGATGAAAACGGAGTAATCAGCGGCTTGTTCTAAAAAATGAATTCAAAAAGGAGACATGGCTTTGGGGCTATGTCTCCTTTAGTTTTGAAAGTAACTATTATCATTTACCCATTTCCAAGAGCTTTTCAGCCATTTTATAGCCGGCTTCTCTTTCGGAACGGTTTGAACCGGGGCGTGATTCATAAATTGTGTCAAAATACATTTCCTTTGCAACAACGTATCCGATTGACATATTGGACATTGTTGCAACCATATTTTTCTTTGTGTCGGTGCCTGATTTCACCATATCTCCAAAGTGACTGAAGATTTCGCCGGGGAAGGCATAAAGCTTAAAATCCCCAATTCTGATTACCTGAAGAGGAACGTCAAATTCAGCCGGTTGTGTGTTGAGAAAGTCCATAAGGCGTTTTGACATTGCAAGGGCATATTGGTCAGGGTCGGTGTTGTCGGCGGCAATTTTGATGCCGGGGATTTCCTTGACGGTTGCAATAATGTGGTTTGCGTTGTCAATATCCTCCTGAGGTACTTCACGTCTTTTTATGGGGATTGTTTCAAATTTTGATGAAATAGTGTCGCCAATCAACGGTTCGGCATTATCTTGAATTCTCAGCAGTTCTTCTGCGAGAAGTCTGCCCATATGACGGTAATGGAAGGGGTCGGTGATGGGCTTTTTGACATTGAAGTGATTGATGTTTCCTGCTGTTCCCATGAAGAACAAAGTAACAAAGTCTTCACCGTATTTTTCTTTCATAATTTTTGAGACTTCGGCAGGATAGTCGCCGCTGTATTCAGTTCCGTCAACGCAGTCAAGATGGCAGTCAAAGGTGAATACCATACCCTTTGGTGTGCCGTCACTGCCGTAAGCAAAGAGGGCAGGAACAGACTTGTCAATTTCGGTGGTGGGCTCAACAATGTCGGGATTCAATACACCGGGGTTTGTTCGGGGTGTTGAATTTTTCATTATGTAGTCACGGCAAAATGAAATTCCGTCAACATAGCCACGGGCAAAGGTGAAAGTACATTCTTCAAGGCGCTTGTGGGCAAGAATAACGCAGTCTGCCATGAGCTTTGAAAACACGGTGTAATATTCTCTCTGGTTTTCAACGGCATCGGGGTCATCGTTGTACTCAAAGCGGGGTATGCCTGTGTGGGTGTGAACTCCTGAAAATAACACGTTTTCGGGCTTGATACCTGTATATTTTTCAATTCTGCCCACAATCATATCACGGACTTCTTTTTCGCTAAAACAGCCATCAATGGCAAGAAGTGCCACGGTTTCGCCGTTGGATTCCGCAACCATTGCTTTGGCATAAAGACGGTCTTTTACATTACTGCCCTTACGGAGATTAAAGTATCCGGGCAAAAAACAGCCCAGAGGGGGTGTGATTTCTTTTTCGTAAAATGCAACTTTGAACATATAATTGTACTCCTTTGAAGTTTTATATAAATAATTATACTGCTGTAAAATAAAAAGGTCGAGAAACAAACCGTACAGGAAAAACAAAGAGGTAAAAAACACAAACAGGTTGCTAATTTTTTTTGCCGATTGTTTCGCCTTTAAAGAACTGTCGCTCAACGGTTATTGTATGTTTTGAAACATTGTGTTTTTTTGCAATCAGCCGGTAAAGGAGGTGAACCGCCTCGGAACACAGCTCTTCCAGATGCATCTTTATGCATGAGAGCTTTCGGTTGCCGTAGGGAGCTGTGCTGATGTCATCCAGACAGACAACCGAGATGTCCTCGGGGACACGGAGATTTTCCTCGCTCAGTCTTTGGAGAATTCCGACAGCGATGTGGCTGTATGCCGCAAAAACTGCTGTTGGCAGACTTCCCTTCTTTATCATTTCGTCAATGCCGTAATATCCGCAGTCCTGAAAACGGTGATTGTTGATTGAAACAAATTCCGGATTGTTTGCAACACCGCAGCTTGCGGCGGTATTAAGAAATATTTCATATTCCTTGGCGGTGTACTGCTCGCCGATGAAGCCAATGTTGTGATGTCCTTCCTTTAATAAAAGGTTTATGCTTTGGCTCAGGGCATCACCCATGTCGGCATAAATTGCATGGACATTGGCGGTTGCTTTTTCAAGACCAATCTGAATGATTGGAACTTCTGTGGAATTCTTTATTTTTGAAATGGGTTCAATCACGATGATTCCGTCTGCGTGCGCATATTTTATGTAATAATCAATGAGCTCGGCCTGCTTTTCGGGTGAAAAGCTGCTGACCGACAGGAGCATTGTTCCGTTACGCTTTGTGATTTTTTCTTCAAGATATGTTGACATTTGTGAGTAATGAACACCAAGCATTTCGGGACAAATGACGGCAATGAGTTTTTTGTTGTATTTTGGCTTGTAATATTTTTCAAAGCAGCCTGTGTCCTTGGCAATTTTAATGATTTGCTCCTTTGTTTCCTTGCTGATTTCGGGACTGTCCGAAAAAGCCTTTGAAACAGTTGAAACGGCTACGTTTGCTATTTTTGCTATCTTTGCAAGTGTCACTTCTGCACCTCCGAAAATTTTCGTATTTTTCTCAAAAGATACATTTATTGAGGTCAGTATAACACAATAGTGTTAAGATTTCAATAAATTTTCTTATTTCGAAAAAGTTTCGTAAAAAATTCGGTTGACAATGCTCTTTTAAAAAGATATAATTCAATTATAAGGTAAAGTGTGCAGCTGTAACATGTTAAAGAATTTCGGCAGAAAGGCAAGGAAATTTGTTATGAAAGCTATTATAAATGCAACACTTGTTATGCCGGACCATTATATCCCTGATGCAACCCTCATTATGGATGGTGACAGGATTGTCGATTTTGGCAGAAAAATGCCTGTTCCCGACGGTGCGGAAGTTATTGATGCACAGGGTAATTTTGTTGGGCCCGGTTTAATTGATATACATACTCATGCTGACGGAAACACTTATTTTCACGAAGACCCGGTGAAGTGTTCGCGAACTCTTCTTGACCATGGTGTGACTTCGGTTCTTCCGGCTTTGTTTTACAGCATGAACAAGCAGGAGCATCTTGATGCAATTAAAAAGTTCAAGGATGCAATTGCCGCAGGCGAATGTGGAAACATCATCGGTGTTTATATGGAAGGCCCTTATCTGAACCCGGATTTTGGCTGTGATAAGGAGAAAAATGTCTGGAAGGATGCCATTGTTGAAAAGGATTATGCCGAAGTGGTTGAAGCCGCAAAGGATTTTGCAAAGGTATGGTGCGTGGCTCCTGAAAGAGAGGGGATTTTGGATTTTGTTAAGTATGTGAAACGTGAAATCCCTGAAATTGTGTTCTCGGTTGCACATTCTGAGGCAACTCCCGAACAGATTGAAGCTTTGATGCCCTATGGCCTGAAGCTTGGAACTCATCACACAAATGCAACGGGAACTCTGGAGAATTATCCCGAAGTGCGTGGTGTTTGTGTTGACGAAACAGTTAATTACAACGACGGAATTTATGCGGAGCTGATTGTTGACTCCTTTGGGGTTCATGTTCATCCTTATATGATTCGTCTTGTTAAAAAGGTAAAGGGTCAGGACAAGATTATTCTTATTGCGGATTCCTTTGTTGCTGATGGTCCTCCCCTTCCCGGACTTGAGGAAGCCTTTGACATAAATTTTGACTGGGGCGGAGATATTGCCGGTTCAAAGCTGACTCTGGATGTTGCCTGTCATAATATGATGGTGCACACCGGTGGTTCTGTGTGTGATGTGTTCAAGTATGCGTCACTCAACCCATCACGCCTTTTGAATATGCCCGAAATCGGACAAATCAAAAAGGGCAATCTTGCGAACTTAATCATTGTTGACCAATGGTTTAATGTTAAAAATACTATATTAAAAGGAGAAATTGTAAAATGAGTTTTATTACAGATCCCGCAACAAAATTTGATTTCCAGCCTCATGAATTTGTTCCTTTCAAGGACAAGAAGGTTTGCGATTATGTTCGCAGCCTCAGTGGCAAGGATTTGGAAAAGAGAGAAGACTGGTGGCATCCCGAATTTAACGTAAAGGTTATGATGAACCCCCATCCTGTTCTCATTGCAACACTTTTTGAGCGTCTCAAAGCTGCATCAGAGGCAGGCAAGAGCTTCACAATGATTCTCGGTAATCCCGAACCTGACACATATATTCCTCTTGCACAGCTTATCAACTACTTCGGTGTTGACTGTAGCAAGGTTCACCTTGTTGCAGAGGATGAATGGGCTGATGAAAACGGCAACATCGCTCCCATTACATACGAAGCAGGCTTTGCACATTCTATGATTAAGTATCTCTACTATCAGATTGATGAAAAGCTCCGTATGCCCATGGAAAATGTTCATTTCCCCACAAACGCAAACATCAAGGATTATTCCAAGATAATTGACGACATCACTGAGGGAACAGGTGCAGATATTGCATCAACTTCTCCCGGTTGGGCAGGTCATATGGCATTTGTTGATCCCATTCCCGAATTCATCGGCAGCGGTGACGTTGAAGAATGGCTCAACCAGCCCGCACAGATTGTTAAACTTCATCCAATGACCATTATGCAGAACTCTCTCAATGGTACATTTGGTCAGTCAGGTGATATTGCAAATGTTCCTCCCTGTGCCGCAACCATCGGTCCTCTTGATGTAATGCGTGCAAAGGAAAGAATTGAAGTTCATGCACTTGCAACCTGCGGTACATTCTCATCATGGCAGAGAATGACAAGCCGTCTTTGCACACATGGACCCATCACACCTTATCTCCCCAGCTCAATGCTTCAGACAAAGAAGACTCAGGTTTATATCAGCGAAGAGCTTGCAGCTCCATTTGAGTGCTGGGAAAAAGTTGGATATTAAGATTTCGCAAGAAACCTTTTTTATCAAAAACGCAACCACAAGACCGCAGCGAAAGCTGCGGTTTTGTGGTTTTCGTGATTTTGCAAAAATATAAAATATGAATATATAAACAAAGTGACTACCCCGTTTTGTAGGAAGTAGCCACTTTGTTATGTATTTGTGTCGCAACAAGAGCCATGCATCTGCACGTAAAAAAGGTGTGCAGCTCGATTGAACCGCACACCGAAAAACACGTAGCTCAATCGTTACCACACGAAATTTGTCAATACTTCCACAGTACGCCAAAATAAGAGCACGCATTTTTGCCAAAAGCAAAAAGGGTACTATGGAAAACTATAAAATTTCGTGTGGTGATACTATTATATCACTTTTTTGAAAAATTGCAATACTTTATTTGATTAAATTACAGAGGTTTATGCATATGCTTTAATTGACAAATAATAACATAAATGCTATACTTGTTTACGATTAAATTTGATTATCTATGGTGATTTTATGCTTTGGGAAAATTTGAGAGAAGAAGAATTTGAGGTTGCGATTGAAAGTTCAAAGGGACTTTGTATTGTGCCGGTTGGCTGTCTTGAAAAGCACGGACAGCATCTCCCTGTGGGGACAGATGTTATTCACATAACGGGAATTGCGCAACGGGCGGCGGAAATTGAGCCTGTGTGTATTTTTCCGTCCATGTATTTTGGTGAGAAAACAGGTGCAGGAGAATTCAAGGGCACGGTTATTTTCAGTCCCGAACTGAGACTTCAGATTCTGAAGGAGACCTGCAGCGAAATATACCGCAACGGTTTTGACAAAATTCTCCTTTATGACGGACATGGCGGCAACCGTGCAATGATTGATTATTTTATGCGTGGACTTCTTTATGAAAAAACGCCATATTCGGTGTTCAGCTATGCTTTGGGCTCGGATTTTGCAACTCCCAAAAAGCTTCTTAATATGGGTTATAAATACCTGACCACCGAGGACAGAAAGATTCTTCAAAGCTACAATGAACAGAAAAAACGCTTTGGACATGCCGATTTCATTGAAATGGGCTGGGTTTACGGTGTTCGTCCTGAAACGGTGCGGCTTGACAAGGTATATCAGGAAAGCAACGAGTCAACCCATAGGTTTGATGAATTTTCAAAGCTGAATATAAGCACTCCCTTTGCGTGGATGGCGAACTATCCCAATTCCTATGAGGGGGATATGCATGAGGGCATGAATGAACGGATTGCAAGGGCAATGGTGGATTATTCAACCGAAAAGCTGGTTGAGGTAATTCGGTTCCTGAAAAATGAAACCGTTTCGGATGAGTTTAAGGCGGAATGGCTTGAAAAACAAAGGTAGATGGAGTGTGAGGTATGTATTGTCATAAGTGCAGGGCAGAGCTTGCTGAGGATGCTGAAAGGTGCTTTAGTTGCGGTGCGGCGGTTGATGACGGCTGTGGCGAGGATAATATTGCGGCATTCTTTGAGGCTAATGAAGCAAGGGTGAAGGAATCAAAGACGATAAAAGACGGGTTTCTTTCCACAAGGTTTGGAAAGGCCTTGTTTGCTTTTATTTGTTTTGGTATTATTGCAATGGCGGTGAGCTTTGGCAAAGGCGACATTGTTTCGGGCGTTATTGCAATTTTGATGACGGTGTGTGCCATAATTTCCTTTTTTGTTGGTGTGCGGATTATAAAAGTTCCATCGGAGGAAGTGAAGTTCCTTGTTGCCATCATTGCTCTGATGTTTGTTATTCCTTATTTCAGTGCCTATAACCCGGTGGGCGACAGGGCAAGGTCTGCTGATGTAACTGCGGTGGTTGAGGAAGACGTAGAGTTAACGGAAGATGCGGAGAGCGTGGAGACTTTTTCAGTGCAGGAGGATGATGAGAAAGAGGAAGCTGTGGAGGATGAAGAACAAACAGAGGCTCCGATGGAGACTGAAACGGAAGCCGTGGGAGAGGTTTATGTAACTCCCACGGGTAAAAAATATCATCTTGACAACAAGTGTGCAGGAGTGAATGCAATTCCAAAAAGCAAGGCAGAGGTGGAAGGCAAGTATGAGCCTTGCAAAAAATGCGCCAAGTGAGATGGCTGAAAAGATTCTTCACTACGTTCAGAATGACCGCTTGTTCATGTTGTGCTGAGCTTTTTGAAGCATCTTTTTTGAGTTTAGCTGTTCAGAAACATACGTTTCACGAACCACGTCATATCGGTGCGGAGATTTTTGCACAGACATGAGCTGTACAGGGTGTATACTCCAATGATGAAAGCGATACCAAGCACGGTTGAAAAAACACTTGAACCGTAGTTGAAAAATACTGATAGTGAGGTTGCGGTGAAATGTGTTAAAATGGCGGCAATCAGATGTCTGAAAAACCATCCGGAGAGTTCAAAGGGGATTTTTGTTGTTTTCAGAACCTTTCGCATGGTGCAGGAGGCTGTGAAGATGTTGCTGATGAATATAATAACAAACAGAGAGCTTATGCCTGTTCTGGGCGTTAGAAACAGGATAAGACCGATTCTGAGAAAGGAATCGCAAAAGCTGAAAATCAGCAGGTTTGTCTGTTTGCCCAATCCGTTGAGAATGCCGCAGGAAACCGAGTCCATAAACATAATGGGTGAAAAAAGTGCAATCACAAAAACCGATTTGGCAATGTGCGGAGCGGAATAAACAAGGCTTGAAAGCTCGGTGGGAAGTGTTGTGAATATTGTGCATACCAAAAAACCGCCAAAGGCGGTAAAGCGGTAAAGCCGTGATACCAGGGTTGAAAGGCGGAGACGGGTTTTCATGCTGTCGGCTCTTGAAATTTCGGGTATCAGCAAGGTGAAGCATGAGGAGAGCAGGGTCAGAGGAAAAATGATTAACGGCATAACCATTCCGTGAATTATTCCGTAGCGACTCAGGGCATCGGAATTGTTAAGACCAAACTTTTTCAGACAGGAAACAATCAGAACGTTTTCCTGCATTCTCAAAAATGCACCTGAAAGGGAGGTTGTCATTGCCGGCAGTGCAATTCGTGCAAGGGACAGAAATACATTTTCCCTTTGGCAGACCTGACGTAATTGGGGCCGGTCTTTGAGATAAAAAACAGACAGGTAAAGGCAGGACGAAAGCTCGCCTATTGTAATTCCGAGAAAAACTGCGGCGCATCCGCAGCTTATGCCCATGGGCAGAAATTTGTTGAGAAGCAGGGTTATGGACGTGATTTTTACGGCTTGTTCCACAAATTCGGAGGAAGCGGGGATAAAAACCTTTCGGGAGGCATAAAAATATCCCTTGATGCAATAAGATATGCTCATGAAAAGGATGCTTGGGGAGAGGGTGAGAATGCTCAGTCGTGTTCGGGGTTCTTTCAGGAAGGTGACGGATATGCGGTGGGAGAAAATACAGGTTGCAAGAATGACTGCGGTGCTGAGAAGAAACACACAAAGCAGGGCGAAACGCATTATTTTTTTTATGTTGTCGGTACAGCCCTTTGCGTATTGTTCGGCAACGGTTTTTGAAACTGCCACACCGAGACCGCCTGTTGCAAAGGTCAGAATTATGCTGTGGAAGGAAAATACAAGGGAAAAAAGCCCCATGCCTTCGGCACCAAGACGGGTGGAATAAAAGGCACGAAAGCCAAAGTCAACGGATTTTGCAATTATCCCCGAAAGGGTCAGGACAGCGGCGCTGCGGAGAATATTTTGTTTAGACAAAAAAACCACCTCACAATGAATATATTCACTGTGAGGTGGGAAATATGCCTTTTAGTCTTTAAAATAGGCTTCACGTTTTGCGATATAGTCGGCAAGAATCTGTACGCTTTCGTCCTTTGAAAGTCCTGCGGTGTTGAGGCACAAGTCGTAATTTTTCACGTCGCCCCAGATGTTGTTTGTGTAAAAATTGTAGTAGTTGGCACGACGTTTGTCGGCTTTTGTAACTGCGGATTTTGCAACCTTTTCGGTCATATTGTCACGTTCCATAAGGTTTTGGATTCGTGTGTTTTCGTCAGCACAGAGGAACAGACGTACAAGGTGGGGGTTGTCACGGAGTATGTAGTCGGCACAGCGACCTACGATAACACATGAGCCTTCCTCGGCGATGCTTTTGATGACATCCGCCTGAACCTTGAAAATGTTGTCTCCGTTGAGCATATCATTATATTGGTAATAAAGCCCTTTGGTGGACTGAACACCCATAACCAGAGAGTAAAGCAAGCTGTGGGTGGGTTTTTCTTCAATACCGTCAAAAAGATGCTCGCTGAGACCGCTTTCCTTTGCGGAGCGCGCAATCAATGCTTTGTCATAAAATGGAATTCCAAGCTTTTCGGCAAGAGCTTTTCCGATAAGTTTTCCGTTTGAACCAAGCTGTCTTCCGAGAGTTATAATTGATTTCATATTGTGATACCCTGCCTTTCGTTTTCAATCTATATAGTACTTACATACATATTTTATCATATTTTTTACATTTTGACAATTTGTATATTTGTATAATAATGTAACAGGATTTCTGTGTAATTTTTCCCGTCCTTTGCCATGCTGTTGGCGCCTTTCTGACTCATTCCCACTCCGTGACCGTTGCCAATGACGTCAAATGTTACCGAGTCGGGGGCTACGGTGACTGTGAAGTTTGCGGATTTAAGCCCAAAGATTTTACGGATTTCGGTTCCTTTAAAGGTTTTGCCGCATAGGGTGGCTGATGCAACGGCGCCGCCGTCGGTGCGTGATATGTCTGAAACCGTAGGTGCAGTGCCGAGCGGAAGCTGTGTACCTGCGTTGTTTAACTTTTGGATAAATTCCTTTGCAGAAAAGGTTGTTTGCGAAAGGGTTGTGTCGGAATATTCGTTGTTTTCCACGGAACGGAGGTAGGGAAGACTTGCCTGCCACACATCCTCCGAGTTTTCGGTGCGGCTGCCCCCGGAGGCAAAAAAACACGCCTCAACAGCCTGATTGTCATAGAGCATATATTCACCTGTTGTGGCTGTGACCGCTGCACGGAGCTTCTGCCAATATGCATTTTTTTCCTTATCGCTCCATTTTTCTTTAGCCTCCGATTCCGGAAGCCAGCCCTTACAGTGGGCGGGGTTGGTGCATATTGCGGCATTGGGGTGTTCGGGGTTGGTTTTGTCAAGTTTGCTGAGAATGTAGCTCCGTGCCGCAACTGCCTGAGCCTTCAGGGCTTCGACCTCGTAGCTTGCAGGCATTTCGGCAGCAAGAACCCCCACAAGGTGGTCTTCAAGCTTTACCTCTGATACGCTGTTGGTTTTTGTGTTGAGACAGCTTACGGTGAAGTTTTCTGCATTGTCTGAGCTGCTTTGGGGATTGCCGGGTATGGAATTGGGCTTTCGGGGAAAGCACAGTCCAAGAAGACATGGAAATATGAAAATAAAACTGAAAAGTATAATTGTAAAAAACTGAGTTTTTTTCATGGCTTTGTATCCTTTTTCGTGTGTTGTTTTATTATATTCTCAAAAGGACAGGTTTATGACATAAAAAATTTCATGGAAAATACTTGACATTTAAAAAAAAGTGTATTATAATCATTTGGTTAGGAAATTCCTTACTTTCGGTATACCCGAAAGTCAAAAGTCCATAAGGAGGTGAAAAGAAATGGTTGAGGTTATTAACAAGTACGAAACATTGTTTGTTGTTGATGCATCCAAGGGTGAAGAAGAAACAGCAGCATTGGTTGATAAGTTCAAATCATTGATTGAGGCTAACGGTACAATTGAAAGCGTTGACGAATGGGGACGCAGAAGATTGGCTTATCCTATCAATGACATGGCTGAAGGCTACTATGTTTTGATTAACTTCGCTGCAAAGGCTGAGTTCCCTGCAGAATTGGAACGTGTGTTTGGTATTACAGACGGAGTTCTCAGAAACATTGTCATCAAGAAAGACGAGAAATAATTATGTGAGTTTTTCTCACAGAAAGCGAGATTGCTTATGATTAACAAAGCGATTTTGATGGGCAGACTTACCCGTGATCCGGAACTGAGACATACAGGTTCGGGTACACCCGTTTGCAGTTTTACAATTGCAATTGACAACGGCTACGGTGAAAACAGACAGACAGATTTCATTAACTGCGTTGCATGGAACAAAAGTGCTGAATTTGTGGACAAGTACTTCACAAAGGGCAGAATGATTATTGTTGACGGTCGTATTTCAACACGTACATGGGAAGGTCAGGACGGAAAGAAAAACTATGTTACAGAGGTTGTAGCAAATCAGGTTTCTTTCGGTGAATCAAAGAAGAATGCTGAGGAAGGCGGCTTTTCGGCTCCTGCCCGCGGTGGTTTTGATGCGCCTGTTCCTGAAATGCCTGCTGATACAGAGGACGATTTTGTTGCTCTGGAGACTAATGATGATTTGCCGTTTTAATTCGGCTAACCTTTAAATTGTTGAGATAGGAGGAAAGAACAATGCCTGAAAAGGAAAGAAATGATAAGGTCAGAGCAAGAAGACCCAAGAGAAAAGCTTGTGCTTTTTGCGTTGACAAGGTTGAATTTATTGATTATAAGGATGTTGCAAAGCTCAGACGCTACATCACAGAAAGAGCTAAGATTCTTCCCAGAAGAATCAGCGGATGCTGCGCAAAGCATCAGAGAGAGCTTACTGTTTCAATCAAGAGAGCAAGATATATGGCACTTTTGCCTTATAGTGCTGACTAATAATTTTGGGGTGAACGATATTAATTTCGTTCACCTTGTTTTTTAAAAAAATATCGGTTTAATTAAAATGAAAGGCGGTTTAATCGGCTATGAAAAAAAGTATGAAAGGAATCGTTGCAGGTGCTGTTGTTGCTTCAACCTTAATCGGAAGCAGCATCATTGCAAGCACCGGTTCGGTGAAAATTGATGTTGTGTATGACAACATAAAAATCGTTCTTGACGGCGAACAGCTGGACCCCAAGGATGCAAACGGTCAGACTGTTGAGCCCTTTATCTATAACGGAACAACTTATCTCCCCGTAAGAGCAATCGGAAATGCAATCGGCAAGGATGTTTCATGGGACGGTGTTGAAAAGGTTGTTTATCTTGGTGCAAAACCGGGGGAGACGGCTGACTGGCTTGATGTTTGTGCTCCCTATCAGTATAAGGAAGGAAAGGAATATAAGCTGGAGAATAATGAATTCTTTACCATGTCGGGAAAGAAGTATACAAATGGCTACACCTTTTACCTCTGGAATGCTTACAAGACAGCAGAAGCTCTTTATAACCTTGACGGAAAGTATCAGAGTGTTTCCTTCACGGTTGGTCATATAGATGACACCACAAGGGCAAATGCAACCCTTAACGTGTATCTTGACGGCATTATTGCTTACACAAAGGAACTGAAATATGATGATTTGGCTCAAAAGGTTACAATTCCCCTTGACGGAGCACTTCATATGAAGATTGAGCTTACAAGTGATGAGCCCGGAAATACTTATGATATATATTACGGCATATCGGAAGGCGAATTTAAATAAAAGCTGCAAGGGCGTGAGATTGAAAACTCACGCCCTTGTTTTTGGACTTTTCCGGCAGAAAAACAGTTTGTAATCAAGTCTTAACAAATTTGTAATAATGTTTGTTGATTTTGTGATACAAACAGCTTTTTTTTTCTACATTTTTCTAAAAAAATATTGCAAATTTCTATTGAAAATTAACAAAGATTTATGTATAATGATTAATGGACAACTGTAATGAAAGATGAAGAATATTTTGTAAGGATTTGAAACCATGAAGAGGACGTCTGCTGTTTTATTGATAATTGGCATATTGCTGATGTTGTTTCCGCAGCCCGTTGTTTTTGCGCAGTCCTTCCCCGACGTTACTTTTACTCACCCCAATTATATTGCGGTAAAAAAGCTGTCGGAAAACGGAATTGTTGCGGGGTATGATGACGGAACATTTCAGCCCGATAAGGAAATTACCAGAACGGAGTTTTGTGCATTGCTTGCAAGGATGCTTGGGTTTGTGCCCCAGGGCTATGCTGTGAAGGAAGTGCCTTTTTCGGATGTTGGTGCCGATTACTGGGGTGTTTCTTTTATTTCGTACTGCTATGAGCGGGGTTTGATTAACGGAATGGGGGACGGCACTTTTGCTCCGGCGGACAAGGTTACCCTTGCACAAGCAATCAAGATGGCTGTATGCGCAATGAAAAAGGAAGCCGAGGCTCTTGAAATTGAGGGTGAAAACTGGTATTCGGGATATGTTGAGGTTGCTTCAAAATACAGAATTCTGAAAAGCATTAGTCAGGAGCCGGATGAAAATGCAATGCGATGCAGTGCGGCACAGATTGTTTATAATGTTGCAATGTATGACGGCGGTGTTGTGAATTACGACGAGCTTATGCAGGAATATGCTCCCGAGTTTGCCCCGACAGAGGATGAGATTGATGAGCTTTATGAAAATAAAGATTATTCGTACCTGAGCGTCATTTTGCTTGATCCGGGTCACAATTACAGAGGCAAGGATATTGGTGCAAGAATTGATGAGCTTGGTGTCAGAGAAGAAATAATCACATGGCAGATTTCGGACAAGCTGAGGTTTATGCTTGAAGAAATGGGCTACACCGTTTATATGACAAGGGAAAACCTTGAGGACAGCATTGCAAACACCTCCACCACCGAAAGCTTGCAGGCAAGAGTTGACCTTGCCCATGCGGTTCTGGCGGATTTGTATATTTCCATTCATTGCAATATGGGCGGAGGCACAGGGACGGAAACATATTGTTTTGACCTTGGCGGACAGTCGGCACATCTTGCAAAGTATATTCAGAAAAATATTACCGAGGCTACGGGCTTTTATAACCGTGGCGTGAAAACCGCTAATTTCTTTGTTATCAAAAACACAGCAATGCCGTCAGTTCTTGTTGAAACGGGATTTCTGGACATGGAATCGGACAGGGAAGTGCTGCTTTCGGAGGAAGGGCAGGAGATAATTGCCCGTGCAATTGCCGATGCGGTTGCCGAATATGCCGAATCCCTTGAAAGGCAGGACGGCGCTGCTGCGGCAATTCTTGAAAGCATTGAATAAGTTTGGATTGAAGAGGAAATGAAAATGATAAAAAAACCCGAATTGCTTGCACCTGCAGGAAGTCTGGCAAAACTGAAAATTGCAATAACTTACGGTGCTGATGCGGTTTATGTTGGCGGTGAGGAGTTTTCGCTGAGAGTTGCTGCAGAGAATTTTTCCGTTGAGGAGCTTGCCGAAGGCGTTGAGTTTGCTCACCAAAGAGGAAAAAAGGTTTATCTCACAGCAAATATTATTCCGCATAATTCGGATATTGCCGAATATGAGGAGTTTTTGAAAAAGTATTCGTCTGCCGGATTTGATGCGGTTATTCTTTCGGATTTGGGAATGTTTCAATTAACAAGGGAAATTGCCCCCGAGCTTGAAATTCATGTGAGCACTCAGGCAAACAATGTAAATTTTAAAAGTGCCGAAAGCTGGTACAAAATGGGTGCGAAGCGTGTTATTCTTGCAAGGGAAATGTCCTTTGATGAGATTGCGGAAATCCGTGAAAAAACACCTGAGGGTCTTGAACTGGAGGCATTTGTTCACGGTGCAATGTGCATTTCCTATTCGGGAAGATGCCTGCTCAGCAATTATCTGACAAACCGTGACAGCAATCTTGGTGCCTGCTCGCATCCGTGCCGTTGGAAGTACTTCCTTATGGAGGAAACAAGGCCGGGCGAATATATGCCTGTTTTTGAAAATGAAAGAGGAACATTCATATACAATTCCAAGGATTTGTGTATGATTGAACATATTGACAAGCTCATTGAAAGCGGTCTTGACAGCTTCAAAATTGAGGGGCGTGTCAAGACGGAATACTATCTTGCCACGGTTGTTAAGGCTTACCGTGATGCCATTGACAGTTATTTTGATAACCCCGAAGGCTTTGAGGCTAATCCGATGTGGCTTGAGGAATTGAAAAAAGTCAGTCACCGTGACTATACAACCGGATTTTTCTTTGGAAAACCGGGCGGTGATGAACAAAATTACAAGACGGGTTCATATATCAGAAACTATGAGCTTCTTGGAATTGTTGAAGACTATGACCCCCAAACGGGTATGCTTTCGGTTGTCCAGAAAAACAGATTTTTCAAAGGCTCGGAGGTGGAATTCCTCAGACCGAAGGGAGAATTTGTGAAGCATACCATTCAATACATGGAGGATGAGGATGGCAATGAGCTTGAGGTTGCAAACAGACCTCAGAGCATTGCAAGAATCAGAATTGATACGCCCATTGAGAAAGACTCAATGATGCGGGGTGTCAGAGAAAGTTAATTTTTGAAAAATAATTAAATTTATATATTTTTTCACAATCAGGAGGTTGAAAAACATGAAAAGATTTTTATCTGCATTGATGCTTATCGTGTTCACAATCGTTTCTTTGGCTGTTGTGCCTGCTTCGGCTGCAGCATTCAGCGATATTGAAAACGACAAAAGCACACTCGAAGCTGTAACCGTGCTCAACAAGTTGGGCGTTATCAACGGTTATGAAGAAAGTGATGGTACGTTCACTTTCAGACCCACCAACAACGTAACAAGAGCTGAGTTCACAGCAATGCTGCTCAGAACACGTAATCTTGGTTCTGTTGGTTCAACAAGTCTTGAAAATCCCCCATTCCCCGATGTTACTGACCCCAGTGTTTCATGGGCAATCGGCAATATCAGAACAGCTCGCGATATGAAGATTATCAACGGCTATGATGACGGTACCTTTAAGCCCAATAACACAGTTACCTATGAAGAAGCAATCAAGATGATTGTTTGTGCACTGGGTTACGGCGATATGGGCGTTGCTGCAGAAGGAACAGCCTGGTATGCAAAATATCTTGCAACCGCAACACAGCTGAAGTTCCTTGACGGCGCAGGCGGACAGCTTGGTGTTCCTGCAACACGTGCAACAATTGCAAAGATGCTTTATAACTGTCTTGAGGTTAAAATCGCTGAAAACAACGAAATCACCCAAAAGACAATTCTTGAAGCTGACCTCGGTCTTGTTAAGGACACAGGCTTCATTGCTTCAAATCCCGAAATCAGCCTTTCTGCTCCCGATGCAAATCTGAGAGCTGATGAGGTTCAGATTATTTCTGACGAAACAGGCGAGACAATTACCTGCAAGGTTGACAATGTTGAAGAGTATGCTGATATGCTTGGTGCTCAGATTACATTCTACTACAAGGATGACAGAGCATCAGATACAAAGACACTTGTGATGGCAAATGTTGAAAGGTCGGTAACTGTTGAGGTTGATGCTGACATGATTGATGCTGACGAATGCAGCAGTAGTTCTGTTTCATATTATGAAAGCGAAGATTCAAAGCGCATTACCACACTGAATATGGATAATGACTGTATTGTTGTTTATAACGGACAGCTTTACGGTGCAGACACAGAAGAAAGCTATTACCGTGTTTACTATGACGAAATGGATGAAAATGCAATTCCTCTCGTTGGTTCAATGAAGTTCCTTGACAAGGATGCTGACAAGAAGTATGACATTGTTTTTGTTGATTCTTATGATGCATATATTGTTTCTTCGGTTACAACTTCAACAAAGACAATTGTTGACAATAACCTGAGAAAGGGTACTGAAAATAACAAAATTACTCTTGACCCCGATGATACATCAAGAATTGTAAAGATTGTTGACAAGAACGGCAAGGATGTTGCTTTCAACACAATCAAAACAGGCAGCGTTGTTTGCGTTAAGTCAAGCAATCCTTTGAACGGCGGCGAGCAGATTGTTACAGCAGTTGTTTGCAACGATACTGTTTCCGGTACTGTTAAGGGTGTTAACTCTGACGATTCAATCAAGATTGACAGCAAGTCATACAAGTTCTCAGCTTTTGCTCCCTGGGTTAATCCCATTGATGGTGCTGAAGCTGTTATGACACAGCCTGAAATGGGTGACAGCGGTAAGTTCTACCTTGACATGAACGGCAACATCATCGGTTATGACAAGACTGAACAGACAACAAATCAGCAGTACGGTTATCTGATGAGCGTTAAGGAAGACAACGACGGCTTTGATGACATCCTTGTTCTCAGAATTCTCACTCAGACAGGCAGCAAGACATCTTACTATGCTTACGAAAAGACCAAGGTTAATGGCGATGATTTCCCAAGCTATGACAGACTTCTTGAAGCTCTTGGAGAGACTGCTAATCCCAGCGGAAACTCGGCATATCCTGATGGTACTGACAATAATGACTACTCACAGCTTATCAAGTTTACTACAAAGAGCAACAAGGGTCAGGTTGTGATTGATGAAATCGTTACAGTAACAGAGGATACAATGGTTTCAAAGGGTGGAGACACAAGTTCTGACGAGCTTTTCTTCTTTGATGCAGTAGACGCAGGCGACAGCGTGACATACAAATCATCGGGCAAGCAGCTCACAGGTGATAAGAATATTACCATCAGCAGTTCTATTATTTTCAGAATTCCTGAAGACAGAGCTGATGTTGATCAGTATAAGAAAATGACAACCAATGACTTTGACAACAATGAAACATACAGTGCTGAATTCTATGATGTTTCAACAGCAAACACAGCAAAGGTTGTTCTTGTTTACGGCGGCGGTGCTGAACCCGGTGAGGTTAAGGCAACATCCCCTGTTATGGTTATCACTGAGATTGAAAATCCGGAGGATCCTTCGGGTGAACAGGCAACAAGATACAAGATGATTGGTTATGTTGGTTCAACAGAGGTTGAATACTGGGGTTCACATGAATGTGAAGATGTTCTTGAAACACTTCAGCCCGGTGATGTTGTGAGACTTGGTACTGACAACGACAATTACTACACCGTTAAGCCGGAACACATTATCTTTAGTGTTGCTGATGGATTCCGTGATGAAGCAATTGAATATGAGCCTAATGAAGGTGAATATGAGAAAGAATTAAGAGTCGACGGTTCTGTTCGTTACAGAGTTGTTTGGGGCTCGGCATACCAGTTTGAGAAAGACAATGTGTTTGTAATGTCAACAGATATTCTTGCAGGTGATGAGGATGAAGCTGATGTTGATGATACACGTTTTGATATGCAGCTCAGCTGGTTCAAAAATGCAAAGATTTATGAATTTGATGCATCAGGCAAGACTCTTGATATTATTGAACACGATAAGGCTGAAAACGAGGCAGTTCTTGAAGGACTTCAGTATTATGACGGTTCATCAACACCCGATGAAGTATTTGTTCATATGACCAGTTCTTCAAATGTAGCAACAGTAATTATTGTAAGAAGATAGTATTACTCTAAATCTGATTGTAATAATTCTTAACATACAAAAAACCCGCCATAAGGCGGGTTTTTTGTATAGGTTCTATAACGAACGTCCTCAGTCGAAATAGCGTAATTACACTATTTCACAGCAGCAAACATTTTGCTGCCATGAAAATTATTTCGAGAAATAATTTTCGAGGACTTCGTTGCAATGAAGTGCCGGGAATTTGCCA
>JAFSDN010000076.1 GCA_017436245.1 Clostridia bacterium
ACAACTTTGAAGAACAAGCTACAAAACAGAAGAATTTTCTTCAATTCGTCAACAACTCACTGAAATTATACCACAACTTGCGACCAAAAGACAGATGTGCCAGCCCCTCCACCCATTTTTTGATTCACTAAAAAATAAATGGTATAATATTATTATGAAAAAGAAAACTGTAAAACCTGGTTGGGCAGTGTTTTTCAATGCTGCTAGCCTATTTTTCATGTACTCATGGAAGGAGTTGATTTCCATGGCACAGATTGGTATTCGTATCACAGATCAAGAGAAACAGGTGCTTGCGGACTGTGCCTCCGCCAATGACCTGACCATTTCACAGATTTTGCGGAGCCTGATCCGCAGATTTATCAAGGAGAATGAAAATGATACAGACACAAAACGAAGCAGAGTTTGAATTTGAGTGGCTGCTGCGGCAAAAGTATGAGTTCAAAATCCTCACCCTGATTGCGGTTCTGGCTGACAATAACCTGGCCTATCGCGGCACACTGAAAGACATGTGTGAATTCTTTGGAGTGAAACCTGGCGATTCAAAAAACAACAATAACATCAAAGCAGCCATCGACAAACTGGAAGCGGATGGACTCCTGAAGCAGATCAAGGATGGCAGAACCTTCACCCTCACCCTGTCCAAGAAGGGCGAACAACGAAAAAGAGTCATCAGCATTCAAAAGGAATGGGTTGAGATTGCCAAGGGCTACAAGAGTGAAGACAACAGTATCAGTTGGATGAATCTTCTGAAGGTCTGGCTGTATCTGATCGACAACAAAAAGGAAATAATCAAAACATCTGAGATTGCTGAAGAACTGGACTTGTCAACAGACAGTGTCAAAAGAGCAAAGAAGGCATTGGAGCGAGACATTCAAGCCATCATCAGCAAGAGAAGAACAACCACTTCAGCAAATGGAGGTTATCGCTGTTTAGGCTCATCCATTACAGTCAAGGCATGGCTGGATGAATGAATCGTCTTCCTCGTCATCCCTCGTCACCAAAAGTGTGTGAAAATGCACCGAAAAATAATAGAAATACTAATCGGAGCAAAAAAACACACTTTTTTCCCGAAAGAAGCGGCTGCGGTTTCGCTTTGCGAAACCCAGCAGCCTGGGCAGACCGCTGCACAGCAGCGGTACTGCCACAACAATAGTAAAAAGGAGTTTTGAAATTATGAATGTAAATCGAATGAGAGCATCAGCTCTAAGAAGTTAGATGGAAATGAAAGCCTTTGCCAATGGCGAAGGAAAGCATGCCCAACACATCAGAGATTATTGCGAGTATGCCGATGCGACTGCGGAAGCTGCTGCTGATGATGTGCGGCAGGACATTCCTGAAGCAGTTTAGAAAGCTGTTGAAAAGGCAGTAGGTCATAGAAAGGTTGGCATCGAAATTGACAAGCAGTCATTGGCAAAAGCAAAATCCGCAATCAAGGATTTGTTTGATAGCATCGGGAGGCTGGGCCGATGAACATAAACAAAATAAACAAACAATGGCCAGTGCTTTGCAATGATGCTTTGGCAACGATTGACCGCATGAATA
>JAFSDN010000077.1 GCA_017436245.1 Clostridia bacterium
GGTTTAGTACAAAAAAAGATGTTTCGACTACGCTCAACATGACCTTGTACCGGCTAAGCTTTAGTCATTCTGAGCGCAGCGAAGAATCTTTACAAAGCATTTACCCCAACATTTGTTATAGAACCAAAAAAATAACGGGCGGCCGCAAAGGACGCCCGTTATTCTTATATAATGGAGAAATGCATGTTTAAAGTTTTTTCTCTCCCTCAGTCAGCTATGCTGACAGCTCCCTCGTCAGAGGGAGCCAAGATATATGAAACTTTCTTGCCTCCCTCTGACGAGGGAGGTGGATTTTGCGGAGCAAAAGACGGAGGGAGAGAAGTGTTTGTTATTCCTCGTCGTCCTCGTCGTATTCTTCTTCTTTATCCCACCATTCGCCAAGGTCTTCGCCGTTGGGGTATGCTTCCTCGCACAGGTCAAGATACATTTCTTCGGCATCAATCTGTGCCTGCTTCAACTTGTCAAGTGCCTGATTGCGGTTGTGTTCTGAGGCTTCAAGAATTTCAATGGTGTCGGTTATCCGGTTGAATAAAAAATGATAAAGTTTTTGGTAATTAATCATGGTATGCAGCTCCTTACTATAAAAAAGCGCCTTTGGCGCTCGCCTGTGGCGAGCAGAAAAGGATACAGCTTTTTTCGTCCATGTGCGTTTCTGCCAAAGGCAGAAAATTTCGCACGGACAATTAAATTTATATTTTTGTTTTATGGAAAATACACCGCAAAGGTTGTATTTTTCATGAAACAAAAAAGATGTGCCGCAAGCGACACATCTCAAAAAACGTATCACTCCGACCAGTTTTATTGCAGCAAAACGATTCCATTTCAGCGAAGAATGAAAAAACGGAGCTACGCTTTTTACATAGCGTATCCCTCGCTGAAAAAAATATTCATTTTGCTGCAAGTGTAATTTTAGCACATATTTTTGTTTTTGTCCATACTTTTCTTTATATTGACTATCTGTTTTTATTGTGGTAGGATGTTATATATATAATGAAGGAGTTTTGTTTTATGATTTACAGAAATTTTAAGGACAAAAAACTTTCGTTGCTGGGAATGGGCGGTATGAGGTTTCCATGTGATGAAAATGGCGAGGTGGACTTTGAAAAAACCCAAGCCCTTTTTGACCTTTGTATGAAAAACGGAATTAATTATTTTGACACGGCGTGGTTTTATCACAAGGGCAAGTCCGAGGAAATTATGGGAAAAATTCTGTCAAAATATGACCGTGACAGCTATTTTGTTGCAACAAAAATGCCCTGGGATGAATATGAGAACAGTGAGGACGTGGATGCCCTTTTTGAAAAACAGCTTGAAAGGACGGGTCTTGACTATTTTGACTTCTATCTTTTTCACAATGTGAGTGAGAACACCGTTAAGTATTATATTGATGAAAAATACGGAGTTCATGATGTTCTGATGAAAAAGAAGAAGGAGGGAAAAATCCGTCACCTTGGATTTTCAACTCACGGAAGCCTTGAAACAATGGAAGACTTCATTCTTCGCTATCGTGACGACCTTGAATTTTGTCAGATTCAGCTTAACTGGCTTGACTGGACCTTGCAAAATGCAAAGGAAAAGGTTGAACTTCTGAACAAATATAACCTGCCCATATGGGTTATGGAAGGGGTCAGAGGAGGCTATCTTGCAAGTCTTTCGGAGGAGGATGAGGCAAGGCTGAAGGCGCTTCGACCCCATGAATCAATTGCGGCGTGGTCATTCAGGTTTTTGCAGAGTATACCCAATGTGGCAATGATTCTTTCGGGAATGTCGGATTCTTCACAGATTGAGGACAACATAAAGACCTTTTCGGATGAAAAGGTACTTTCGGAGGTGGAACAAAATGTTCTTTTTGAGATTGGGGAAAAGATTCTTTCAAAAAGAACGCTCACCTGCACAAACTGCAAATATTGCATGGAAGAATGTCCTCAGGAGCTTGAAATTCCAAAGCTGCTTTCCCTTTTTAATCAGATGTGCCTTGTGAAAAACAATCCGTCGGTTGAAAGGGTAAAGGAAAAAACCGAAAAACTGCCGTCCCTTTGCATTGGTTGCGGCGCCTGCCAAAAGAAGTGCCCTCAGAAGATTGAAATTTCCTCAATACTTGCGGAATTTGCCCAAAAGCTCGGATAACCTCTGTTGGGCTAACATGTAATTTTTGTACAAACAAATGTAACTTTTGGCGGTTGCAAAATTTTGAAAAGCAGTGTATAATGTAAAAAATGAGCGTTTTATGTTTAGGAGAGATGTTATGTTATATGCAAACGGATATGCTTTGTGTCCCCTGTGCTTTTCGCTGGTTCCACCGGGGAGCAGAGGTTGTACCCATTGTCAGAGTATATCAAATAAAACAAAATATTCCTCTGTGCTGAATGAAGAAACAATTCTTGCAGGGCGGTACAGCGTGGGCAAGGTTCTTGGAAAAGGCGGCTTTGGTGTGACGTACCTTTGCTATGACCTTGTTATGAACAAAAAGGTTGCCATAAAGGAATTTTTCCCCGATTCAATCGCCTGCCGTACCACCGAGGGCAGAACGGTTTCGGCAACGGACCATACAAAAACCGAGGAGTTCAAAAGCTATGCGGTGAAGTTCTATGAAGAAGCAAAGCTGGTTTCAAGGTTCAACGGAAATCCCAACGTAATCAGCGTATATGAATTCTTTTATGAGAATGATACGGCATACTTTGTTATGGAAGCCCTTGAAGGGGTTGACTTGAAGCAGTATGTACGGAATAAGGGTGGAAAAATTGATGTTGGTGAGGCATTGTTTGTAGCAGATAAGATGCTTGATGCCTTGATGGTTGTACACAGCGCAGGCGTTCTTCACCGTGACATATCTCCCGACAACATTTACATATGCAAAAACGGCGACATAAAGCTCATTGACTTTGGTGCGGCACGTCAGGTTGTGGGTATCAGTGACGACGATGCGGCAATGGGCTTGTCGGTTATTATCAAGCAGACCTTTGCTCCGATTGAGCAGTATCAGCGCAAAGGCACTCAGGGACCCTGGACAGATATTTATGCCCTGGGTGCAACCTTTTATTATGTAATCACGGGCAGACCCATTGATTGTGCAATGTCAAGAATTGACGAGCCTGATTTGGATATGACAGGGATTCCGCTGCCTTTGGCAGAGGTTTTGAATAAGATGCTTGCGGTGAAGCACGTTGACAGATTCCAGAGCGTTTTTGAGGTTAAGTCGGCAATTAATGTTCTGAATTTTGAACTTACGCCCATTTCAATTCACAACTTTTGCCATATGTGCGGAGGGGAAATTCCTTTTGGCGAAAATATTTGTCCCCAATGCTTTGCACAAGGAACGAATCCCGAACCGGTTGTTCCCGTTCCTGCTCCTGAACCGCGCAAAAAGGGATTTTTGAACAAGTGGGTTATCCTTGCCTCAGGTCTTGGACTTGCATTGGTGATTGTAATTGCTTCAATTGCCTTGGTTCTGGGCGGTTCGGAGGAGGATGCGACGGTGGTTTCAACGGACGGAGAGGATGTTGTTGCTGTTGGCGGTGAAACAACCCAAGGAGAGAACGGTGGGGGTGAAATCTTATCGTTGCTTGAAAAAAGGGTTGCAGCTTATGTTGAAGGTATAAAGTCGGAAATGGAAACGGATACCGAGGAAGGCTCTGTTGAACTTGAAGCAAGGGGTACTGCCATTGTTTTCAGAATTACCGTCAAGGATTTTTCCATGGTTGACGAGGCGGTGGCTGATTTATTCAACGAGTTTGAAAGCTCAGGAAACTTTTTAAGAAAAGAATTTGCCGAGAACTGTCCAGAAGCCACAAGCCTTATTTGTGAGATTTATGACCCTCAGGGGAATCCAGTTGATTCACGGGAGCTTAAACTGTAAATATAAAAAATTTTAAATAATTCAAAAAAAACTATTGACAAACACTTTTAAATTGTGTATAATAATCAAGCTGATTGGGATAACAGTGTGTTATTTTGATGCAGTATCTTGGAAAATATATGGGCGCATAGCTCAGCTGGGAGAGCATCTGCCTTACAAGCAGAGGGTCATAGGTTCGAGCCCTATTGTGCCCACCATATTTTTTTGAGAGTTGCGGAACAATCGGTGTGGATGTGGGCGCATAGCTCAGCTGGGAGAGCATCTGCCTTACAAGCAGAGGGTCATAGGTTCGAGCCCTATTGTGCCCACCATATTTCTTTTTAAAGGACATTTGAAATGAAGTTTGATTTGTTACCAATTCTGAACGCTGACGGAAGAAGGCTTCCACTCAACTTAGAGCTTGATTTAATCGGCAAAGAGGAAGACGGTGCAAGGTTTCTGACTCCTGTTTCGGTTACGGGCGAATTTGTTAATATCGGCGGCAGCATTGAGCTTTGTGCAAAGGCTGTTTGCAGAGTAGAATACGTTTGCGACCGTTGCTGTGAAGCTTTTGAATCGGATTTTTGCTGTTCCTTTGAGGAGGTCTTCAAAAAAGAAGACGTGAGGGTTGAAGACGACCAAAACCCCGATGCTGTAATTCTTACGGGCACAGCTATCGACATTGACGAAATCGTTCTGGCAAATGTGCTTGTCAATCTGCCGACAAAACGCCTGTGTATGGATGATTGCAAGGGTTTGTGCGCTGAGTGCGGACATAACCTCAACCAATCGGATTGCGGTTGTGATACAATACCCACTGACCCCAGATTTGATATTCTGGATAAACTTTTGTAGATTATGCAGGGATTTCCTTGTTGAAATTATTATGATTGGAAAGAGGTGTATTTAACTATGGCAGTTCCAAAGAGAAAAACTTCTAAAGCAAGAAGAGATAAGAGAAGAGCTAACTGGAAGCTCCTGATCCCCGGTATGGTTGAATGTCCCAACTGCGGTGATTACAAGATGCCTCACAGAGTTTGCAAGGCTTGCGGATATTACAACGGAAAAGAAGTTGTGAAGAAGGAAGCGTAAATTTCACAAAGAAGAGTCGTGTCGAATGGTTGAGTTCGATGCGGCTTTTTTGTGTAATGGGAAATTACTACTTTTATGTTGTATTTTACTGCTACCCCTCAGTCTTGCCTGTGGCAATCCAGCTCCCCTGACAAGGGGAGCCAAGAGGGTTTCTGCTGTGCCAACTTGCCTCCCTCTGACGAGGGAGGTGGCAAAACATAGGTTTTGACGGAGGGAGAGAAGTGTTTGAAAAACACTTTTTTATTTTATAGGCTCATTGTGGCGTAGCGGTTTGGAACGGAAGTATTTGACAGGGATTTATGGGCGGAAAACCGTTGCATAAATCCCTGTTTTGTGCTAAAATAAAAATACTACTTTTGCGGAGGTTTTGGTGTGGAAAGAAAAAGCGGTGTTTTGATGCATATTTCGTCTCTGCCGGGAAAATATTCCTGCGGAGGCTTTGGCGAAAGTGCAAAAAAGTTTATAGATTTTTTGAAGGAGTGCGGATTTTCCTATTGGCAGGTGTTGCCTTTTTGTCCTGTTGATGAATATAATTCGCCTTATAAGTCATATTCCACCTTTGCGGGCAACCCTTATTTTGTTGACCTTGAGGTTTTGTTCAAAAAAGGCTTGCTGACACAGGCGGAGCTGCTTTCGGCTGAACAAAAAAGCCCGTATCTTTGCGAATTTGAGCGTTTGGCGACGGAGCGTTTTGAACTGTTGATGAAAGCCTCAAAAAGAGTTCCTGACCGAGAGCTGATTGA
>JAFSDN010000078.1 GCA_017436245.1 Clostridia bacterium
AAGTGTATCACTCTTTGGTATTTTCCCTTTTTTGAAATCTTCTATCTGTTCTTCAAAGGATTTCGTATAATCATAGAGATTTGATACATTTTTTTCAAATTTTATCGAATACTTCTTCCCCTCACCCAATTTGTCATCCTTAGCGGAGTCGAAGGATCTTTCCGTATGGCTCCCCTTGGGGGGAGCTGTCTGCCTCGCAGACTGAGAGGGGGCATTTTTCTCCCTCACAACCCTCTCACTCTCAGCAAATGCCGCTCCAAGAAGGTCACGAGCCTTTTCAAGTTCACTCATAGGCATACCAAAGGTATCCCTCGCCGCCTTGTCCTGTGCCTTTTTGTCGCCCTTAAATGCTTTTTTCACATTACTGATAAAATCCTTGATAGCCTGCCACAGCTGTTTAAAAACACCACTATTTTGCTCTGCAGTTTCTCCAAGTCTGCCGTTTTTGAAATCATCAATAAACTGATTCAACGTCTCAGGACTTTTCAGAATATATCCTGTATACTCAATGGGACAAAGACCGGACAACGATAATTGGTTAAACAGAAAGTTTTTAATTAAATATATATCATCGTCAGGATATTTATCTGCATGAAAGATGTCTTTCTGCATCTACTGTAAAAACGAAAAGAAAAAACGCTCGATGCCTTATGCATCAAGCGTTTTTGGTGGTCGGAGTGACTGGATTCGAACCAGCGGCCACTTGAACCCCATTCAAGTACTCTACCAAACTGAGCCACACCCCGAAATCACTTGTACAAGTATACATCAAAAATCAGTTTTTGTCAATACCTTTTTAAAAGATTTTTTCTTTATTTTTGATTTTGTATATATTGCAAAAAACAGCTTCAACTAATCGACTTTTAGTAGTAAAAATGTACTATCACACAACAAAGCGGATGGTTTTTTTTGACCAATCCGCTTTTCATAATACTCTAATTCAATTTTATACTCACAATTTCGCTTTTCGTCCCAACACGCATGGGCATTCCCCACGTACCAAGCCCTGAGGTAACAACAACGTGAGGAGAATCGCTGTTTTTCCGATAATGTCCATAATCAACCGTGTAAATCATATTTGTAATCAAATTCCCCGGGAAAATCTGTCCCTTGTGGGTATGTCCCGACACAATCAGGTCAACTTCATTGCCGTATTCATCAATATTTGACGGATTGTGATCCATAACAAGAACCGGCAGATTTTTGTCAACATCCGCTAAAACATAATCTGCCGTTTTCCGTTCCGCTTCAGGGAAACCTCCAATGGGGTCTCCGTCAACCCGTCCGACCAGAATCAATCTGTTGTCAATAACCGTATATTCATCAAGAAGAATCTTAACATTACTTTGTTCAAGAAAACTCAGCATTTCATCAACAGTCGTCCCTGCATCATGATTCCCCAGGCAGGCAAAAACTCCATACCGTGTCCTTATTCCCTTCAAGGCCTCTGCCGCCTTTTCGGGATTTTTCACAGCATAAAAGTCATTGTCAAAAATATCTCCCGCAATGCAAACCATATCGGGCTTCAGTTCGTTTATTTTTTCAACAGCGTTTATCAGCTTACTCTCCGAACCCAATGCCCCAAGATGCAAATCACTTATCAGAACAACATTCATTTCGCCGTCAAGCCTGTTTTCTTCCAAAGGAATATCATAGGAAACAAAACTTATTTGTTTTGCATTGTATATCCCATATACGGTCAAAAAACCAACAACCAAAACAACCGCAAGTCCCGAATATAAACGCACCTTTTCAGGCAAAGGCGATGGAATAAGCCTTGCAAATTTCCCCAAAAGCAAAATACAGTCAGCAAGAAGAAAAAACACCAGAAAGAAAATAAATATTCCCAGCCAGTACATCCCAACAGCACCAACAACGCTTTTTACCGCATCCGGTAGGGGCAAAAAGGATTTTGCAAATCCAATTACGCTCAGCAGCATCAGCAGAGCCAAAACACCCAAAAAAATGCCTTTATTCAGTTTTGGGAAAACAATATGAATACATTGCCAGATTCTCCGCGCAATATAATAATTCGCACTGCCAAAAACCGCAAAAACAATAATAATGCCAACAATGAATCTCATTACAAACTAAGCCTTTCTTTTGAATCAAACTCAGATAACATTTCCGTCTGCATCAAACAAAGGAAGGGGCTCAAGATAAGTAATGTCCTCACGGTTCTGTGCATCGCCTTCTGCAAGAACGGCCATTCTGCCCACAATATTTCCTCCAACCTGATTAATCAATGTTTCCAGAGCCTCAAGAGATTCGCCCGTACTGATAACATCATCAACAACCAAAACACGCTTGCCCTTCATAGCAGCAGCCTCGGAAGCGCCTATACAAAGAGTCTGAGTGTGTGCCGTGGTGATTGAATCCACATTTGTTGTGACAATATCTTTCATATAAAGCTTCGGGCCTTTTCGGGCAACAACATAATAATTATTTCCCGATTGACGAGCCATTTCATGAACCAGAGGAATTCCCTTTGATTCAGCAGTAATGAGAATATCAAATTCAGGAGCTTGCTTCAAAAGAGCCTCCGCCGATTTCACTGTCACTTCCACATCCCCAAACATAATAAATGCCGCAATATACAGTTTTTCGTTCACCTTACAAAGAGGAAGCTCACGTTCAACCCCTGCAATAGTCATTTTATAACTCATATCCATAAAAACAATACTCCTTTTCCGCAAAACGTCCCCCGTCAAAATGACAGGGGACATTCGACTAATTATATTTTATCCTGATTACGCAAGTCCCATAACCTTGAGAACAATATAAATTGCGAACAAAGCAACCGAAACCCACATAACTCCGCTAATATCCTTAGCCTTGCCTGTAACAAGCTTCAGAATAACCCAAGCCAGCATACCAAACATAATGCCGTTTGCAATTGAATATGTGAAAGGCATCATAATGATTGCAAGGAATGCACCGATTGTATCTGCTGCATCGCCGCCAAAGTCAACCTTTTTAACTGATGAAAGCATCAAAAGACCAACATAAAGCATTGCAGGAGTTGTTGCAAATCCCGGAATTGCAAGGAACACCGGTGCAAAAACAATTGCAATAATGAACATAACAGCTGTCGTAACCGCGGTAAGACCTGTTCTTCCGCCTGCCGCAACGCCGGCACTTGATTCAACATAGCTTGTAACGGTTGATGTACCGAGGCACGCACCAACAACAGTACCAACAGCATCAGCCATCAAAGCACCGCCCGCCTTGGGAAGTCTGCCGTCCTTATCAAGAAGGTCACCCTTTTCAGCAACACCGATAAGTGTTCCCACCGTATCAAAAATATCTGTATAAAGGAAGGTGAATACCACAAGGGCAAAGCCTGCAAAATTATCAACAATAAACTTAAAATCAAATTTAAACAATGCCGGTGCCGCAAAATTAGCCTTTATTGCAACCCACGAAAGGTTTGGAATCACAGAAAATACTCCATTTTCAGGGTCAACAACATACCAGCCCACAAGTTCTGCCACAATACCCAGAACCCATGTAATCAAAATACCAAGCAGAATTCCGCCCGGAACCTTGAAATGCTGAAGCACACCGATAACCAAAAGTCCCACGATTGCCAGAGCAACACCGGGAGATGCAAGGTTACCCATTGCAACAGTTGTTGCAGGATCTGCCACAACAATCTTGGCATTAAGCAACGCAATAATTGTAATAAACAAACCGATACCTGCCGTAATACCAAACTTCAGATTTGCAGGAATTTTGTTTACAAGAGCTTCACGGAATTTGAAAACGGACAGAATCATAAAAATGAAACCTTCAATCAAAATTGCCGTCAAAGCAACCTCGTAAGAATAGCCCATAGCACCGCAAACCGTAAATGCAAAGAACGCATTAAGTCCCATACCCGAAGCCAGAGCCACAGGATAATTTGCAAAAAAAGCCATGCAAAGGGTTGCGATTGCAGCAGAAATTGCCGTTGCCATAAAAATACCTGCACGTGTTGCACCCGGAATGTCACCGAGATAATTTGGGTTAACCGCAAGGATATAAGACATTGCAAGGAATGTTGTTATACCGGCGATAATCTCAGTTTTGACATTCGTTTTGTTTTCTTTAAGCTTAAACAGCTTTTCCAGTGTGTTCATGAGATTTCACTCCTCATTAAAAATTTTTAACACATATATTTTATAATATTTTCGCTTTTTTTTCAATAAGTTTACGAAATTTTCTATATTTTGTCGTTTTAGATAATAAAACACACCATATTTTGTATATTTTGCCACTCATAGACATTTTATGGCGAAGGTTGGCTCTCCTAAGCCACCTAAACATCTCCTCAAAAAAACGGTTCTATAACAAATGTTGGGGTAAATGCTTTGTAAAGATTCTTCGCTGCGCTCAGAATAACTAAAGCTTGCCGGTACAAGGTCATGTTGAGCGTAGTCGAAATATCTTTTTTTTACTAAACCCCAACATTGGATAAAGAACAAAAAAACAAACAGGAATTTTCAAAACGAAAATTCCTGTTATATTAATCAGCCAAATATTAATAAATACCCTGATCAAGCATTGCGTCCGCAACCTTCATAAATCCAGCAATGTTTGCACCCGAAACAAGGTCATAACCAAGACCGTATTCTTCAGCTGCCTCCATTGAAACCTTATGAATGTTAATCATAATGCCCTTGAGCTTTTCATCAACCTCTTCTGCTGTCCAGTTGTATCTCATTGAGTTCTGAGCCATTTCAAGAGACGAAACTGCAACACCGCCGGCATTAACAGCCTTTGAAGGACCAATAATTGCCTTGCTTTCCTTGATATATTCCATTGCATCGTCAGTTGTGGGCATATTTGCAACTTCGATATAATATTTTGTGCCGTTTGCAACAATCTTCTTCGCTTCTTCAAGTGTAACTTCGTTCTGAGTTGCACAAGGCATACAGATGTCAACCTTAACCTCCCAGGGCTTCTTGCCTGCAAAGAACTGACAACCAAACTTGTCAGCATAATCCTGCGCACGGTCACGACCTGATGAACGCATTTCAAGAAGATATGCAATCTTTTCCTTTGTGGTAACACCGTCGGGATCGTAAACATAACCGTCAGGACCCGAAATTGTAACTACCTTACCACCAAGATCAGCCACCTTCTGGCAAACACCCCATGCAACATTACCAAAACCTGAAACTGCAACAGTCTTACCTTCAAAAGTATCCTTCTCATGCTTGAGAACTTCATTTGCATAATATGTAGCACCAAATCCCGTAGCTTCGGGTCTGATGAGTGAACCACCGTAAGAAAGACCCTTACCTGTAAGAACGCCGTTTTCCCAGCAAGCCTTGATTCTCTTGTACTGACCGAAGAGGAAACCGATTTCTCTGCCGCCAACACCAATATCGCCTGCAGGAACGTCAACGTCAGGGCCGATATGTCTGTAAAGCTCTGTCATAAACGCCTGACAGAATCTCATAATTTCAGAATCGCTCTTACCTCTGGGGTCAAAGTCAGAACCACCCTTACCGCCGCCGATTGGAAGACCGGTAAGACTGTTTTTGAAAGTCTGCTCAAAACCAAGGAACTTAATAATGCCGATATAAACCGACGGATGGAAACGAAGACCACCCTTGTAAGGACCAATTGCACTGTTAAACTGTACACGATAACCTGTGTTTACATGAATCTTGCCGTTGTCATCCTCCCATGCAACTCGAAATGTAATCTGTCTTTCAGGCTCAGCCATTCTTTCAAGAAGAGCTGCCTTTTCATATTCGGGATGTTTTTCAACAACAGGAGCAAGGCTTGAAAAAACTTCCGTAACAGTCTGAATAAATTCAGGCTCACCGGCGTGCTTTTTCTTTACATCTTCAATAACTCTTTCAACATATGACATATTGTTTATGCCCCCTATAAATAGATTTTTTAAATAACGGAATTATTTTATCACTTTTTGGGTTTTATTGCAATACTTTCACGAAAATTTTCTTGAATTATATGCAAATTTTCCAAGATTGTTTTTTTTGATTTTTTTCACTATGTAAAAATTTCACTAATTGACAAAACTTTAACACACAAATAAGCCTCTACCTATAATATAATAAAATCATCAGAATTATGCTTTATCTTTTGTCAGAAAATTTAACACCGGCATGTTCACAAGAACATGCCGCTTCATTTTGTCATTCTGAGGAGCAAAGCGATTCGAAGAATCTTACGATTTTGCGTAGTTTTAAGGCCCGTCGACTACGCTCAGGGTGACAGCGTGTCGACTTTATCGACACGCCGCCAAATATTTATTCCACATCATAATCCAGCTTGAACTGCTCACCACAGCCATACTTTTCGTAAACGTAATCAATATCCTTGTCACCACGACCCGAAAGGCAGGCAAGAATCGAACCTGACCTATGCTCCTTTGCATAACGGATTGCATATGCAACAGCATGAGCACTTTCAATAGCAGGAATAATACCCTCATATCTTGAAAGCAGGAAAAACGCCTCCATGGCTTCCTCGTCCGACACCGTTTCATAATGAACTCTGTTCATATCGCGAAGAAAAGCGTGTTCAGGGCCAACACCGGGATAATCAAGACCGCTGGCAATTGAATACACAGGAAGGGGCTCGCCCTTTTCGTCCTGAAGAACATAGCTTGAGTAACCGTGAATTATACCCTTTGTTCCATAAGCCATTGTTGCCGCATGGTCACCAACAGCCGCACCTCTTCCCAAAGGCTCAACTCCGTATATTTCAACAGGGTCGGCAAGGAAAGGTGTGAACATACCCAATGAATTTGATCCACCGCCAACGCAAGCCGCAATGGCATCGGGCATAATTCCCGTCATTTCAAGGAACTGCTCTCTTGCCTCAATCCCGATAACCGACTGAAAATCACGAACCATTTTAGGGAAAGGATGAGGGCCTGCCGCAGTACCAATGCAGTAAATTGCATCCTTATATTCATTGAGATACGCCTCGAATGCCGCATCACAGGCTTCCTTCAAGGTTTTCAAGCCCTTTGTCACAGGAACAACGTTTGCACCAAGCATCTTCATTCTGATTACGTTTGGGTGCTGTTTTGCAATATCAACCTCACCCATATACACGTCACATTCCATACCGAAATATGCCGCCGCAGTTGCAATTGCAACACCGTGCTGACCTGCACCGGTTTCTGCAATAATCTTTTTCTTACCCATAAACTTTGCAAGAAGCCCCTCGCCCATGCAGTGATTGAGCTTGTGAGCACCCGTATGATTAAGGTCTTCACGCTTCAGATAAATCTGACAGTTGCCAAATATCTTTGAAAGCCTTTCACAATGTGTAATGGGTGTGGGTCTGCCCTGAAACTCCTTTCGGATTCTGCGAAGCTCGTTAATAAACTGAGCCGAATGACAAATTGCTTCATAAGCATCATCCGCCTCCTTAAAGGCTTCAATAAGCTCCTCCGCCTGATACGAACCGCCGTATTCGCCAAAAAAGCCGTCAGCCGTTGGATATTCCTTCAAATAGTTATCAAAATCTCTGTATTTATTCATAATAAAAATCTCCTTTTTAAAAAAATATATTCAAATCAAATCCCTGCAGTTCAACTAACTGCCAAAAAACACCAAGGGCTTACGCCCAAATGTTGCCTCCCCATTGATTCAAAATATATTTCTTCAAAAAAGTCATTTTTTTCACTCCCTATTGAAATTATAAATTTTATTTTATCACAACTTTTTCAAAAAGTCCATACAAATATAAAAAATTTTAGCAAAATACCGCCAATATCATTTTATCTAAAAATCCGCCCCGATGAAAATCAATGTGTTTCATCGGGGCGGATTATTTCATTCTAATATTTTTTTTCACCCGAGAGAATCATCATCTTATCCTCATTGGGCATAATTTCCTGTTCTTCAACGGTATGCCAGTTTTCGGGGGCAACCTCCTCCATCGAAATTGTAATTGCTTCCTGAGGGCATCCCCAAAGTTCAAGAAAAACCTGATTTATTCTTTCTGCAACTTCCTTTTTAATTTTTTCATCCTTAGGATAAGCCTTTATTTTTATATACGGCATACTTCCATCCTCCTCAAACACTTTTTATTCAATATACCACCCTGAAAATACAATGTCAAGAATAATATTTTTTCTTTTCCAGACGCCTTAGCTGTATATTGGCTCTGATAATCATATAAAGCGCCATACTCAGCACAACCGCACAGACGGTTATCCCTGTAATTTTTCTTGTGAGCACTATTTTCTTAAAATCAGTTTCTTTGCCAAAGATACTGCTCAATGCCGATTCAAGAGAAATCAGCGAAACAACCGCCGAAACAAAGCTGATTGACTTTGCCGCCGAAAGAATGGGGCTTTCATAACGTCTGTACCGCACAATACTGACAATTGCCCATATTATAGCCGAAAAAGTATAAACCGCCATCGCCGCAGCATAAACATAGCTGTGTTCAAGCTCCTTACTTTGATGTATAGCATAATACACAATAACAACAAGCGCAAGATTCAAAAACAGCATCATTATTCCGCAAAGGCGGTATCGCCGATACTCCTGCAAAAGATTTCCGTCCTGCACCTCCGTGGTGTTTTTTAACACAAAAATACGCATCACAATCAGTGTCAGATAATATGCCGCCAAAGCATAAAACCAGTATGCTCTGAAAAAAATTCCCGATGTCAGCATGGCAAAAACATACAAAATATTCAGCAAAACCGACCCCAAAAGCGAAAGTCTGACTCTGCGTCCAACATCCTCAATGAGTCGTTTTATGAACCTGTTCCTGAGTATTTTCTCAATAATTCCTGCTCACTCCTCTGCTCCACAATACTAACATTTTTCCGCACACACAACATATGTATACATCAGCAAAAACAAAGAAGACAAGCAAATGAGCAAATAATCATTTCATTATTCCGCTTTTATCAAAAAACTTAGCAAGAATAAGCCCCACAATCATACCAATCACGCCCTGAAGTCCGTTGAATGTAAGGCTGACTGCCGCCGCTGCAAAACCGCCGTATATAACAGATTCAAAAACAAAATAACCCAAAACCATTATAACTTCCGCAACCACTGCACCGATTAGTCTTGACGGCAAAATCCCCGTTTTACCTTTCAGACATTTTGCGAAAAAGAATGCCGTCAGAGCCATAACGCCTTTGATAATAAAGGTTGCAGGTGCATAAACGCCAAACCCCAGAAGCAAATCCGCAAGCATCGAACCGATTGCCGCCGCAAAAAAGCCGAACAAGGGTGACAGCATCCACCCTGAAAGCAGAACAATACTGTCACCAAGATTAACATAGCCCTTTGGCGACGGAATCTTTATTACCATTGTTGCAACACACGCAAGTGCCGCAAACAAAGCAGCCATTATAACTTTTTTTGTTTTCATAACAAATCATCTCCTCTTATTACACAGGATATTATATATCAAACTTCAACATAAATCAACCATAAAATAAATTTTCAGTAAAAAATTATTGACAAAATACTTACACTTTGATAAAATATTAACATAGGATATTTTCTGATGCTGAGGATAAGGGTTCGCCCGAGTCCGGGGCAAAGGTTTTTACGTCTTATCGCCCTCAACCGAAGAGGGTATTGTGATTCCCGTCCAACGGCAAAGAATCTCAATTTAACTCAAAACAAACCTTTGGCACCCATGCATCAAATTTGCATTGGTGCCTGATTTTTTTTAAAAAATCAGGGCATACTACTCTCAAAAAGGAGTTGAAACAAATGGACACAAGAATTGCAATTATTGGTATAATTGTTGAAAACACAGAATTTGCCGACGACATCAACCAGCTTCTTCACGAATACGGCTCATACATTGTTGGCAGAATGGGTATTCCCTACCGTGAAAGAAAAATTTCGGTTATGAGCATTATTATTGATGCATCAACAGACGTCATCGGTGCACTTTCGGGCAAGCTCGGCATGCTTGAGGGCGTTTCGGTTAAAACAGTTTATTCCAAGGAGTAAAAACAATGACAAACAAACAGCTTATCCAAAAACTGAATACCAGAGGTGTGCTCACAAAAGATGAGTTTGTTTGTTTACTGTCATCTTACAACAGAACCGATGCGGAATATGCACAAAAACTTGCGCAAAAGATTGCAAAAGCATATTTCGGCAACAAGATTTTTATACGCGGGCTCATTGAGTTTACAAATATATGCAGGCAAAACTGTTATTATTGCGGACTCCGTGCCGAAAACAGCAAAGCCTCACGTTACCGCCTGACCAAGGACGACATTCTGGAGTGTTGCCGTGAGGGCTACCCTCTGGGCTTTCGGACATTTGTTCTTCAGGGCGGTGAAGACCCCCACTTTGACGATGAGCTTGTGTGTGATATTGTAAAAAGCATAAAAGCAGAATTCCCTGACTGTGCCGTAACCCTTTCAATCGGCGAAAAGTCAAGGAATACATACCAAAGTTTTTTTGATGCCGGAGCAGACCGCTATCTCCTTCGACACGAAACAGCAAACAGCGAGCATTATTCAAAGCTCCACCCCAAAACTCTGAGCCTCGAAAACCGTAAAGAATGTCTGTTCAACTTAAAGAAAATCGGCTTTCAGACAGGCTGTGGATTTATGGTTGGCTCGCCACATCAGACCGTTGAAACCCTTGCCGAGGATTTGCTTTTTATACATGAGCTCCAACCCCAGATGGTTGGCATCGGGCCCTTTTTACCCCACAAGGATACCCCATTTGGAAGAGAGCCGGCAGGTAGCTTTGAGCTGACGTTATTTTTACTCTCACTGGTACGTATAATGCAAAAAAATGTGTTGCTTCCGTCCACCACCGCTTTGGGCACAATTCATCCCCAGGGCAGAGAGATGGGAATTCTGGCAGGAGCAAACGTTGTGATGCCCAATCTGTCACCGGTGTCGGTCAGAAAAAAATATATGCTTTATGACGGCAAAATCAGTTCCGACAGCGAATCTGCACAGGGGCTTGAAGAACTGAAAGAAAGATTTAAAAAAATTGGTTATGAAATTTCCGTTTCACGCGGCGATTTTCGGAAAGGATGATTAATTATGGCAAAATACGATCCCAAATCATTGGTTGCTGAAGAATTCATCAACCACGAAGAAATACTTGACACCATTGAATATGCAAAGGCAAACAAGTCAAACAAAGAGCTCATCTTCTCTCTGATTGAACGTGCCGCAGACTGCAAGGGTCTGACACACCGTGAAGCAGCCGTTCTTCTTGAATGTGACATTCCCGAAGCAATTGATGCAATCAAAGACCTTGCAATAAAAATAAAGGAAAGAATATACGGCAACCGTATTGTTATGTTTGCCCCCCTTTACCTTTCCAATTACTGCGTAAACGGCTGTACATACTGCCCATACCATCACGGCAACAAGTGCATCACACGCAAGAAGCTCACTCAGGAAGAAATCAAAAACGAGGTTATTGCCCTTCAGGATATGGGTCACAAGCGACTTGCAATCGAGCTTGGTGAAGACCCCGTAAATAACCCCATTGAATATGTTCTTGAAAGCATCAACACTATCTACGGCATCAAGCACAAAAACGGTGCAATCCGTCGTGTAAACGTAAATATTGCGGCAACAACAGTTGAAAATTACCGCAAGCTCAAGGATGCAGGCATTGGAACATACATTCTCTTTCAGGAAACATACCACAAGGAAAACTACGAAACACTTCATCCCACAGGCCCCAAGCACAATTATGCATACCACACCGAAGCAATGGACAGAGCAATGGACGGCGGAATTGATGACGTGGGCATCGGTGTTCTTTTTGGTCTTGAAATGTACCGCTACGACTTTGTTGGTCTGCTGATGCACGCCGAACACCTTGAAGCAGCTAAAGGCGTTGGCCCTCACACAATCAGCGTTCCCAGAATTTGCCCTGCCGAGGGTATTGACAGAGACTCCTTCACAAACGCAATTTCTGACGAAATCTTTGAAAAAATTGTTGCAATAATCCGTATTGCCGTACCTTACACGGGTATGATAATCTCAACAAGAGAATCAAAAGCATCACGGGAAAGAGTTCTGAGGCTGGGCGTGTCACAAATCAGCGGCGGTTCAAAGACATCTGTTGGAGGATACATCCACGATGAGCCCGAGGAGGAGAATTCAGCTCAGTTTGACATCAGCGACACCCGACCCCTTGATGCGGTTGTGAACTGGCTTTTGGAGCTTGGCTATATTCCCAGCTTCTGCACAGCCTGCTACCGTGAAGGCAGAACAGGCGACCGTTTCATGTCACTTGCCAAATCGGGACAGATTGCAAACTGCTGTCAGCCCAATGCCCTCATAACACTCAAGGAATATCTGACAGACTACGCATCACCCCAAACCATTGAAAACGGCTTGAAGGTTATCAAAAATGAAGTTGAAAAGGTTCCCAACGAAAAAACACGGGAGCTTGCAAAAAAATATATTGCTGAAATTGAAAACGGAAAAAGAGACTTCCGATTCTGAAAACAAAACATTATAAAGGAGAAAAAACAATGGTTAAACACGTAATTATCTGGAACTTCAAAGAAGAACTTACCGCAAAAGAAAGAACTGTTGCGGCAGCAAAAATCAAAGAAGGCATTGAGGGTCTTATGGGACAGATTGATGGACTCACAGACATCAAGGTATACATCAATCCCCTTGCATCATCCAGCGGCGACCTTATCCTTGACAGCACATTTGTTGACGAAGACGCATTAAAAGGCTATCAGGTACACCCTGCACACGTTGCCGTTGCATCATATGTCCGTTCTCAGGTTGGCAGCCGTGCCAGCTTTGATTACGAAGTGTAAGTCTCAAAAGTAATTCAAAACAGAGCTGTTGCGCAAAGTAAAGATATATTGCACATTAACAAAAATGTCACCCTGAACAAAGTCGAAGAATCTTAACAAAACAAAGATTCTTCGGTCTTGCTCAGAATGACAATGGTTTTTTATAACTTTACTTTAACACATCAGCTCTGTTTTATTTTAATCAAAATCCAACGGAGTCTCGTTTCCACCCGTTGTGGGAGCAACAACACCTTGCGCAGTTGACGGCTCGGCAGGCTGTGCCTGACTTTGTCCGCCGCTCGTCTCACCCAAACCCGAAACCGCCTGAGTTGATGAACCGGGCAACTGAACCTGATGACTCGGTGTAGCCGCTGCACTGCCTGATGATTTTCCCGAAGATGCAGAAGCAGGCTCAGACTTCTTTGCAGGAGCTTTATTTGCTCCGCTATTCTGATTCGATTTTTTTGTTGCAGGAGCAGGAGCCGTCTGCTGATTCTGAGGTTCTGCAGTCGGTTGCACTTCTTCCTCTGTTTGAACAGACTCCTCAACAATTTCTTCCTGAACCGGTTCTTCTTCCTTGGTTTCTTCCTTTTCACGCTGGTCAAAAGGAACCCACTTCAAATCCTTGGCAGGGCTGACAACTTCTTCGCTTGATACTTCACTGATGAAGTTTTTTATCTCATTGGAAATTTTCGCAATTCCACGTATTATAGCATTACCGTTGTAACACAAAACAACACAAAGGCCTGCTGCAACAAGCCACATTCCCATACCCTTCATCTCGGTTTCGGAAATAGCAAGTCCACGGTTAACAACAATGACCTCAACAGTATAATCCCCGTCAGGATCGTCTTTTATTGCCTTGTCAAGTATCGCCAAAGCCTTGTGCTTATTCTTTATACTCTTATCTTCAAGAACCTTTTTAATATCTTCCTCACTAACTGCCTCTGCAACCTTTTTGTTACACAAAACAAAAAATGCCTTTTTTGTCAGCCTGAAGGTTTCCGAAGTATATGGAACAACCTCCGTTTCAGGGTCAAGCATTCCGATATACGAAACATTTTTCCTTGTAACAGCCATGGTTTTAATCACGCCATGGTCATCAAGATAATCCTTTTCAAGGTGCACCTGTTGCGGCGGGGTTCCGATAAGATTGCGAATTCTGCCGTTTTCATAGTAAAACACAGGTAAATCACCCATATTATAAACCGTTGCGTCATCACGGTCAATTGAAAGAATTGACATATCAAGCTCATAATGCTCGTCGCTTCTTTCAAGAACCTGACTTGTCACCGCCGTATTCAGAACATGAAAAAACTCACGGTTAACACTGTCAAAATCAGCAACGTGAAAATTCCCGAGAATGTCAACAGCCGTATACGCCAGCTCGTCACCCAGGCTGTCACACTTGGCACCGCTGGCAATGGCATACAAATTACGGCTTCTGAATTCTTTGTTGCGATCATACAAAAAAGATTCATCAATATTTTCTTTGCAGAAACCGTTGAGGAAAAAATTGTCATTATTAACTTTTTTCGTTTCTCCTATGTATGTCACAACATAGCCTTTATATCTCATACAACACCTCAAGTTTGGTACAATCCATATCGCATTGCATCATCTAACCAATCAATTTTATCACAGGAAAGCCAAAACGTCAAGTGTTGAGCAAAATAAATAATGTTTTTTCAAAAATTTTGTTATTTTTTCAGCTTTTCACGCATTATTTCAAGAACCTTTTTCTCTATTCTTGACACCTGAACCTGAGAAATCCCAATCATTTCCGCAATCTGACTTTGGGTTTTTTGCTTGAAATAACGCAAAATTATTATTTTTCGTGCTCGCTCATCAACCATTTCAAGCACATCGTGAACAAGCAATTTATTCACAATATCGTTTTCATAATCAACACCGCTCTCAATCTTATCAATCAGCATCTTGCTCTCTTTTTCATCGCTCACGGGAGTATAAATTGACTCAGGCTTCAAGCCTGCTTCAAGAGCAACTGCAACCTCCTCAGCCGTGACCCCAAGCCGTTTTGCAAGCTCCGCAACCGACGCTTCACAATTTTCCTTTTTCATAATTTCCTGCATATTCATGGCTTTTATGGCAAGCTCCTTTATGCTTCGGCTGACCTTGATAATACCGTCATCCCGAATGAACCGTTTTATTTCGCCCATAATCATTGGCACGGCATAGGTGGAAAACTTCACATTATACTCGGTATCAAACTTTCTGATTGCTTTAATCAACCCGATGCATCCGATTTGAAAAAGGTCTTCGGGCTCATGTCCTCTTCCCAGAAATCGCTTAACAACACTCCTTACCAATCCGATATTTTCTTCAACAATGTAATTTTGAGCAGACAAATCTCCGTTTTTTGCTTTTTCAATCATATAATCAAGGTTTTCATTATAGTTTTTTGCCTGCACAAAATTCATCCCCTTATCCGCTTCTTCATTTTAACAGTCGTACCCACACCGGGTTCCGATTCCACCGCAAGCTCGTCCATAAAGGTCTGCATCACAGTAAATCCCATTCCGCTCCGCTCATTTTCCGAGCCTGTGGTAAACAAGGGCTGCATTGCCTGTCCGATATTTTCAATCCCGATTCCGCAATCCGTAACCTCAATTTCAAGGATATTTTCAATTATTCTGCAGGTAATTTTAACCGTTCCCTTCATATCGGGATAACCGTGAACAATCGAATTTGTCACAGCCTCGGAAACTGCTGTTTTGATGTCTGCAAGCTCCTCAACGCTCAAATCAAGCTGAACCGAAAAAGCCGCAACTGCGGCACGTGCAAAGGCTTCATTACAGCTTTTCGCAGGAATCTCCAGCTTCATATAATTTTCCATATGTAAATTCACTCCCTAAAATAAAATTTTTCAGTCACCAATCCTCAATGACTGCATTCCATAATTTTTTTCAACCCCGAAATTTCAAGAATTTTGTCAACCTGCGGCTTTACACGAATTATCATCATTTTTCCGCCCCGTGCCGCAATCTGCTTGTACCGCCCCACAAGAACCCCGATTCCCGAACTGTCCATAAATGTCACACCGTCAAAATCCATAACAATATTAACAATATTCTTCATCGCAAGCTCTCGGTCAACGGTCTCACGGAATGTCTGCGCTGAATGATGGTCAATTTCGCCGTACATTTTCACAACAAGGGTTGTTCCTATGCTTTCAACTTTGATTTCCATCTGCTCGCCTCCTTTTTATTCTTCCATTCTATACCTTCTATTTTTTACATAATTTTCCTTTTTTGTTTTTTGTTATCGTATAACAAAAAAGCACAAAAAAATACAGTCAACAACATTTGTCGACTGTATTTGATAAAACTTGTTGTTTTCCACTATTTTCTGTGCTTTATAAGCAGCTCCCACACCTTTGGGTGGCACATGTCTTTTGCGCCCTCTTCTCCGGCACGGAGCTTGTTGCGAATTGCCGAAGAACTGATTCCATCCAAATCCTGCGGTGCAGGAATAATATTAAACCGATTTCTCCGCTCCCAAGCCTCAGGCTTTTCCTTGAGAATTGCCATGGGGTCGTCGTCACCACGGGTCACAACGGTGTACGAATATTTATCCGTAAAGGGTATAAACCGATAAGCATTGATATATCCACGCACCCTATCCGCACCGCCAAGACAGGTGATATGGGCATCGGGATATTTCTCCTGCATATAATTCATGGTCTCTGTGGTATACCAGTTTTCGGGATTTCGACATTCCACATCGTCCACCTCCAGCCGTGGGTCATCCTCACACATGGCAGCAAGCATCTTAATCCGCACCCGGTCCGAAAGCGCTTCTTCGGGCATCCCTTTCCGCTCCATTTTTGCATATACATAATCATAGGGCGACGGCACAAACACACCTTTATCCGCACCAAGCTGTTCCACAACATAAATAAGCATCTTCTGATGTGCAATTGTGGGAGGATTAAATGAGCCACCCATTACAACTACTTTTTTCATAATATTGTCGCACTCCTTTTTTAAAGATGTATATTACAGCTCTGCTCTTAGTGCCAGTTACGTGGACCGTATGGGTCATAGCTTAAATCGTAATCCTTACCGGGCCATTTTTCTCCTCTCTCAATATCACGGGCAGTAGCAATTATCCTGTTTATGTCAAAGCTGTCATCCTGATTTATACTGTCACATCCCGAAAAAGCTGTTTCTGCTATTTCATTTACATTCCAGACATTCCCGATTCTTTTAAGTTTTTTGCAATTTTTAAATGCAGAATCCATTATACAATCAACACCACGCAACAGTTTTACTGATTCAAGATTGCTGCATCCGCAAAATGCGTACTTTCCAATTGTTTTTACTCCTTCGGGAATAACAACAGAAGCAATGTCCTTGCGGTTTTCATACTCATAATTCCTTATTTCTGTTGTCCCCTCAGGAATAACCAACTCAATCAGTTTTTCAGATTGTTTATTTTGGTCATCGGATTCAGGAAAGGGATAACCTATCATGCGCATATGTAAGTCGTCTATTGACGTGGCGTATTCAAGTTTCCATTCCTTTTCATCTCCGGGATTCGGTTTTGATGCAGGCATCGAAGCCTTTGGCACACAGCTTGTTGCTTTTGTATCTTCCGCAACGCGCCGCCGCTTTGTTGGATATTTTTTCTTTTTGGGTTCAATCTTTTTCGCAGGCATTTCCGTTACATCGGCATTTTTCTTTGCCTTTTTGCTGATGCAAACCAAAGCAACAATACCCGCCGCCAATCCAACAGGCATAAAAACAAAAAAGGTCAAAACCGAAACAATCCGCCCTGCCGTAGGATTAATCTTTGCAACAAGCATATCAATGCCAAAAAAAATCAATCCCATAACAATTATCGTCAGTATTACATCCCACTCCACAACAAATCACCTCTCGTTTCATAATAACATACGGATCATCATTTGTCAAACAGCCAAAAAGCATTAAACAAACGGCACGGTGAACACCGTGCCGCACATTAATTATTGCATTTTTGCAAGACTTTCAAGAACCTTTTCAAGCATTGCCTTATATTTTTCGCCCTTTTGGCGTTCTTCTTCAACAACGGCAGCCGGAGCCTTGTCCGTAAAGCCCTTGTTTGAGAGCTTTCCTTCAACACGCTTGATTTCGCCCTCTAATTTTGCTTTTTCCTTTGTGAGACGTTCAATTTCCTTTTCCTTGTCAACAAGCTCGTCAAGGGGAAGGAGAATTTCAGCCTTGGGGTTAACAACCGAAACAACATTTTCAGGAATACCTGCCTTGTGGGCACGAATATCCACCTCGGATGCCGATGCCAGCTTTTCAAGGAATGCTGTTGCCTGTGTGAAAAGACCTTCTGCCTCGGTCACAACAAAGAGCTTAACCTTTTTTGAGGGAGGAACGTTCATTTCGTTCTTCACGTTTCTGACGCCCTTGATTGCCTCCATTATAACCGTCATATCCTGTTCGGCTTCAACATTAACCAATGCTTCATTATACTTTGGCCATTCTGAAATCATGATGCTCTCGCCCTCATGAGGAAGTGCCTGCCAGATTTCTTCGGTAATGAAAGGCATAAAGGGATGGAGCAGCTTCAATGTGTTTGACAGCACATAGGTGAGAACCTTTTGTGCGGTTTCGTTGCTGTCACCCGTTTCGCTGAATCTGGGCTTAACAAGCTCAATGTACCAGTCGCAGAATTCATCCCAGATGAAGTCATAGAGCTTTTGAACAGCAATACCAAGCTCATACTTGTCAAGATTTTCGGTCACTTCACGCACAAGCTCATTATACTTGTGAAGAATCCACTTGTCTTCAATATGGAGCTTTGAAAGGTCAGGAAGCTCGTTTTTGTCGATTGAAAGATTCATCATAACAAAACGTGATGCATTCCATATCTTGTTTGCAAAGTTACGGCTTGCTTCAACTCTTTCCATATAGAATCTCATATCATTGCCGGGTGAGTTACCTGTTGCAAGAGTGAATCTGAGAGCATCTGCACCGTACTGTTCAACAATTTCAAGGGGGTCAATACCGTTACCCAGAGACTTTGACATTTTTCTGCCCTGACTGTCACGAACAAGACCGTGAATGTAAACATGCTTAAACGGCTCCTTGCCAATATGTTCAAGACCCGAGAAAATCATACGGGCAACCCAGAAGAAGATTATGTCATAACCCGTAACAAGAACCGATGTGGGATAGAAATAATCCAGGTCCTCGGTTTTTTCAGGCCAACCAAGAGTTGAGAAAGGCCAGAGAGCAGAGCTGAACCATGTGTCAAGCACATCGTCCTCCTGCTTTACAGCCCCGCCACACTTTGGACAGGTATCAATATCTGTTTTGGAAACTGTCATTTCGCCACAATCCTGACAATAGAAGGCAGGAATTCTGTGACCCCACCAAAGCTGACGTGAAATACACCAGTCATGAACATTTTCCATCCAGTTCATATATGTTTTTGAGAATCTTTCAGGGATAAACGAAACATCGCCCTTCTTCACAACCTCAACAGCAGGCTTTGCAAGGGGTTCCATCTTCACAAACCACTGATTTGATGTGATTGGTTCAACGGTTGTTCCGCAACGGTAGCACTGACCAACATTGTGCGTATGTTCTTCAATCTTCACAAGAAGACCAAGCTCATCAAGGTCGGCAATCATAGCCTTTCGTGCCTCATATCTGTCCATACCCTGATATTTGCCGCCATATGCGTTGATTGTTGCATCATCGTTAAGTACCTTTATCTGTTCAAGATTATGTCTGAGACCAACCTCAAAGTCGTTGGGGTCGTGTGCAGGGGTAATCTTCACGCAGCCTGTTCCAAACTCCTTGTCAACATATTCATCGGCAATAACAGGAATTTCTCTGCCAACAAGAGGAAGAACAAGTGTTTTGCCAACAAGGTCCTTATATCTCTCGTCCTCGGGATTAACTGCAACTGCAGTATCGCCAAGAAGTGTTTCAGGACGTGTTGTTGCAATAATCACAAACTGATCGCTGTCCTTCACGGGATACTTGATGTGCCAGAAATTGCCTGCCTGTTCAGCATATTCAACTTCGGCATCAGAAAGTGCAGTTGTACAGCAGGGGCACCAGTTGATGATACGGTTACCACGATATATGAGACCCTTGTTATAGAGATTTACAAACACTTCACGAACAGCCTTTGAACAGCCCTCGTCCATTGTGAAGCGTTCACGGTCCCAGTCGCAGGAACAACCCAGCTTCTTTATCTGATTAATGATTCTGTTGCCAAACTTTTCCTTCCAGTCCCAAACCAGCTTCAGGAATTCTTCTCTGCCAAGGTCGTGTCGTGTGAGACCTTTTTCCTTGCGTAGATTTTCCTCAACCTTAATCTGAGTTGCAATACCTGCATGGTCGGTACCGGGAAGCCACAAAGCCGCATAGCCCTGCATTCTTTTTGCTCTTATAATAATATCCTGAAAGGTTTCATCAAGGGCATGACCCATGTGAAGCTGACCCGTTACATTTGGGGGTGGAATTACAATTGTGAACGGTTCCTTGTTTTTGTCCACCTTGGTGTGGAAGTAGCCTTTGTTAACCCAATTACTGTATATACGATCCTCAACCGCTTTGGGGTCGTATACCTTTGACAATTCTTCTGCCATTTTTTTCACTCCTTTTACGCAATGGTAATCTTTAGGAATACCTTTTTACCCTTTTTAATAACAATCTTGCCATCATTGAAGATTGATTTTTCAACATTATACATAACATCGCCGATTTTGTTGCCGTCAATGCTGACACCGCCCTGCTGAACAAGACGTCTTGCCTCACCCTTTGACGGAGCAAGACCGCTCTTCACCATAAGGTCAAGAATGTTTATACCGTTTTCGCTATCCGCAGCTTCCATTTCATATGTTGGCATATTGCTGTCGTCACTGCCTGCACCAAAAACAGCCTTTGCCGCATCGTCAGCCTTCTTTGCCTCCTCTTCGCCATGTACCATCTTTGTAACCTCGTATGCAAGACGGCACTTAACAGCGTTCAACTCCTGACCTTCCAGCTTTTCGTACTCATAAATTTCTTCCATCGGAACAAAGGTAACCAGCTTGAGCAGTCTGATAACATCCTTGTCATCAACGTTTCTCCAGTACTGATAAAAGTCATAAGGCGTAACCTTTTCGGGGTCAAGCCAGAGGGCACCCTTTTCGGTCTTACCCATCTTTTTGCCTTCCGAGGTTGTGAGAAGGGTAAAGGTCATACCGTAAGCATCCTTACCGTCCTTACGGCGAATAAGCTCAATACCTCCGATGATGTTTGACCACTGGTCGTCACCGCCAAATTCCATAATACAGCCGTAATCCTTGTGGAGCTTATAAAAGTCATAGCCCTGCATCAGCATATAGTTGAATTCAAGGAAGGAAAGACCTCTTTCCATTCTTGCCTTGAAGCATTCAGCCGAGAGCATTCTGTTAACCGAGAAGTGAACACCAACCTCACGGAGGAAGTCAACATAATTAAGGTCAAGAAGCCAGTCAGCATTGTTAACCATCAGCGCCTTGCCGTCAGAGAAGTCAATAAACTTTGACATCTGCTCCTTAAAGCGGTCAGCATTGTACTGAATTGTCTCCTTTGTAATCATGGGACGCATATCGGTCTTGCCCGTGGGGTCGCCAACCATTGTTGTTCCGCCGCCAAGAAGAATTATGGGGCGGTGTCCGGCATTTTGCATATGCTTCATTACAACAAGCTGCATAAAGTGACCGATGTGAAGGCTGTCAGCCGTGGGGTCAAATCCGATATAGAAGGTAATCTTTTCTTCCGCAAGGAGCTTTTTTATTTCCTCCTCATGTGTCATCTGGGCAATAAGCCCACGTTCTTTAAGTACATCAAAAACATTTTTCATTTGAGATTTATCCTTTCTCTCCCTTTTTCAAGGGATTTTTACTTGCGGCATCCAGCGCATTAACAAAACTGTCAACCGCAGCTTTATCAACAGCAAACTTTGCTGTACCATCTGCAAACATAGCATAATCTTTGTCGGTTGCCGACACAAAAACCAGCCTTTGTCCGGAATAACCGTTTCCGTAGGTAATATCAATTCTGATTTCGTCAGTATTTTCGGGAACTGTCAAAAGCTCGCCCTTCAGCTTTATTTCATCAAGCATCCGAACCAAATCCGCAAAATTTTCCTCGGTGGTGGGACTGTCATTTACAAAATACAGATTGTTTTCACCGTCTGCGGCTCTTCTGCTTGAAACTGTATAAGCAACATCCCCCGATGTTACGGTAATGCTGCTGACCTTTTCGGGCTCTGATACAAGTATTCCCGTATCAAGAATGTAAAAGGGTTCTGTTTTCAAAAAGCCGAGCTTTGCGGCATTAATCATAAAGATTCCATCTGTATTTTTCAGCATACCGTACACAAGTCCGTTTTCGTTCTTGCCAAGATAAAGCACCTCGGCTCTTGTTCCCCATTTAAAGCTCAGCTCCGCCCTTGACTCTCTGTCAAGACCGTATACTGAAAGCTCATTTTCCGGATTGCTCACATACTTCTCTGCAAGCAATACCGGAATGTTCACCGCAATTTGTTGTTCAAACAAATGGTCATCCACATCTTCATTATACGGCTCCACCATAACATACGAGGTTCTTTTGCCCTTTGAAAGTTCATTGGCATCTTTCATTCTTACCACGGTTTTTTTCTTGTCATAATCAAGATAACTGTAATAAGTCAGCGCTTCATCACTTTCGGTCAAGCCGTCAAACAGGAATTTGTACCTGAGATTTTCCAGCTTTGCCACAAGAATGTCACGCAAGGACAAATGCGCAGCAAAAATTTCATCACCGTCCGAAATATTCAGAGCACATTTTTCCTTGTTCAGCACCGCAAATTCAAATTTGTGTACACTTCCGTCACTTAAAGCAACGGTGACAGTTTGCTTCGGCATCTTCAAAAATTCGGCTTTGCTTATTCCCGAATCAACATCAAGGACAGAAATCACCGAAACATTTCCAAGAAGCTCCTGCACCTTCTGCTGATTCAAAGCGTTGGTTTTGTCATCCTTTACTTGCCATTCGTCACCCGACTTTTCAAGGGCAAATCCATTTTCGCCATCTTCCACGGTATATCCCACAATGTCCGAAACACGGCATTCAAACACATCCTTATATGCCACCACCGCGTTTTCCCGACCGCTCAGAGCAAAGAAAACACACAAACCGCTGACAATTACCAAAATAAGAATTACAGAAAAAATTACAGCCTTACGATTTTTCATAATATCGTCTCCTGTCCCGGAAAACAATCCCGTAAAGAAATTATTTTCCGCAAGGTTTATACGCAAATCAATAATGCCAAAACTTATTTTTCCTCAGCAATATCAATTTTAATGCTTAGTTCTCTGAGCTGAGCTTCGTCAACCACATCGGGCGAATTGGACATAAGCTCGGATGCATTCTGAACCTTGGGAAACGCCACAACATCACGAAGGCTGTCTGCTCCGCACATAATCATTGCAATTCTGTCAAGGCCGATGCCCATACCGCCGTGAGGTGCCGCACCGTACTTATATGCCTCAACCAAAAATCCGAATTTTGCCGCAATTTCTTCTTCGCTGAGACCAAGAGCCTTGAACATCTTCTGCTGAAGCTCATAGTCATTAATACGGATTGAACCGCTTGAAAGCTCCGTGCCGTTGAGAACAAGGTCATACGCCTTTGCCGTAACCTTTTCGGGAGCCGATTCAAGATACTGAATACACTCATCCTGCGGCATTGTAAAGGGGTGATGCATGGCAACATAAGTTTTTGAATCTTCATCATATTCAAAGAAGGGGAACTCCGTAACCCAAAGGAAGTTGAAGCCTTCACCGATAATATCAAGTTGTTTTGCAACCTTGCATCTCAAAGAGCCCAGGGTTGAGAGAGTTGTGCTGTTCTTGTCTGCAACAATAAATACAACATCGCCCTTCTCCGCTCCGCATCTTTCAATGATTGACTCCAGCTCACCCTCTGCCATAAACTTTCCGAATGAGCAAGTGGGAGTATCTTCAATCCATCTGATATAAGCCAGTCCCTTTGCACCAATACCGCGAACATATTCCGTGAGCTTGTCAATTTCTTTTCTTGTGAGTGTTTCAGCCGCATTTTTTGCACAGATTGCACGAACACTTCCACCGTCGGCAATTGCAGAAGCAAACACACCAAAACCGCTGTCCTTAACAAGGTCTGAAAGGTCGGTGATTTCCATACCAAAACGTGTGTCGGGCTTATCCGAGCCATAGCGTTCCATAGCTTCCTTATAGGTAAGCCTTGGAAGCGGTGTGGGAATGTCCACATCAAGAACATCCTTGAAGAGTCTCTTCACAAAGCCTTCACCCATTTCAAGAATATCCTCCACATCAACAAAGGACATTTCAAGGTCAATCTGAGTAAATTCGGGCTGACGGTCAGCACGGAGGTCCTCGTCACGGAAGCAACGTGCAAGCTGAATGTATCTGTCAAATCCCGAAATCATAAGAAGCTGTTTGTAAATCTGAGGCGACTGGGGAAGGGCATAGAACTTTCCGCCGTGAATACGTGACGGAATGATGTAGTCACGTGCGCCCTCAGGAGTTGACTTTATCATCATAGGTGTTTCAATTTCAATAAAGCCGTTTTCTTCAAAATAATCTCTTGCACTCTTTGCAATTTTGCTTCTTTTTATAATATTATCCTGAAGAGGGCCCCGTCTCAAATCAAGATAACGGTACTTGAGGCGAAGCTCTTCGTTTACGTTTGTCTTGTCGGTGATTTCAAAGGGGGGCGTTTGTGCCTTTGCAAGAATTCTCAGGTCATCAACAAAAATCTCGATATTACCCGTCTTAATTGCATCATTCTTGCTCTCTCTTTCTCTCACAACACCCTTTGCCATAAGCACATATTCGCTGTGGCAGGATGCGGCTTTTTCAAAAACCTCCTTGTCGGTTGTTTCGTCAAAAGCAAGCTGAACAATGCCCGTTCTGTCACGCAGGTCAATAAAAATCAATGTTCCCATATCACGGATTTTCTGAACATAGCCGCCAACAACAACAGTTTTGCCAATGCCTTCGGTCTCACCGCAATAATTGGTTCTTTTGAGTCCTTTCATTGTATCCATAAGTCTCTCTCCTATCCTTTTATTTTTTCAATCAGTTTATCTGCCAAAAGCTCTGTTTCAACAGTTTCGCCGTTTTCCATATTTTTGAGATTTCCCTTGTTATTGGCAATTTCATCATCACCGATAACAAGGCTGTACTTTGCCGAGAGCTTGTCGGCATACTTCATCTGAGCCTTCAGACTTCTGCCGCACAAATCCTGCTCTGCATGAACACCCTTGTTGCGAAGCTCAAAAATCAGCTTCTGTGCCATTTTGTCAGCAGCATCACCCATTGCACCAATGAACAAATCAGGGTCATTGTCACCGCCTGCGCGCTCGCCCTGCTGTGCCTTCAGCACAAGGATAAGACGCTCTAAGCCTGCCGCAAACCCGATTCCGTCTGCAGGCTTGCCGCCAAGCTGTTCAATCAGTCCGCTGTAACGTCCGCCGCCGCAAACCGTTGACTGGGCACCGAGGCAATCCGAAACAAACTCAAACACCGTCTTGGTGTAATAATCAAGACCTCTCACAATATCGGGATTAACAGTATATTCAATACCCATATTGTCAAGTCTTTCCTTTGTTTCTTCAAAATGGCTGTGGCAATCGTCGCAAAGATGGTCAACCATCTTTGGAGCTTTTTCCGCAATCTTACTGCAAATTTCCGACTTGCAGTCAATAATTCTCATGGGGTTCTTTTCAAGTCTTTCAAGGCAGGTGGGGCAAAGCTCACCCTTGTAATCCTCAAAATATGCTCTCAGCTTTTCGTTGTAATCCTTCTTGCAAACAGGACAGCCAATACTGTTGAGCTGAAGGCTGATTCCCTTGAGTCCCAGTTTTTCAAGAAACATACTTGCAAGGGATATAACCTCTGCATCGGTGCTTGGCGTACTTGCACCAAAGCATTCAATTCCAAACTGATGAAATTCACGAAGTCTGCCCGACTGCGGTTTTTCGTATCTGAAACAGGGAATTATATAACACAGCTTTGTGGGCTGCGGATTTGCATAAAGTGAATTTTCAATATAGCTTCGTGCCAGAGTTGCCGTTCCTTCGGGTTTCAGCGTGATTGAACGACCTCCCTTATCCTCAAATGTATACATCTCCTTTTGAACAACATCGGTTGTATCACCAACACCTCGCTGAAAAAGCTCGGTATGCTCAAAAACGGGAGTTCTGATTTCTTTGTAACCGTACAGGTCACAAACACCTCTTGCGGTGCTCTCTATGTATTGCCACAACTTACTGTCCTTTGGCAATACATCCTCTGTACCTCTTGGTTTTGTAATCATTTTTACCAAAATCCTTTCTTTTAAGAATCCAAAGATTCACAAAATCTATTTTTCACCGCCAAGGAGATATTCAAACAGCTCAAGAACATCTTCTCTGCCCTGACGGGTTTCTGAGGAAAAGGGAATCAGCACCGATTCCTCGGTAAGCTCCAAATCCTCGTATATTGCGGTCAGGTTGCCCTCAACCTGCGACTTTTTCAATTTGTCCAGCTTGGTAGCAACAACAAGCGGTTCATAGTTATATGTTTTAATCCAGTCAAACATCATTTTGTCATCAGCCGTGGGCTTATGTCTTGAATCCACAAGCTGAATAACCTGCAAAAGATTGCCCCGCCTTGAAAGATAGCCCTCAATCATTGATGCCCATTTTTCCTTTTCCTGCTTTGACACCTTTGCATATCCGTACCCCGGAAGGTCAACAATTCTGTATTTTCCCTCAATTTCATAAAAGTTTATGGTTGCGGTTTTTCCCGGTGTACTGCTTGTTCTTGCAAGGTTTTTGCGGTTTGCAAGACAGTTGATAAGTGAAGACTTTCCAACATTCGAGCGCCCCACAAGTGCAATTTCAGGAAGACTTTCATCCGGGTATTGCTCATATTTCACAGCAGTTGTCAAAAACTTAATGTTGACAAATTCCATCCGTATCCTCCTTCGCTGAAAGCATTTTCAATAACGGTTTTTATGCTCTTTGCAAAAACAAATTCCACTTCATTTTTGATTTTATCGGGAAGCTCATCAAAATCCTTTTTATTCTCAAAGGGAATGATTATCTTGCGGATGCCCATACGGTAAGCCGCAAGTGATTTTTCCTTCAACCCGCCAATGGGAAGAACCCGTCCCCTGAGAGTTATTTCACCGGTCATTGCAACATTGCGGCTAACCGAAGCTCCTGTAAGTGCTGAAATAAGTGCTGTTGCCATTGTGATTCCGGCAGAAGGGCCATCCTTTGGAATTGCCCCCTCGGGAACATGAATATGAATATCCTTTTCCTTATAGAAATCACCATCCAGCCCAAATACATCAGCATTGGCACGAATAAAGCTCAACGCCGCACGTGCCGACTCCTTCATAACATCACCAAGATTGCCCGTAAGCTCCAGCTTTCCGTTGCCTTTCATGATGTTCACTTCAATATAAAGGGTATCACCGCCCGATTGGGTCCAAGCAAGACCCGTTGCCGCTCCAACAAGATTCTCGTCAGCCATATGCTCATAAAGATAAACTCTGCCGCCAAGATACTGCTTCAAAACCTTTTCGGTGACGGTTACGGAAGTCTTTGACTCCTCAACAATTTCCTTTGCCGCCTTACGGCATATTGCCCCAAGTCTGCGTTCAAGAGTTCTCACGCCCGACTCTCTTGTGTAGCCTTCAATCAACAGCTTCAGCACGCTGTCCGAAATCTTCAGCATCTTTCCGTCAAGTCCGTTCTCCTTCCGTTGCTTTGGCAAAAGATATTTTTTTGCAATATTCAGCTTTTCGTCCTCGGTGTAACCCGAAATCTCAATTATATCCATTCTGTCATAAAGAGGTGCAGGAATGTTTTCAACCGAGTTGGCGGTTGTCACAAACAGCACTTTTGACAAATCAAAGGGAAGCTCAAGAAAATGGTCACGGAAACCGCAGTTCTGTTCAGGGTCAAGTACTTCAAGCATTGCCGCCGTGGGGTCACCCCGAAAATCGCTGGACATTTTGTCAATCTCGTCAAGAAGCACAAGGGGATTATTACTCTCAGCCTGCTTCATTGCCGCAATAATTCTGCCCGGCATTGAGCCAACATAGGTCTTTCTGTGCCCTCTGATTTCAGCCTCGTTCTGAATTCCGCCAAGGCTCACCCGAACATACTTTCTGCCAAGTGACTCCGCCAAAGACCTTGCAATTGACGTTTTTCCTGTTCCGGGAGGCCCTGCAAGACAAATTATTGAGCCCTTTGGCCCCTCCGACAAGGTTTTCACCGCAAGATATTCAAGGATTCGTTCCTTCACCTTTTCAAGCCCGTAATGGTCACGGTCAAGAATCTTTCTTGCCAGCTTTATATCCGAATTTTCTTCTGTTGAAATCTCCCACGGCAAGGCCAGAACCGTTTCAATATAATTCTGAACAACACCATATTCCTGAGAATGAATTGACAGCCTTGAAAGCTTTGCAAGCTCCTCTTCCAGCTTTTCAACCACCTCTTTCGGGAGATTTCTTTTTTTGATTTTGTCACGGTATGAATCCGCTTCATACTGTCCCGATTCAAAATCCCCAAGCTCTTCCTGAATTACCTTCATCTGTTCACGAAGAATATAGTCACGCTGATTTTTGTCAAGGCTGTTTTTCAGCTTTGACATAACCCCCTGCTCAACCTCCATAATGTTGTTTTCATTTTCCATAAGAGCAATAAGCTTTTCCATACGTGTTCTCACGTCAAGCTCTTCAAGAATAATCTGCCTTTCGTGAGGCTTGAGCGGAAAGTTGGTTGCTGTTATGTCAGCAAGCTCTCCTGCATCTTCAATTTCAAGCATGGATGCCGCAATTTCGGGATTCATTTTTTCATAAAGATTGAAATAATCTTCAAGAAGCTTCTGAATCTTTCGCATCAGAACCTGCTCCTGAATCATATCCTCACAGGGAATATCCCTCTTTTTAACCACCCCTGCGCTGATGAACTTTTCATCATCAATAAAGCTTGTCATACCTGCTCTGAAAAGTCCCTCAACCAGAACCCTGAGGCTTCCGTCAGGAAGTCTCAGAATCTGCTTCACCTCGGCAACAACGCCGATTTTTGAAACATCTTCTTTTTTGGGATTCTCGGTCAGTATATCCTTCTGATAGCTGAGAAAAATCAGCTGCTCTGAGGACATTGCATATTCAACAGCCGCAATTGATTTTTTCCGACCCACATCAAAGTGCAGAACCATTCCGGGAAATACCGAAATACCCCTGAGCGGAATGAGCGGCAGTATATGTCTTTTGTTCGCCATTTGTTTGTTTACATCCTTTCAGAAGCAAAATAGATATATTTTGCCCATTATCCGTAATATTATATCAATTCTTTTTGAAAATTTCAACCCCTTCAGCACTAATTATTCCAATATTATCTGTTTTTTTTGAAAGAAACACGTCATTTTGGGCATTATCTTCACAAAATACTGCATCAATAACCTCAAAAATATTTGTAACGGGTATAATTTTTGCTTCCTGCTCGGCAAATCGCTCCTGATAATTATCACGGGGAACAATTATCTTTTTTGCTCCGGCATTAACCCCAACACGAATTTTCAAAGGAACTTCCCCAACACCGCAAACCTCACCGCAAACCGAAAGCTCACCTGTCATTGCAACAAGTCCGTCCACCGCAATATTTTTCAGTGCCGAATAAACCGCACAAAAAATTGCAATTCCGGCTGATGGTCCGTCAACAGGAATACTGTTGGGAAAGTTGATATGCACATCATAGTTTTTCACCGATATTCCAAGCTCAGACTGCAAAACCGTCATAACATTTTTCACCGATGCCGAAATACTGCTTTTCCGTCTGAGCCTTTGCCTGTTGTTTGAAATCTCCTCCTCATCAACAGCGCCCGTCACTGTAACCTGACCACAGCCCTTTTCGCATTTTTGCGCAACAGCCTCAATCTCCAGAACACACCCCTGGGAACCACCGTAAACCGCAAGCCCCGAAACCTTTCCCACTCTGCACAGGGAGGGGATTCTTTTTTCGTATCGGGGCGAATATTTCCCCGTTTCAATAACCCACTCCACATCCGACCTCCGAACACTTTCGTGATGCTCCAGCCTTGCAATACTCTCGGCAGTCTGAACAATATTCACGGCATCACGACCGTTATCCGCAAACCGGGCAACAAAATCAAAGATTTCGTCAGCAAATTCCATATCCGTCTTCGCCGCCGCTTCACGGGCAATCTGCCGAACCTGTTCATAGGACAGATTTTCAAAAAACACTTCAACGCACCTTGACCTGAGCGCTGGAGGAATTTCGTCGGGGGTTCGGGTTGTTGCGCCAATAAGCCGAAAATCCGCAGGCAATCCGTTTCTGAACATTTCGTGAATATGACCGGGTATCTCCTTGTTTTCCGAGCTGTAATATGCGCTGTCAAAGTAAACCCGACGGTCCTCCAGAACCTTCAGTAATCTGTTCATCTGCATTGGCGGCAGTTCACCGATTTCATCAACAAAAAGCACACCGCCGTGGGCTCTTGTAACCGCCCCCTCCTTTGGTTGCGGAACTCCTGCCGGTCCGTAAGCCCCCGCACCCTGATAAATAGGGTCATGCACCGAACCAATCAGAGGGTCGGCAATGCTCCGTTCATCATACTGCATGGTTGTTGCATCAACCTCAATAAACTTTGAGTATTCCTTAAAGGGCGAATCGGGATTTTTTCGGGCTTCGTTCAGCACCACTCTTGATGCGGCAGTTTTGCCCACTCCGGGCGGGCCGTATATCAGAACGTGCTGCGGATTTTTTCCGCACAAGGCACACCGCAGAGCCTTAACACCATCATCCTGACCCACAATTTCATTGATTTTCTTTGGCCTTGTCATTTCGGTCAGAGGTTCTGTCAATTTAATTCTGTTCAGCTTTTTCAGCCTTTCAAGCTCCTTAACACTTTCGCTGTGCATGGAGTTTTTTCCCGAATACTGACTTTTGAGCATAACTAAAAAATACAACCCGATGACAATGGTAAAACAAAACTGAGTCACCGTCATAACTGTCATTAACATAAAAACTTCAACTCCTTTGTTTTTATTATGTGTTATCTGACAAAATTAATACAAAAAGGGCTGTCGCGTTAAACAAAACCAATGCATAAATATTCCTCATGTAGGGGTCATTCAAGAATGACCCGCGGGCGATTCGTGAATCGCCCCTACAATTTTGAGAATTTATTCATTAAAATTGCTTAACGCAACAGTCCCCTGCCTAAATATTCAATTTATTATCAGCAAACTCCTGCAAACGCTTCAGAACATCGTCTTCAAGCGCCTGCTTTCCCTTAAAGGGATTTTCAACTCCCAGCTTTTCATACTTAAAAAATCCCATTGTGTGAAAACCAAGAAGCTCGTATCTTTTCACACAGGAAAAACCTTTAATCAGCTCTGTATACCTTTGGATTTCGGCTTCGCTGTCATTAATTCCCGGAACAACCACCGTGCGTATCCATGTATCCTTGCCGATACTTTCAAGATGGTTCAATGTTTCCAGAGTGCGTTTTATGCCCACACCTGTATATTTTTCATAGCTCTCATTATCGGCAAATTTAAGGTCAAGAATAACCATCTGAGCATTTTCAAGAACCGCTTTCACGTTCTCATCAAGAGCCACAGCCCCGGACGTGTCAATGGCATAATTGATTCCTGCATTTTCAAGAAGCAAAGCACATTCCCTTATAAACTCTGCCTGACATAAAGGCTCACCGCCCGAAAAAGTCACGCCGCCGTCCGCTTTGAAATATGGCTTGTATCTTGCAATCTTTTTCACCAGCAATTCAGGCTCGGTTTCGACTCCGCCCCTGTTCCATGTGTCGGGATTGTGGCAATAGGCACATCTGAGAGGACATCCCGACAGAAACACAGCACATCTGATTCCCAGTCCGTCAACCGCCGCAAGGCTTTCAAAGGAATGAACATACCCCTTCATGACCACACCTCAGAACTACATTTTTTCATGGAAGGTTCTTGAAATAACCTCAAGCTGTTTGTCCTTTGTCAGCTTGTTGAAATTAACCGCATAACCGCTGACACGGATTGTCAGCGACGGATAAAGTGCAGGATTGTTCATAGCATCAATCAGCTTCTGACGGTTCAGAACATTCACATTCAAATGGTGTGCGTGCTGAACAAAATACCCGTCCAGAACATCAACCAGCTTTTCAACACGTTCATCCTCATTATGCCCCAGAGTCTCAGGAGTAATCGAAAATGTATTTGAAATGCCGTCCTGACAGCAATCATAACAAAGCTTTGCAACCGAATTAAGTGACGCCAGAGCACCCTCGGCATCTCTGCCGTGCATTGGATTTGCACCGGGCGCAAAGGGCTCACCCGCTTTTCTGCCGTCAGGTGTTGAGCCTGTCTTTTTGCCGTATACCACGTTTGACGTAATTGTCAGAATAGAAAGTGTGTGCTTTGCACCACGATAAGTCTTTGTTTTGCAAAGCTCATCGTAGAAGAATTCTGTTATCCATTGAGCAATTTCGTCAGCTCTGTCATCATCATTGCCATACTTGGGGAATTCGCCTTCGGTGACAAAATCAACAATCAGACCTCTTTCATCCTTGACAGGTGTCACCTTTGCATACTTAATTGCGCTGAGGCTGTCTGCAAGAACACTGAGTCCGCTGATACCAAACGCCATAAGCCTCTCAGGCTCAACATCGTGAAGCGACATCATAAGCCGTTCATAGGCATAACGGTCATGCATATAGTGAATAACATTCATAGTGTTGACATAGAGCTTTGCCATCCATGCAGCATAAGTCTTGAACCGTTCAAGAACTTCTTCATAAACAAGAGGCTTATCCGCCGCAAAAACCTCACCCTCGGGGGCAATCTGCTCGCCGTAAATCTCGTCCTTGCCACCGTTAAGCGTCATAAGGAGAACCTTGGCAAGATTACATCTTGCTCCGAAAAACTGCATCTGCTTTCCTGTTTTCATTGCCGAAACACAGCAGGCAATGGAATAATCATCACCAAAATCCTTGCGCATAACATCATCATTTTCATACTGAATTGAGTCTGTATCAATCGAAACCTTTGCACAGAACTTCTTAAAGCCTTCAGGCAAATCCTGCGCCCAGAGAACGGTTATGTTTGGTTCAGCACTGGGGCCAAGATTATAAAGAGTCTGCAAAAATCTGAAGCAGGTTTTTGTAACCATGGGCTTTCCATCCTCGGTCATTCCCGCAAGCGAGCAGGTCACCCAAACAGGGTCGCCCGCAAAAAGCTCGTTGTACTCGGGAGTACGCAAATGGCGTACAAGACGCATCTTTATAATCAAATCATCAACAAGCTCCTGAGCAGAAACCTCGTCAAGATTTCCTTCTTCAATATCCCTTTGAATATAAATATCAATAAATGCCGAAATTCTTCCGATACTGTTTGCCGCACCGTTCTGCTCCTTCACTGCACCAAGATAACCAAAGTACAACCACTGTATTGCCTCCTGAGCATTGCTTGCGGGACGTGTTATGTCACATCCGTACTGACCCGCCATAACAACAAGCTGCTTCATAAATTCCAGCTGACGTTCAATATCTTCAAGAAGTCGGATTGTATCTTCATCCATATCCCTTTCGCCGATTCTCTTTTTGTCAAGCTGACGCTGTTCAATGAGGTAATCCATTCCGTAAAGGGCAATTCTTCTGTAATCACCGATAATTCTGCCTCTGGCATAAGCATCGGGCAAGCCCGTGAGGATTCCCACGTGTCTTGCTTTCTTCATAGTGTCGGTATAAACTCTGAAAACACCCGTATTATGAGTTGTGCGGTATTTGAACTCATTGGTCACGTTCTCACCGATTTCATAACCGTATGCCTTGCAGGCCTGAACAGCATTTCTGTATCCTGCAAAGGGATTAACAGCTCTTTTCAAAGGCTCGTCCGTTTGCAGACCAACAATCAAATCTTCTCCCTCAATCACATATCCGGGGCCAAAGGTAAGTAATGACGAAACATGGTTCGGGTCAACATTGAGAACTCCGCCGTTCTCATTTTCCTTTATAAGAAGCTCCTGCACTCTTTCAAACACCCGTTCCGTCCTCTTTGTTTTTCCTCTGAGGAATGACGCATCACCGCAATAAGGGGTATAATTGAGCTTTATAAAATCGCTGACGTCAATTGTATTTGTCCAGTTTCCTTTTTTAAATTTTCTCCACTCCATAAAAATCATTCCTTTCTGATTAATATTATATCTCAATCCCTCACACTTGTCAAACACATAAGCATACAAAAAATAAATTTTTTGATGCTAAATTTTATGGTTTTTGAATATTGTTTTAAAAAGCGGAAAAAATCTATAATGTAAATATTACCAAAACTCTTGCAAAAAACCAAAAATTAGTGTATAATGTATCGTGGTTGAATGTGCCGAAGAAACTTTGGCTCATTAAAAGTGCGGTAAAGATACAGAGTTAAGGAGGTATTAAACAATTTTATTATCAAAAATTTCAGAAATAGCCGAAAGGACGAAATTCAAATGAGCAAACTATACGAAATTCGGCGTTCCTCTGCTTCAAAGAAAAAAGAGAACAACTCTTTGAAAAAAGACGCAAACATAAAAATTACCCCTCTCGGAGGACTGCATGAGATCGGAAAAAACATGACAGTCTTTGAATACGGGAACGATATTCTGATTCTTGATGCCGGACTGGCATTCCCCGATGACGATATGCTGGGAATTGATATGGTTATACCGGATATAACCTATCTGCAAAAGAACAGAAACAAAATCAGAGGTATCGTTCTGACCCACGGTCACGAAGACCATATAGGGGCAATTCCTTACGTACTCAAGGAATTCAATGTTCCCGTATTCGGAACAAAGCTTACCTTGGGAATACTCAAAAACAAGCTTCAGGAACACGGAATATTAAACTCTTCAAAGCTAAACGTTGTAAATCCCGGAGAAAAATTTCTTCTGGGCGAATTCAAGGTTGAATTCATACGTTCAAACCACAGCATTGCCGATGCAGTTGCCGTGGCACTTCACACCCCTGCAGGTGTTATCCTCCACACGGGTGACTTCAAGATTGATTCAACTCCCATCGACGGCGAGATGATTGACCTTGGCAGAATCGGCGAGCTTGGCAGAAAAGGTGTTCTTCTCCTTATGTCCGACAGCACAAATGCCGAGCGCAAGGGCTATACCATGAGCGAGCGTACCGTTGGCACAACCTTTGACAACGTGTTTGACAACTGCAACAAACGTATCTTTATTGCCACCTTTGCATCCAACATACATAGGGTGCAGCAAATCATAAATGCAGCAGTTAAACACGGCAGAAAGGTGGCTGTTTCAGGACGCAGTATGGAAAATGTTCTCACCGCCGCAATCGAGCTTGGGTATATGGACATTCCCAAAAATACACTAATCAGCCTTGACGAGCTTGGCAAATACACAAAGGAACAAGTTGTAATTGTCACAACAGGCAGTCAGGGTGAAACAATGTCTGCTCTTTCAAGAATGGCATATTCAGGGCACAAAAAGGTAAACATCGAAGCAGGAGACCTTGTTATAATTTCAGCAAGCCCAATCCCCGGAAACGAAAAATCAATTTCAAACGTAATCAACGAGCTTCTCAAGCATGGTGCCGAGGTGATTTATGAATCTCTGGCGGATGTTCATGTTTCAGGTCACGCCTGCCAGGAAGAACTGAAAATAATCCTTGCCTTGGCAAAGCCAAAATACTTCATGCCGGTTCATGGCGAATTCAAGCACCTGAGCCGACACAAGGCACTGGCACTGCAAATGGGCATGAAGCCCGAAAACATCTTCCTTATGGAAAACGGTCAGGTTCTTGATGTTTCAAAAAGAGCCGCAAAAATCACCGGTATTGTTCCCTCAGGCAGAGTTCTGGTTGACGGACTGGGTGTTGGAGATGTTGGTTCAATTGTCCTTCGTGACCGCAAGCATCTGTCCGAAGACGGCTTGATTGTTGTTGTTATGACAATTGACCAGGCAAGCAAAACAGTTGTTGCAGGTCCCGACATAATCTCCAGAGGCTTTGTCTATGTCCGGGAATCCGAGGACCTTATGGAAAGCATGCGTGAAACCGCAACCCAGGTAATTGACGACTGCCTTTCAAACAATACCCTTGACTGGGCAAGTCTCAAATCCCATGTAAAAAACGAGCTTGGCTCATTCATCTTCTCAAAAACAAAGAGAAAACCAATGATTCTGCCCGTTATTATGGATATTTAATCACAAACAACGCCCTGCAAAGCGATTGCTTTGCAGGGCGTTGCTCAATATCAGCTTATTGCCGTTAAATGCAACTTTTAAACTTGTCCACATCTAAGTACTGCATTTTTACTATAAGATTTGCATTTTTGTCAATAATTCCCCATAGATCACCTTTTTTTATTGCGGCAAAGCCATGGGAAAACCCTTCACCGACATCAAACTCATTGGAAAGAGGAATCACAAAATTCTCCTTATTGTCAATATAACCACATTCCCACATACTGTTTTTAACCCAAGCCAGTCCCTCGGAAAAGTCACCCACATAAAGATACTCACAAGGAATCACCTCAACACCCTTTTCATTCACAAAGCCCCATTTTCCGTTTCTCTTCACCGCTGCCATACCCTCGGAAAATCCTGAAAAGGTTATGTCTTCATAAATAAAATCGCTAAGCTCCTCTCCCTTGTTGTTTATCACCCCAAAGAACTGTCCTTTTTTAACCAAAGTCACCTCTCCCGAAAATTCGGGCAACTCATCATATTGAAGCGGCACAACAACCTCACCGTTTTTGTTAATATAGCCGCCCTTGCCGTCAATAAACACATTGGCCAATCCGTTATTGAACTGTCCGGCCGTAGAATACTTGCATGGAATTACTTCAGTGCCCGAAGTATTAATATATCCCCATTTGCCGTTCTTTTTAACCCTTGCAAGCCCCTCACTGAACCATGAAGCATCATCAAAAACAAAACCCGTAATCAAATTACCCTTTGTGTCTATATAGGCATCTTTTCCGTTTTTCTCCACAACGGCATATCCTTCCGAAAACGAACTGAAGCCGTCATATTCATAGGGTATCATTATATTTCCGGCAGTATCCATAGCTCCCATTTTTTGGTCTTTTTTCACGACAACAACACCATCTGATACGGTCTGTATAAACTTATACTCAAAGGGTATCACAACATTATTCTTCATATCAACGCATCCGTAGTTTCCGTTTTTAGCAACGGCTACTATCCCCTCCGCAAAGTCCGGATCCGCCTGATCATACTCACAGGGAATCACTTCATTTCCTGCAGTATCAATATAGCCGTATTCTCCTTCTTTGTTCCTCACGCGGGCAATAACCCCCTCAAGAGGTGCGGCAGGAACCGCATTTTCATTAAGCACCTTTTCTTCAAAATCCGTTTGCGCTCCCTCTCCTTCATTCATATCCGACGTCAGATTTCTCACCCGCACACCAATCACCAGCACCGCCAGCACAGCAACAAAAACAAGGAGCTTCTTTTTCTTCAGAATTCTGTCTATTATCCTTTCGCCGTTATGCACATCATGCCCTTCATCATCATTTTGTTTTTCTTCATACGTAATGGTGTTTTGCAGGCAACTTTTGCATGTTTTTTCACCAAAAGGTATCTCTTTGCCGCAAAAAGAGCAGTAATTCTTTATGCTTGGTCTCTCAGTTTCGGGGTTCAGCTCCCCAATGGCGGCTTTCACCTCTGAAACGCTCTGGAATCTTTCGGTATGCTTCACCGCAAGCATCTTTTCAATAATCCTTGCCACACCGTTTGAAATTCCGTCAAAATCCAGCTTTTCATTCTCGGTTCTTGTCATTGCATCATCAATCAGTCTGCCCGTTATGGAATAATAAAGCGTTGCACCCAAAGCATAAATATCCGTCCATGGTCCCTGCGCTCCATGCTTTTGATACTGCTCAAAGGGAGCAAAGCCCTGCTTCAGAATAACCGACAAACTGACCGATGAAGCACCAATAACCTGACGTGCCGCACCAAAGTCAATCAGCTTTATGTTCCCGTTATTGCAGATATAAATATTGTCCGGTGAAATATCACGGTGGAGTATTTCCTGCCCGTGAACAGCTTCAAGGGCATCAAGAACCCTGCAAATTACGTACAGAGCCTCTTTTTCGGTTATCTTACCGCCTTTATTCTTTATATACTGCTTAAAATCCAGCCCCTCAAGAGCTTCCATAACAAAATAAGCAGTATTGTTTTCATAAAAAAACTCATGCACATTTATAATGTCCGGCCGACCGTTGAATTTTGATACCAATGCCGCTTCATCATAAAACTTTCGTGCATAACCCTGAAAAAATTCCGTTTTCTCTGAATCCACCGGAGAAACATAGCCTCTTTCGGTTGTACGGCAAGCAAAGGAGTCGGGAAAAAACTCTTTTATGGCAACCTTTTTTTCAGCAGTCATGTCATAACAAAGATATGTAACTCCAAATCCACCCTTGCCCAAAACCTTTCCAACACTGTACTTTCCAAGAAGTATGGTGTCCTCTTTCAAGGCAGTGGGGTATTTATATCTGTTTCCGCGGCCATCACAATTTTCACATCCTTTGCCGGGATAAATCCGTGAAAAACACAGGGAACACAAAATTTTTCCGTTTACATTCAACGGCATATCATCACCTTCATCTTTCTTCATTATAAAAATTGTTCCGTATAATAACACATTCACATTTATTCTTTGGATTTTGAAGCAGACGGCAATTCACCTATGTATTTTTTATAAGTTCGCGTAAAATAAGAAAGGTTCAAAAAGCCGCATTGTCTTGCAGTATTAGTAATGGTTTCTCCGTTAATAATCAATTTTTTTGCTTCCGTGCATCTGGTTAAATTAATAAATTCAAAAATTGTCATCTGAGTTTGTTTTTTAAACATCCTTGTGAGCGAGTATTTGTTTATGTTAATTATTCTTGCCAGAGAATCCAATGTTATTTCCTCAGAAAAATGTTCTTTTATATATATCATTGTTTTCTTGGTTAAGTCAAATTTGGTGTTTTGAAAAGGATTGTCCGCAATAAACTTTGTATACTTAGTGTTAAGAAAAAGCAAAAGCTGAAGAACATTTAACCGAAGTCTTGGAATGTACATAGGCGTTTTTGTATACATCGGATTATCCTCAGCCAATTTCAAGTCGGATATAATATTGTTTAAGATTTCGGATAATTGTGAATTTCTTATACATTCCTCAAAGTATATATCTTCAGGAAATTTGTTTTCAAGCAAAAAATCAACGTTCAACAGCAGGCAATGGTACTTAAAATCCTCATCATTTAAAGGGGAGGAATGAATAATATTGGGGTTGATGATAATAATATCATCTTTTTTCATATGAAATGTGGTATTTTCATAAAAAATCTTACCATATCCGCCTGTGCAATACAAAATTTCTATATTCTCGTGAAAATGAGGTAAAATTAGTTTTTCAGTGTAAACATCCGGAAAATACTTCACCGGCATATAGTTAGCTGAAAAGCCTACTCTTTCATACCCTTTTGGCAAAACTTCACACCCTGTCAATATTGTGTTAAATATAATCAATATAAGTTATAGACTATTTGCAAGTTTTATTATACACTTATCTTGTAGAGTTGTCAATGATACATATAAAATGAAAAATGGAGCAGGATTATGAGAAAATTACACATAAATATATTGCACAGAATTGAAAATGGCGATACCGGGTCTAATATGTTCAAGGGTCTTATGTGTCAGCAGGAAGCGGCACATAACGCAGGCTTAAAGGTAACATTGCTTTTGGGAGTCGCTTCACTTTACAGTGAAAAGTGTGTGGAATATGCAAAACAACAGGCCACCGAATTTGGCGATGAATTAGGACTTAACTTGCACTATCCGACCGATTGCGGACTTGGAGAAAAATTTGGCATAAAGGATAATATGACTTACCTTATGCCGTTTGATTTAAAAATAAAACTATTGAGATTTGTAATGGATTTGTTTAAAGAGAAAATAGGATATTATCCAAAATCTATTGTTGCGTATGTATTTGATGCAAGAACTCTTAATTGGTTTCACGAAAATTATCCTTGTGTAATGGCCGCTGTCACCAATTGCTTTGAAGAAGGCGTAAAGATGTTTTACGGAAATCAGAATCAATGGTATCTGTTTAATGATGGGGGTCCATGGGGTGCATATTATCCATCAAAGACCAATTCATTAATTATGGCCAAGAATGAGGACGATTATTGCGGAATAGTGGGCTTACCGCATTTAAACAGAGATATGCTTATGGCAATAACAAGCCGTGATGATTTGTTTTCATCTCACCCGCATAATGTTCTGAGAGCAAAAGCATATGATTATGAAAACATGACCATGCCGTATATGAATAAATTTGTTGACCAATGGGTTGAAGAATTAAAATATAATGATTATGTTTATTATAATGTTTTTGTTGGTCCAAATTGGCTTACAGATGATACTATTCTTGAAGAAACAGGTGACTTTGCAAAAGAATTGTATATTCAGAATATGAATTATCTTGGCGAAAAGGTTTCACAAGATATAGCCACTACATCAACCATGAGTGAGTTTGCAGCGTGGATGGAAAATAATATCAAAATCGGTGCTCCTGAGGTTAATAAATGGAGAGACATTGTATGTGGGTCTGAAAGAGAAGTATACTGGTATCAAGACCCATATTTCAGAGTTACTCTTGATGCTAATATAGGCGGTGCCATATGTGATTTAAGACCGCACGTTGGAAGGCTTGAAAAAAATCTTGGAAATGACACAGAAAATTTGCATAATATGAATTATCCTTATGTCATTTCAGCCGAATATAGGGGTGGGGTACACGATGGTTCAATCCATACATATATCCTTGAAGTGAATGGCAAAAAGACAGACCTTGCCGCAGCAAGAACCAAAGCAACCCCTTATATCAACGAAAACGGAGAAAGATGTGTAGAATTCAGCCCGGCAGTTTTTTGTATTGACGGAGTGAGGGTGAGTGTTTTAAGTTCATACACCTTCAAGGGAGAGGGAAAAATCGAGATTTCACGAAAAATCATTGACTGTTCTGACCCTAATGCTGTTGTTAAAATAACGGAGCATCATTGCGGCTGCTGGGGAGATACAACATATCCTGAAGACATGAGAGGAATAAGTCTTGGAATAATCAAAAACGAAAAGCGAGAAGAACTTGATTACAACTACCTCGGAAGAGAGCTTGATGAATGTGATGCTGATAGGATTTATGCAAACATACCTCAGTTAAACATTAATGTAAGTATGAATTCAACAGATAGCATGGTAAAATATAAAATAACAGAGGGATGGATGTTCAGACCTTTCTACTACATGGAGATAGAAAAAGAATTGAAAAAAGAAGAGGAGTTGAAAATATGCTTGAAAATCCAACAGGCAGAATGATTCGTTGTCCTGAATGCTTTGCCAAAGATATTGATGTGTTTTTGCATTATGATGCCGAAAAAAAAGAGTTCTATTGCTGTAAATGTTGTTTTACGGGAGATATTGAGAGAGTGGACAGAAATATGAAAAATTTCATTTCCGAAAAATATCCCGCAAGATTCTGATTATCCGTGTAGGTTTTACCAAAATAGCCGTTTAGCAAAAATAATGGTTCTATAACAAATGTTGGGGTAAATACTTTGTAAAGATTCTTCGCTGCGCTCAGAATGACTAAAGCTTGCCGGTACAAGGTCATGTTGAGCGTAGTCGAAACATCTTTTTTGTACTAAACCCCAACATTTGATAAAGAACC
>JAFSDN010000012.1 GCA_017436245.1 Clostridia bacterium
CACAATGAAGAACAAGAAGAACGATCCTGACAGGCTTGAAATGAACAAGTACTGCAGATTCTGCAAGAAGCACACACTTCATAAGGAAACGAAGTAATCAAACGAAAGTAAGAGGTAATTTGATATGAATGAAAAGAAACCTAAGATATTCGCAAGAATAAAAAACTGGTTTGTTGACATGAAGGCAGAATTCAAGCGTGTTGTATGGCCTTCATTTAAGAAAATCAGACAGAATACTCTGATTGTACTTATTTTCGTATTGCTTGTCGGTGCATTAATCTGGATTCTTGACTGGTTGTTCGGTTGGGGTCTGAAGTCTTTAATCAATAGATAACAGGAGGGAAGGGCAAGTCCCGTAGTTTATGTCCAATGAGGCAAAATGGTATGTTGCTCACACTTACTCAGGTTATGAAAACAAAGTAAAAGCCGATATTGAAAAAACCATTGAAAATCGCAATATGCAAGACGTAATACAGGAAATCAGCGTTCCCATGGAAGAGGTTGTCGAAATTAAGGACGACAAAAAGAAAACCGTTATGCGTAAGGTTTTTCCCGGTTATGTTATTATTAAGATGATTATGACCGATGAAAGCTGGTATGTTGTCAGAAACTGCCGTGGCGTTACCGGGTTTGTTGGGCCCGGCTCAAAGCCCGTTCCGCTTACCGATGAGGAAATTGCGGCTATCGGTCTTGAAAAGAAGACGGTGACGGTTGGTTTTGATGTTGGTGACAATATCAGGGTTAAGTATGGACCGCTTGAAGGCTTTGTCGGTGTTATTACCGCTATCGTTATGGATAAGCAGAAAATCAAAGCCAAGATTTCAATGTTCGGCAGAGATACCGATGTTGAGCTTGAGTTCAATCAGGTTGAGGAATTATCCTAAAATTTATTATTATACTTTAAAGTGTTTCCCACACGGCAAATCGCCGTTTATATATATCCGTTTTTTCGGATAGGTGGGAGGGGCGGGGAAAAGCTCCGCTTCCGATATTACCACGTTTGTGAAAGGGAGGTGTCATTAGAATGGCGCAAAAAATTACAGGTTACATCAAACTTCAGATCGAAGCAGGTAAGGCTACTCCGGCTCCCCCGGTTGGTCCCGCTCTCGGTCAGCACGGTGTAAACATCATGGATTTCTGTAAACAGTTCAACGAAAAGACAAGCAAGGATGCAGGTCTGGTTATCCCTGTTGTTATCACTGTTTATCAGGACAGATCTTTCTCGTTCATTACAAAAACTCCGCCTGCTGCAGTTCTTATTAAGAAGGCTTGCAAAATTCAGAGCGGTAGTGGCGTTCCGAACAAGACAAAGGTTGCTCAGCTTTCAAAGGCTGACCTTCAGGCAATTGCTGAACAGAAAATGCCTGACCTTAACGCTGCATCTGTTGAAGCCGCAATGTCTATGATTGCAGGTACAGCAAGATCTATGGGCGTTACCGTTGAAGACTAATCCTTTGGTATTGGTCAATTGAAATTAGTGGGAGGAATATGCAAGGACGTATTCTGCTGAACCACATTAGGAGGAAATGAATAAATGAAGAAAGGTAAGAAATATCAAGACAGCGTTAAGCTTATTGAAAAAGGCAAGCTCTATGACACAGTTGAAGCTCTTGACCTTGTTTGCAAAACTGCAAAAGCTAAGTTTGACGAAACTGTTGAGATTCACGTAAAATTGGGTGTTGACTCACGTCACGCTGACCAGCAGGTTAGAGGTGCGGTTGTTCTCCCCAACGGAACAGGTAAGGATGTTAAGGTTCTCGTTTTTGCCCGTGAAGGCAAGGCTGACGAGGCTAAGGCTGCCGGTGCTGACTATGTTGGTGCTGAAGACCTTGTTCAGAAAATCCAGTCTGAAAACTGGTTTGATTTTGATGTTGTTGTTGCAACTCCCGACATGATGGGCGTTGTTGGTAGAATCGGTAAGGTTTTGGGTCCCAAGGGTCTCATGCCCAGCCCCAAGGCAGGTACTGTTACTCCCGACGTTACACGTGCGGTTGCTGACATCAAGTCCGGTAAAATTGAATACCGTCTTGACAAAACAAACATCATTCACTGCCCCCTTGGCAAAGCTTCATTCGGAAAAGAAAAGCTTGCTGAAAACTTTAATGCTCTTATGGGTGCAATCGTTAAGGCGAAACCCGCTGCAGCAAAAGGTCAGTATCTCAGATCTGTTACTGTTGCATCTACAATGGGCCCCGGTATTAAGATTAACTCAACAAAAATTGATGCATAATTTTTGTTTTTCCTATTGACATATGGTATTTTTTGTGATAAAATATCATAGTTGATGAAATGGATTCCGCAGACAGCAGGTGGCTTTGCCGTAAATCCTGCCGAGGACATTTACTGAATTGCAAATTTGGTTTGTTGTTTATGTATTGACCCTCGCTGCGTGTTTGCGAGGGTTATTTGTTTGTTTTTAGAAGTTTATTTTTCGAAAGGAGGAAACTCAATATGCCAAGTGAAAAAGTTTTAGAAAGCAAAAAAGCCATTGTTGCCAATCTTGTTGAAAGACTTCAGGCAGCTCAGGCAGGTGTAATCGCTGACTACCGCGGTCTCACCGTTGCTCAGGATACAGAGCTTCGTGCGAAGCTCAGAGAAGCAGGTGTTGAATACACCATCGTAAAGAACACTCTCACAAACTTTGCTGCACAGCAGGTTGGTCTTGAAGAACTTGAACCCGTTCTCCACGGTCCCACTGCTCTTGCAACAAGCAGCACAGATGTTGTTGCTCCTGCAAAGGTTCTTGTTGATTTTGCAAAGTCAAACGAACAGCTCGAAATCAAGGGCGGTTTTGTTGAAGGCAAAGTTATCAGTGTTGATGAGGTTAAGGTTTATGCAAGCATCCCCAGCAAGGAAGTTCTTATTTCAAAGATGATGGGAAGTTTGCAGGCTCCTATCGGAAACCTTGTCAGAGCTTTGGATGCCATCGCAAAAAAGATGGAAGAAGAAGCATAATTATTTTAGAAAATTTAAAGCGTCGGGCGGCTTAATGGCCCGAAATATAATTTAAACGGAGGATTATAAAAATGGCTGATATAGCAAAAATGATTGAAGATATCAAAACTCTTACACTCGTAGAAATTAACGATCTCGTAAAGGCTCTTGAAGAAGAATTTGGCGTAAGCGCTGCTGCTCCCGTTATGGTTGCAGGTGCTGCTGCAGGTGCTGCTGATGCTGCTGCTGAAAAGACAGAATTTGACGTAGTTCTTGCTGCTGCAGGTGCTGAAAAGATTAAGGTTATCAAGGTTGTTCGTGAAATCACAGGTCTCGGTCTTGGCGAAGCAAAGGCTGCTGTTGATGGTGCTCCCACAACTCTTAAGGAAGCTGTTTCTAAGGACGATGCTGAAAAGATTAAGGCTCAGCTCGAAGAAGTTGGCGCAACTGTTGAACTTAAGTAATCTACTGCTGCGATAGCAGAAATATGCCGAGTGTCCCTAAAGGACGCTCGGCAGTTTTTTTTGCTCATAAGCAAGTGTTATTTGCATTCGCAAGTGATATTGCTTTGCAGTGGTATTGCCTTTGGCAGTTAAAGAGCAAATAAAATACCACTAAAACCGCAGGTTTTAATAACACTTTTGATTTGTCAAAAATATCACTCTGTATGGAGTGCAGAATACCACTTGAAAAAAGCAATAGTATTATAGTATAATAATTGCAGAGGTGATAAAAATGGCTGATAGTATTTTAAGAGAAAAAGCAAAACAATTTGCAAAAGATACAGTTTTTCTGTGCAGAGACATTAAAGCGAATCGCAAAGAAGCGGTTTTGGCCAATCAGCTTTTGCGTTCTGCAACATCAATAGGTGCAAATATTTACGAAGCTCAATATGCCCAAAGCAAGAAAGATTTTATTTCAAAACTTGAAATTGCTCAAAAAGAATGCTACGAAACAGAGTATTGGTTGGAATTACTGTATGAAACGGATTGCATTGAAAGAGATAAATATAAGAAGATGCAAAATGAATGTGGTGCTATTCGCAGAATGTTGATTTCTTCGCTTAAAACAATTAAATCCAAATAGTTTTGTAAAGTTTTCCGGAAAGATTCTTCGCCTTTGGCTCAGAATGACGTAAGAGATGAGCGTTTGCGTATGATTTGGGGTCATGCTGAGCTTGCCGAAGCATCTTTACCTAAAATTAAAATATTCTACATTTCATCCGTCAAACCTAAAATATAATCGGTGCTTGTCTTATAGAATTTTGCAAGTTTTATCAAAATTTCGGTGGGAATGTCACGTTTGCCCAATTCATAATGCGAATAGCAAACCTGACTGCAATTCAAATAGTTTGCTACGTCAATTTGTTTTAAATCTCTATCTTCTCGTAAATCTCTGATTCTGTGATACACATAAACACATCCTTTATAATTATTATAGTGTATAACATTTTGTTAATTGACAAATAAAACAAAATGTTATATAATGTTGTAAAATATGTACTTGGAGGTAAAAAATGAACGATAAAGTAAAAGCATTTTTAGATGCGAAAAAAGATGCTGAGATGAAAAAACTTGAAGAAAGTAAAAATAAAACATTGATTGAATTAGGATTGTATGAAAAAGAATATGCTCCAATGGTGGGACATGGCCATGTAGAGGGCAATAGTAAAGATTTAAAATTTATGATAAAAAATAAAAGGGCTAAGATAGGAGATATAATAACAGTTTCTAAAAATGGTGAAAGAATTGACGTTATAATAGACAGTATTCAAAGTGAATATAATTCGGAATTCCCTGAAGCAGAATGGGATAGCGATAATTTAACAAACAAATATTATAAAAAAGTGCCTGTAGAGATTACGGAAGAGGAATATGAAGAAGTAAAAAAGTACTCAAAAGACAGTGTTAAGGTTGTAACTGATAATTCCATAGCTGCTACATTGAAAGTCATAGCTGTTTTTGTATACATTGTAGGGTTTATAGCAGGAGTTGTTATTGGTGGAGCTTTGACAGATTATACCAGAGATTTTTCATGGGGAACAGCGTTTGCGTGTTGGTTTTTGTCTTTGTTCAGTGGAACAACAGTTTTGGGTTTTGCTGAAATAATTCAGTTATTGACAGATATTAAGAATAAATAATTTCTACATATTTTAGCTTATTACAAAAGTGTCATAAATATACAAATAGCACAATCTTTATCATTAAATTGATATTGAACGAATTTCTGTGAAAAACTATGCCGAGTGTCCCCAAAGGACGCTCGGCAGTTTTTTTGCTCATAAGCAAGTGTTATTTTGGGAAGATTCTTCGCCCTTGGCTCAGAATGACAGAACATTAAGCGGTGACGAAGTTGATAAGATGCAGGTAAATGGATAGAAAAATGAAAATGTGCTGTTAATTTAATATAACAGCACATTTTCATATAAGGAATTTGCGTGACAACAATCGGAGTTTGCGCAAGTTTATGTAAATAAAAAATGCGCAGCACGGGGCTACGCACGAAAAATGCATAACCCTTGATTGCTGCAACGCAAATCAAACCTACCATTAGTATGTGAAAATAGAGTATGCATTTTTACCGAAGTAAAATACACACTAGTGGTAGTTTAATTAAATTGCGTTGCAAATATAGTATATCACATAAAATAAAAAAATACAAGAGAAATATGGTGAAAATTTTTGTAATGGAAGTGTTGATTAACTGGTATATGAAAATAATACAGTTTTTCGATAATTTGTACATATACATAATAAAAAAATAGTATTATAATGAATCAAAAAGGAGGACGGATTATGGATAAGTATAAAGGTTTATTTACGGCGTTGCTTACGCCATTTGATAAGGAAAACAAGATTAATGAAAAAGAGCTTGAAAGGCTTGTGAAGTTTTGTCTTCACAAGGGCGTAAAGGGTTTTTATGTGGGCGGAAGCACGGCTGAGGCCTTTCTTCTTTCCACGGACGAACGAAAACAGATTATGGACGTGGTGAAGTCGGTGGCGGGCGATGCCACTCTCATTGCTCATATTGGTTCAATCAACGAGCTTGAGGCAACCGAGCTTGCAAAACACGCAAAAAACATTGGTTATGATGTGATTTCGTCGGTTGCGCCTTTTTATTATAAATTCACATTTGATGAAATCAAAAATTATTATTTCCGTCTTGCGGACAGCGCAGAACTACCTATGCTGGTTTACCATTTTCCTGCCTTTTCGGGCGTTAATATGGGCGCTTCGGAAATGAGTAAGTTTTTGTCCGATGAAAGATTTTTGGGCATAAAATATACTTCAAATGACTTTTTTACCCTTGAACAATGCAAGACAAATTTCCCAAACAAGATTGTTTACAACGGCTTTGACGAAATGCTTCTTTCGGGACTTGTTATGGGTGCTGACGGCGGTATTGGAAGTACATATAACTTCATGGCGGACAAGTTTGTGAAAATTCATAATCTGTTCAACGAGGGTAAAATTGAGGAAGCTCAAACCATTCAGAAGGAAGCAAACCGTATAATCACAATTCTTTGCAAAATTGGTGTTATGCAGGCAGAAAAGGAGGTTCTCAATCAGCTTGGATTTGATTTTGGCATATGCAGACATCCTTTTGGTGAACCCACAGCTGAGGACAAGGCGTTGATAGCCAAAGAGATTATACCATATCTTTAAATAAAAAAGTAAGGAGCAAAAAACTCCTTACTTTTTTGTATTCGTTTAAAGTGTGCAAACCACTGCCGCCCATTCGCCCATGGTGCGGACTTCTTTTATTTTTAGCCCTGCAGCTTCGAGCTTTGAGACAACTTCATCCTTTCGTTCGATTATGATTCCCGAACATATGAAAACTCCGTCGGGCTTCATAAAGTCCTTAACAAAGGTTGAAAGGGCAATGATGACGTCTGCAACTATGTTTGCAAGAACTATGTCGGCTTTTTGTGCTGAAAGTTTTTTGCAAAGCTCTGTGTCGGTGGTTATGTCGCCTGCAAAGCCGTGGTAAATACCTTCGGGTAGACCGTTGAGCTTCAGATTGGAATATGCAACCTCAACCGCCATGGGGTCAATGTCAACAGCTGTTGCATCCCCTGCTCCAAGAAGAAGGGCAATTACCGAAAGGATTCCCGAACCGCATCCAAGGTCAAGAACCTTGTCGCCGTCTTTTACGTATTTTTCGATTTCTTCAATGCACATTTTTGTGCTTTCGTGGGAGCCTGTTCCAAAGCTGAGACCGGGATTAATCAGAAATTTCACACGGTTGCTGTGGGGGATTTCGGTTTCCCATTCGGGAACAACAAGAACACGTTTGCCGATTTCAAGAGGCTTGAAAAACTGCTTCCAGTTTTCGGACCAGTCCTCGTCCTTCATGTTCTCCAACAGGATTTCAAGACTCCCAAAGTCGCCTGAGGTGTCACAGCTCCGAAGTTCATCAATTACATTGCGGACAGTTTCAAGGAGGGCTGTGCCCTCTTCATCGTTGGAGAAGTAAACAGTTATGCAACTGTCGGCTTCTTTGAGCCGTTCCAGCTCCTCATCCACATAATCCCAGTATTTGCGGTTGTTTTCAAGAAATTCAATGAAATCGTCCTTGTCGGTGATTTCAATTCCCGTTATTCCCAAATCATAGAGAAGACCGCAAAGGGGGTCAATTCCTTTGTTTGTTGTTACTATTTTGATTTGTATCCAATCCATAATTTTCTCTTTTCTATTTCAGAAATTCCTTCATTTTGTCAAAAAAGCTCTTGCGCTCTTTGTATTTTGCAGGCTCAACGGTGTCGGCAAACTGACGGAGAATGTCCTTTTGCTTGTCGTTGAGGTTTTTGGGAATTTCAACCTTGATTTTTACGTACTGGTCGCCACGGCTTCCACCGCCATGAAGGCGCGGAACACCCTTACCCTTGAGACGGAATACTGTTCCCGATTGAGTTCCTTCGGGGATGTCGTATTTAACCTTGCCGTCAATTGTGGGTACTTCAATTTCTGCTCCCAATGCGGCTTCAACAAAGGTGATGGGGAAGTCACAAAGTATGTCAAAGCCCTGCCGTTCAAAGAGCTTGTGATCCTTCACTCTTGTTATAATCAGCAAGTCGCCTGCAGGTCCGCCGTTTTTGCCTGCATCTGCCTGACCGCGGAGAGGAATAATCTGCTCGTTGTCAATTCCGGCAGGAACCTTAACCTTCACCTTGCGGCTCTTTCGCACGATGCCGTCGCCATGACAGCTCTTGCAGGGAGAAGAAATAACCTTTCCTGTGCCGCCGCAGGATGAACAGGGTCTTGAGCTCTGGATGTTGCCGAACATGGTTCTCTGAACGGTTGTCACCTGACCTGTTCCGTGACATACGCTACAAGTTGATGCTGATGTGCCGGGTTCGGCACCGTTGCCACCGCAGGTGTCACAGGTTTCCATACGGTTTACATTAAGTTCGATTTCGCAACCAAAGCAGGCTTGTTCAAAGGTCAGGTCAATGCTGTATCTCAGGTCTCTGCCACGCTGAGGTGCGTTTGGGGCGCGGCGTGACTGACCACCGCCGCCAAAGAAGCTGCTGAAAATATCTTCAAATCCGCCAAATCCACCAAAGTCGCCATAGCCACCGTAGCCTCCGGCTCCGGCGTTGGGGTCAACCCCTGCGTGACCAAACTGGTCGTATCTTTGCTTCTTTTCTTCGTCGCTGAGAATTTCGTATGCCTCGGATGCTTCCTTGAACTTTTCCTCGGCTTCCTTTGCTTTGTCGCCGGGGTTAAGGTCAGGATGGTATTTTTTTGCCAGTTTTCGGTAGGCTTTTTTTATTTCATCGGGCGAGGCGCTTTTGTCAACGCCAAGCACTTCATAATAATCTCTTTTTTCTGCCAAATTTTTCACCAACTGTCTGATTTAATTTATGTTGACAATTAACGGAAAAATTTTCCGTGTTTTGCAATATTTAAGGAACAGTTGAAAAAAGATGCAGAACTGCCAAATTAAACCCGAAGCTGTACTTGCTGTACAGTGAGTGGTTTAATTTAGCAGTAGCAGAAATAATTTATTATTTTCTGCGGTCTGCGCTTTTTTCTATGTTCCTTTTATTTGTCTTCGTCCACAACCTTATAGTCTGCATCAACAACGTTGTCGTCTGCACCACCCTGTTCGGGCTGAGCGCCGCCCTGTGCTGCCTGCTGTGCCTGTGCGGCATCGGCATAGAGCTTTGATGAAACGTCGTAGAATTTCTTTGAAACTGCCTCGGTCTGAGCCTTTACTGCTTCAACGTCAATTTCGTCCGTTTTGAGCATATCCTTCAGTTTGTCAACTTCTGTCTGAATTCCTGCCTTTTCGTCGTCGGAAAGCTTGTCGCCAAGGTCGGTCAAGGTCTTTTCGGTCTGATAAATGAGGTTGTCGGCTGTGTTTCTTGTGTCAACAGCTTCCTTCTTTTTCTTGTCCTCTGCCGCAAACTGTTCTGCTTCCTTAACAGCCTTTTCGATGTCTTCGTCCGAAAGGTTGGAGCTTGCTGTGATTGTAATGTCCTGACTGTTGCCTGTGCCAAGGTCCTTTGCTGTTACATGAACAATACCGTTTGCGTCAATGTCAAAGGAAACTTCAATCTGAGGAACGCCACGGGGTGCAGGAGGAATGTTTGTGAGACTGAAGCGTCCGAGAGTTTTGTTGTATGCCGCCATTTCACGCTCGCCCTGAAGAACATGTACTTCAACACTTGTCTGGCTGTCTGCCGCTGTGGAGAATACCTGACTCTTCTTTGCAGGGATTGTGGAGTTTCTTTCAATAATCTTTGTGAACACACCGCCCATGGTTTCAATACCCAATGAAAGGGGTGTTACGTCGAGGAGAACAAGGTCTTCAACATCGCCCGAGAGAACACCTGCCTGAATACAAGCACCAAGAGCAACACATTCATCGGGGTTAATGCCCTTGTGGGGTTCTTTGCCGATGAGCCTCTGAACTGCTTCCTGAACAGCCGGGATTCTTGATGAACCACCGACAAGAAGAACTTTGTCGATTTCGGAAGGATTGATTCCTGCATCAGAAAGTGCGTTCTTTGTGGGAACCATTGTTTTTTCAACAAGGTCTGCTGTCAGCTCGTTGAACTTCTGTCTTGTGAGTGTGATGTCAAGGTGCTTGGGGCCTGTTGCATCTGCTGTGATGAAGGGAAGATTGATGTTTGATGACATTACGCCTGAAAGCTCGATTTTTGCCTTTTCGGCAGCTTCCTTGAGTCTTTGAAGAGCCATTTTGTCTGTGCTCAGGTCAATACCGTTTTCCTTTTTGAATTCATCAACCAGGAAATCAATTATTTTCTGGTCAAAGTCGTCACCGCCCAGCTTGTTGTTACCGCTTGTTGCAAGAACTTCAAACACGCCGTCGCCGATTTCAAGGATTGATACGTCAAATGTACCACCGCCAAGGTCATAAACCATAATTCTCTGGTCGTTGTCCTTGTCAAGACCGTAAGCCAGAGCTGCAGCTGTGGGCTCGTTGATAATTCTCAGAACTTCAAGACCTGCAATTTTACCTGCATCCTTTGTTGCCTGACGCTGTGCATCGCTGAAGTATGCGGGAACGGTGATAACTGCCTGATGAACAGCTTCACCAAGATAGCTTTCAGCATCGGCCTTCAGCTTCTGAAGAATCATTGCTGAAATTTCCTGAGGAGTGTATGCCTTGCCTTCGATTGTAACCTTGTAATCAGTACCCATTTCACGCTTGATTGAGCTGATTGTGTTGGGGTTTGTGATTGCCTGTCTTTTTGCAACCTGACCGATAAGTCTTTCGTTGTTCTTTGTGAAAGCAACAACCGAGGGGGTTGTTCTTGCGCCTTCGGGATTGGTGATAACGGTGGGTTCGCCGCCTTCCATAACTGCAACACATGAGTTTGTTGTACCCAAGTCAATTCCTATAATTTTTGCCATAATAAATCATAACCTTTCTTTATTAATAATCTGTTTATACTTATTTTTGTGCGGATTAATTCGCAACCTTTACCATTGCATAGCGCACAACCTTACCTTTGCAGGTGTAGCCCCGCATAAGCTCTTCGATTATGGTGTTTTCGCCATAATCGGGGTTTTCTTCGTGCATAACTGCGTTGTGAAGCTCGGGGTCAAAAACCTCGCCCACTGACTCGATTGGTTCAACTCCCAGTGAGGTGAAAACCTCGTCAAGCTGTTTTACAATCATTTTAACGCCTTCTGCAAGAGTTCCTTCGGCTTCATCCACCGCCATAACGGCTCTTTCGAGATTATCCTTTACCGGAAGAAGCTTTTCAACGGTGTCGCAAACCGACATTGCGTAAAGGTCTTCACGTTCTTTTGCGGTACGTTTTTTGAAGTTATCAAACTCTGCAAGGAGGCGAAGGTGCTTGTCTTTGCAAGCCTCAACTTCTTCACGCAAAAGCTCTTCTGCTGATTTTTCGGGAGCCGCATCCTCAGCAGGAGCTTCCGTTGTTTCGGGTTCTTCTGCAACAGGAATCTCGTCCTGAAGGGTTTCTTTTGTTTCGTTATTTTCCATTTCTATTCATCTCCTTTTCCGAGAAGTATCTGTCTGGTGCCAAAGTCTTTTGTCAGCACCATACTAAGCTGATTTGTGAAATATTCAAGTGCGGAAATAATTTTTGAGTAATCCATTCGCGCAGGCCCCAGAACACCCAAAAGCCCGATAAGCTTTTCGGAAGCCTTATAGGGAGCAATTACGATGCTGTTGTTGTGCAGCTGAGGAATGGGAATCTCGCTTCCTATGAGTACCTTTGTTCCTGTGGTTGGATTTGCTTCGGC
>JAFSDN010000079.1 GCA_017436245.1 Clostridia bacterium
CGACATTCTTCGACAGAGGAATGTCGATTTTACTTATTACTTATTCACTCTTCACTATTCCCTAAAAAGCACTTGTCGATTTTTGGAAAGTAATAAGTAATAGTGAAGAAGGAAGAAGTCAATATTGCTTTGCTAATGCAAAGCTTATTTTTATATGTCATCTAAACCATTCGGCTCTTCCAAAAATCGACATTCTTCGACAGAGGAATGTCGATTTTACTTATTACTTATTCACTCTTCACTATTCCCTAAAAAGCACTTGTCGATTTTTGGAAAGTAATAAGTAATAGTGAAGAAGGAAGAAGTATTCTATAAGGTTCTGCTTTGCCAAAAAGAAACGACAATTTTCGACAGAAAGTTGTCGTTTCTTTTTGTACTCTTATAGCTTTTGCATCGAAATACCGGAAAAATATATGAAATATTTGTAAACCATTGAATGATTGAGACTTTTATGATATAATATTTTAAAGTTATTTTTGAAAATATGGTTTGTAAATCAACATATTTTTTTCACTTGTTTGACAAAAGCATACTATCGGATGCGAGAAAATTCAGTATTTTCGCGGGTTCTAATAGATTTTGTTCAGAGAAATCAGCTAAAAAATAGGGAAAAGTTGGTATGTCCAATTGTTTACTGTTAGCCTGAAAAAACACAAAAAGGGGAAATGATGAATATGAAATTGGATATTGAACAGATTAAAAGTATTACACATGGTGCGGTGGAAATCAGTGTTGAGAACGGAAAATTTTGTTTTTCCAGATTTACCAAAAATGAAGCAGATGTAATTTTAAACGCGAATTTGTCCTATACGGCAGGCATTCAGATGGAATTCAAAACGGACGGCGACAAACTGAATTTGACGGTAAATACAAAGGATGAAACCACGGTGAGGAGTTACTTTGCATTTGATGTTTTTGTGGACGGAATATTAAAAGGAAGTATTTGCAATCTGAAGGACGAAGACTGCAAAGGAAATTATGCAGAGGCTGTTTATGAGTTGGGAAAGTTTTTAAAGAATTTTGAACTTGGAAACGGCGAAAAAAGCGTCAGAATTGTTTTTCCACATTCTGTAAGGGCAGAGATTGAGGAACTTGAGATTGAAAATGCAACATATGTTGCACCTCTGAAAAGAGAAAAGAAAATTGTTTTTTACGGTGATTCAATAACTCAGGGGTATGATGCACTTCATCCGTCAAAAACCTATGCTATGAGGCTGGCTGACGCAATGGATGCAGAAATAATTAATAAAGGCATCGGCGGTGCGGCTTTTAATCCTGAGCTTGGCCATGTGTCAAAGGTTGAAAATGCAGATTGTGTAATTGTTGCTTACGGAACAAATGACTGGACCTGCACTGGGCTTGATGTAATCAAATCATCTGCAAGCGGTTTTTTGACCAATCTTGAAAAGAATTATCCTTCTTGTTTAATATATGTCATTGCTCCCATATGGAGGAAGGACCATGAGACGGATCGTGTAGGCGGAAAATTCAGAGATGTTGAACAGATGCTTGAGGATTTGTGTGCAAATTATAAAAATTTGAAGTTTATTTCGGGTTGGAATCTTGTTCCCCATGATGAAGCGCTGTTTGGCGATTTATCTTTGCATCCCAATGATAAAGGGTTTGGATACTACTGTGAAAATTTATTGAAACATATAAGAGGTAACTAAGATGGATGAATTGATTAAAAGAATAAACGAGCTTTATGCAAAGTCAAAAAACCAAGGACTTTCGGAAGAAGAAAAAGTTGAACAGGCGGAACTTCGTAAAAAGTATATTGAATCCTTCCGTCAGGGCGTTAAAAACACCATGGACAATGTGAGAATTGTTGACAAAGACGGAAATCAGACAAAACTCGAACGAAAAACAAAAAAGTTTAAGAGCTGATGCAACCTTTTGGGGTCTTTCTTGGTATTATATATGAGAGGAGGTTCAGGTATTGTTCGGAAACACACACAAGATTGAAAACAACAATAGCAAACGCGAAACTGTTGAAAAATTTTTTGACATGATTTACAAGCTTGCTTTGTCCCAGACAAAGGACAGAGATTCTGCTGACGATGTGGTTCAGGAGGTTTTTTTGCGTTTTCTCAAATCTGATAAGGTGTTTGAGAGCGATGAGCATATCAAGGCATGGCTTATCAGAGTTACAATCAATTGCAGTCACAATGTGTTTTCCAATTCCTGGGCACAGAAAACAACTCCACTTACCGAAGATATTGTTTTTGACACAGAGGAAAAGGGAGATGTTTATTATGCCGTACTGGAGCTTCCTCAAAAGTACAGAGCGGTGATACATCTTTTTTATTATGAAGATATGTCAATTGACGAAATTGCAAAAACTTTACGTTCAAATTCTTCAACAGTAAAATCACAGCTCAGTCGTGGACGAAAAATGCTGAGAGAGAAGTTGGAAGGGGGATACGGTCTTGTTTAAGAAGTATTACAAGGAAGCAAATGATAACATACAGCCCAATCGGGCGTTGATTGACAAAATTTTTGAAGAAGCCGAAAAATCGTCTGTGAGGAAGCCTTTTCCAAAGGTTTATAAGTTTGGAACGGCAGTAGCCGCAGTTTTGGTGCTTGCGGTTTCGGCAGGGTACTTCATTCATTTTGATGTTGAACCAAGTCAGAATAACAAACCACAATTGGCGGTTGAAATACAGAATCCAAAGGTAACTGTTGAAACTGAAAACAAGCAGGAAGAAAAAAAGGCTGGGTCTGAAACTATAAATTCTGATGAAGCGAAGCGTGGGAATGATGAATCCAAAACGCACAAAAAAGAAGATGTGCAGATTGCTCCCAAAGAACAAAACAATGCTGAAGGCCAGACAACAACAGACAATGGAAAAACAAAAAAAACTGAAACTGTTGTTATTCCCATAACTCCTGAAAACGAGGCGCCGTCAGCAGAAGTTGGGCAGGAACCTGTTCTTGCTATGGCGAATGAGGCAGAACAGCCGGCTGCATTTTCGGGACGGACGGTGAATGAAGCGGAGGAAGTGCCTGAAAACGGTGAGACGGAGGAGGCTTCGCTTGAAAATCTTACTGAGGTTGCTGATGCAGAATCCTCTGTTATAAATTCCATGCTTGTGTCTGCTCTTGGCGAATCGGACGGCGATTCGGGCGGTCAATATGTTTTTGAAATTGTTGGAAAAAATGAAGATATATATTTTGGAATCTGGAAAGAAGTGAATGACGGTGAGTCTTCTCTGAAAAGTGACTTTGTTGTTACATCAGATATGTCGGCAATGTATGAATGTGAGCATACGGGGAATGGGAAAATCCACTGGACAACCGAGGAAAACTTGCTTCTTGACTAAAAAGATTACACCTCAGAATGTTATGTTTTGAGGTGTTTTTTCTTGACTTATCCACGTATTGGTTGTATAATCGTTTGTGGAGAGGAGCTATGATATGAAGAAAATAAAATCACTTGGAATTTTGCTTTTAACTGCAATGATTTGGGGCTTTGCTTTTGTGGCACAAAGAGAAGGCGCAAATTTTGTCGGTGCGTTTACATTCAACGGTATTCGGTTTGCGTTGGGTGCTTTTTCTTTGATTCCCGTAATTTTGCTGTTTGAAAAAAAGGAAGAGGAATCACATATACATAAATCAAAACTGAAAAAGAGCGTTTTTGTGGGTGTTGCGGCAGGAGTTATTTTGTTTGTTGCTTCATGGCTTCAGCAATACGGTATTGAAATTACACAAAGTGCCGGAAAGGCAGGCTTTATTACAGGGCTCTATACTGTGCTTGTTCCGGTTTTTGGCATTTTCCTTAAAAAACGAACAAATATAAATATCTGGATGGGTTCCTTTCTGGCAGTTATCGGGTTGTTTTTACTGTGTATAAACGAAAAATGGCAGATAAGCTACGGCGATGCGATTTTGCTTGTGGGTTCTGTTTTCTGGACGTTGCATATTCTTGTGATAGACGAGTTTGTGAACAGAATGTATTCACTTCGTTTTGCTTTTGTTCAGTTTTTTTCCTGTTCGGTTCTTGGAATTATATTTGCGATTTTGCTGGAAACAATTTCGTGGGATGCAGTTAAAGCGGCGGCTGTTCCTATTCTTTACGGCGGATTGTTCTCTGTGGGGATTGCTTACACCTGTCAGATTATCGGCCAGAAAAATGCCGATCCAACCTATGCTTCAATTATTCTTTCAACCGAGTCCATGTTTGCGGCGATTGGCGGGGCAATACTTCTTGGTGAAACAATGGAGATGCGTGGCTATATAGGCTGTGCTTTTATGTTTGCAGGAATAATTCTTTCGCAGATTGTCCCCAAAAAGAAAGGACTGTGATTTTTCCCACAAGGGACATTCATCCCGATGATTGTCGGTGAAATAAGACGGTATCTCAGGGACAATACTTCCATAAGAGTAAGCCGCTCTCTGCGTGATACTGCATATAAGGCGCTGTCTGCCAAGGAACGGCTGATGAACCAGAATTCAAAGGAGCCGACTCTTGATGAAATTGCGGCGGAAATGGGGGTCAGCCGACGTGAGGTTTCGGCGGCGCTTGATGCAATTGTTGACCCTGTTTCGCTGTATGAGCCTGTTTATCATGACGGCGGAGATGCAATTTTTGTTATGGATCAGGTGAAGGATGAAAAGAATATTGATGATTCGTGGCTTGAAGAAATTGCCATAAAAGAGGCTATGAAACGCCTTAATGAACGTGAAAAAAATATATTGAAGCTGAGATTTTTTATGGGGCGGACCCAAATGGAGATTGCAAATGAAATTGGTATTTCTCAGGCTCAGGTTTCACGGCTTGAAAAAAATGCTCTGGGACATTTGCGAAAGTATTTATAATCATTGTCGTGGAAACGGCATTCTGCCGTTTTAAGCGGAATATGTTCCGCAACTTTCAAGCTATTGGCTTGAAAGCCACGCATGATTGCAATAGTGTCGGTCTTTGAAAAACACAGTTTTCAAAGGAGTTTGCGATGTCACGCAAACAAAAACGCAAATGCGTTTCACCGACTACTATTATAACGAATGTATTCAGTCGAAATAGCGTTGTTACGCTATTTCACAGCGGCAATGCATTTGCCGCTATGAAAATTATTTTAAGAAAATAATTTTCGAATACTACGTTGCAATGAAGTGTCGGGAATTTGTTTTGCAAATTCCTTGCCAAAGCACGACTTTGGCTCGGGAAAACATTAAAAATGTTTTCCCACACGACACGTTCATTATAATCGGGGGCAATGCCCCGTACATAGGAATGGTGAAATATGGTTAAGAGTTTTGTGAAGAAAAATGCGGTTGCATGTATTGCTTTGTGTGCGGCTGTTATAACTGCTTTTTTTGTTCCTCCCGATGCTGAATATATTGGATATTTTGATTTTAAAACACTAACGTGCTTGTTCTGTACCCTTGCGGTTGTTTGTGCTTTGAAAAACATTCTTTTTTTCAGAATTGTGGCAAGTGAAATTGTCCGTGTTTTCAAAACCGCTCGGTCTGCGGTAATTGCTCTTGTGTACATAACCTTTATCGGGTCGATGCTGATTGCAAACGATATGGCATTGATTACTTTTTTACCTTTGGGGTATTATGTTCTTGACACAACCGAAAACGAAGAATATATGGCGTTTACCTTTATTATGCAGAACATTGCGGCAAATCTCGGTGGAATGTTGACTCCATTCGGAAATCCCCAGAATTTGTATCTTTATACCTTCTTTGAAATACCAACTATGAAATTTATGAAAATAATGTTCTTGCCTTTTTTTGTTTCGGTGATATTGATTACCCTTTGTTGTTTCAGGGTCAGGAAACAACAGCTTGTGATTGAAAAACCTTTTGCAAAAAAGCTGGACTGGCGAAAAACCACACTTTACCTTATTTTATTTGCTTTTTCCATTCTGATTGTTTTCAGATGGATTAACTACTTGTGGGGTTTGGTGATTATTCCCACGGTGTTGTTTTTTTGCGACAGAAAGGCTCTGAAAAAGGTTGACTATTCTTTGCTTTTCACCTTTTGTGCATTTTTTGTTTTTGCAGGGAATATGGCTCGAATTCCTGCTGTAAGCAATTTTCTTGGCTGGCTTATTGACAAAAATACACTGTTGTTTGGCGTGCTGTCATGTCAGTTTATAAGCAATGTTCCCAGCGCAATACTACTCTCGCAATTTACAGAGAATTATCCCGAACTTCTTGTTGCTGTCAATATTGGTGGAACGGGAACATTGATTGCATCTCTTGCAAGTTTGATTACGTTCAGAGAATATCTGAAGCATGAGCCCGAAAATATGAAGGAATACATAAAACAGTTTTTCTTTTATAACTTTGGAATTCTTGCGGTTTTGCTTGTTATGATGTATTTTGTTTTATGTTAATTTTATGTTAATTTGAAAAAAAGTATTGGCATGTTTATAAAAAATATGTTATACTGTAACAACAGGCTGATTTTTGCCGAATATAAAAGAATATCCGTAGTTTAAGAAACATTGTGGAGGATTTATGAAAATATACCGTGCAGGAATTGATGTAGGTTCTACTACAGTTAAACTGGTTATAATTAATGAAGAAAATAAAATTGTATATGGGGAATATCGCAGACATTTTGCCCATATTCAGGAAACCCTTTCAGAATTGCTTCAGGAAGCCAAAAGCGTTCTTGGAGATTGTTTGCTTTGCCTCAATATAACGGGTTCGGGTTCCATTAATCTTGGAAAGGCATTGGGAATTCCCTTTGTTCAGGAGGTTGCGGCTGTTGCTTCGGCACTTCAGGAGGTTGTACCTCAGACGGATGTTGCCATTGAGCTTGGTGGTGAGGACGCAAAAATCATTTATTTTGACGGCGGACTTGAAGAACGTATGAACGGTGTTTGTGCAGGCGGTACAGGCTCGTTTATTGACCAGATGGCGGCACTTCTACAGACGGATGCAACAGGGCTCAATAAGGAAGCGGAAAGCTATAATCAGATTTATCCCATTGCGGCACGTTGCGGTGTTTTTGCAAAAACCGATATACAGCCCTTGATAAACGAAGGTGCAAGCAAGCCTGATCTTGCGGCGTCAATTTTTCAGGCAGTGGTGAATCAGACAATTTCGGGACTTGCCTGCGGAAAGCCTATTCGGGGCTGTGTTGCGTTTCTGGGCGGACCTCTGCATTTTCTGCCTGAATTGAAAAAGGCATTTATCCGTACTCTGAAACTGACTCCTCAGACAACAGTTGACCCCGAAAATTCACATCTTTTTGCGGCATTGGGTTCTGCTCTGGAGGCAACGGACTCAAAAACCTTTGAAATTGAAACGCTTATAGAAAAACTGAAAAACGGAATAAAAATCAAATTTGAAATAAACCGTCTTGACCCGCTGTTTTCAAACGAACAGGAATATACAGACTTTTGCAGCCGCCACAGTCGGGCGGTGGTGAAGAAGGGTGATTTGTCTGAGTATTCGGGCAAATGCTTTCTTGGTATTGATGCAGGTTCAACCACGACAAAGCTTGCTTTGATTGGTGAAGAAGGTCAGCTTTTGTTCTCTTTTTATTCAAATAATCAGGGCAATCCCATCAAAACGGCCCAGACAGCCATTGCGGCTTTGTGTGACAAAATGCCCGGGACTGCAGTAATTGCCGGCTCTTGCTCAACTGGCTACGGCGAAGCACTTCTCAAAAACGCTTTTCATCTTGATGAAGGCGAGGTTGAAACAATTGCTCATTGCACTGCAGCAAAGTTTTTTGAAAAGGATGTTGACTGTGTTCTTGACATAGGCGGTCAGGACATGAAGTGCATCAAACTCAAAAAGGGTGCGGTTGATACTATTTTGCTCAATGAAGCCTGCTCATCGGGCTGTGGTTCATTTATTGAAAATTTTGCTACTTCTTTGGGTTTTACGGCGCAGGAATTTGCCAAGGAGGCTCTTTTTGCAGAGAATCCTGTTGACCTTGGCACAAGATGTACGGTATTCATGAACTCAAATGTAAAGCAGGCACAAAAGGAAGGCGCATCTGTTGCTGATATTTCTTCAGGACTTGCTTATTCGGTTATAAAAAATGCACTATTCAAGGTTATAAAGCTTGGAAGTGCTGATGAGCTTGGAAAGCATATCGTTGTTCAGGGTGGAACGTTTTATAACCATGCAGTTCTTCGTGCCTTTGAAAAGGTTTCGGGGGTTATGGCAGTTTGCCCCGATATATCGGGAATTATGGGTGCTTTCGGTGCGGCGCTGATTGCTCAGGAACGCTCTGACGGCAGGGAATCTTCGATTTTGTCTTTTGATGAGATAGTAAACCTTACATATACAACAACTGCTGTCCGTTGTGGCGGTTGTTCCAATAACTGTATGCTGACGGTCAATAAATTCCCTGACGGAAAACGTCATATAACCGGAAACCGTTGCGAAAAGGCTCTGGGCGGTGACAGCACGGAAAAGGCACCCAACATGGTGGAATACAAAAGAAAACGTATTTTTGACTATGAGCCTCTTGAAAATGCACCAAGAGGAACAATCGGAATACCGAGAGTCCTGAATATCTATGAAAACTTTCCTTTTTGGGCAACATTCTTTAAAGAGCTTGGATTTTCGGTTCAGTTGTCACCCTTTTCTGACAGGAAAATTTATGAGCTTGGAATGGAATCAATTCCCTCAGAGTCAGAGTGTTATCCTGCAAAACTGGCTCACGGTCATGTTGAATGGCTTGTTAACAAGGGAGTAAAAACAATTTTCCATCCGTGTGTGCTTTTTGAGAATCCTGAAACGGAAAAACTACAGAATAATTATAACTGTCCGATTGTTGTGTCATATCCCGAAAATCTGAAAAATAACGTTGAATCTGTTATAAACGGTGATGTGAATTATATTCGTCCATTCATTGCGTTTACTGACAGGGAGATTGCAAAAAAACGTCTTGTTGACCTATGTAAAGAGGTGTGGAATATTTCTGCAAAAGAAGTTGGCGATGCTGTTGATTTGGCATGGGACGAACAGTTAAAGGCGAAGGCGGATATTAAATCTGAGGGTATGCGTGTGCTTCGTCTGATGGAGGAATCTGGCGGCAAGGGAATTGTTCTTGCAGGAAGACCTTACCACATCGACCCCGAAATTAACCATGGCATTCCTGAAATGATTGCATCATACAATCTTTCGGTATTTACTGAGGACAGCTTGCCCTTTGATTACAGCAAGATTGAATCATTGCGTGTGAATGACCAGTGGGTGTATCATTCAAGACTTTACAACGCAGCGCAGTTTGTGAGCGGCAGAAATGATATGGAGCTGATTCAGCTAAATTCCTTTGGATGCGGTCTTGATGCTGTTACAACCGATCAGGTTTCCGAAATTCTCGAAAACTCAAATAAACTTTATACTGTTATCAAGATTGATGAGGTAAACAATCTTGGTGCGGCTCGAATCAGAGTCAGAAGCCTTATTTCGGCAATGAATATGCGTCTGAAAAACGGCATTAAGGCTGAACCTCAGCCGATGAATTATAAACGTGTTGAATTTACAAAAGAGATGTTTGATGATGGATATACAATTCTTGCACCTCAGATGAGCCCCATTCATTTTGATCTTCTTGAACCGATTTTCAAAAAATACGGCTTTAATATGGTTATTCTTGACAATGATAACCGAAGTGCCATTGATGTTGGCTTGAAGTTTGTCAATAATGATGCCTGCTTCCCGTCCATTACGTCAATTGGTCAGATTATGGAGGCGGTACTTTCGGGGCGCTATGACACCAACAAACTTGCTGTGATTATGTCACAGACGGGAGGTTGTTGCCGTGCAAGTAACTATGTGGGATTCATCCGACGCGCTCTTGAAAAAGCCGGACTTCCGCACATTCCTGTTATTTCCCTTAATTTTAACGGAATGGAAAAGAACGAGGGCTTCAAGCTACCCAAAAAAATGCTTATTGATGCGGCAAAGGCTGTGGTTTATGGCGATTTGTTTATGCGCTGTCTTTATCGTGTGCGTCCTTATGAACTGATAAAGGGCTCTGCAAATGAGCTTCACAGAAAATGGCGTGATATTTGTATTGATTCGCTTGTGAACCATAAGACGGGTTATAAATATAAACAGCTTTGTTATGAGATAGTAAAAGCCTTTGATGAGTTCCCCATTAACGAAAATGTCCAAAAACCCAGAGTTGGGGTTGTTGGCGAAATTCTTGTAAAGTATATGCCACTTGCCAATAATCATATTGTTGAGCTTCTTGAAAAAGAGGGGGCAGAAGCTGTTGTTCCCGATTTGCTTGACTTTTTGAACTACAGCGTTTACAACATTGATTATAGATATAAATTCCTTGGTGGAAAGTATTTAACAGCTTTTGCAGCCAATGCCATTGTCAAGGTGGTGCGAAGACTGAGAAAGCCTGCACTTGATGCTCTTGAGGCAAGCAGGCGTTTTGAAGCACCAATGAAGATAGAAGATGTAGGTGAGCTGGCAAAGCCGTTCCTGTCACTTGGAAATCAGTATGGTGAAGGCTGGTTCCTGACGGGCGAAATGTGCGAACTGATTCTTTCGGGTGTGCCTAATATAGTTTGTATTCAGCCCTTTGGCTGTCTTCCCAATCACGTTGTTGGAAAGGGTGTTATAAAGGCATTGAAAAAGGCATATCCTCAGGCGAATATTGCGCCTGTTGATTATGACCCCGGTGCAAGTGAGGTTAATCAGCTTAACAGAATAAAGCTGATGCTTACATCAGCGAAAAAAGCTATGGCTGATAATGAGGTCAGAGGTACGAAAAAAGCTGAAACCAATGTTGAAAAAATCCTTGTGAAAAAATAATTTTAAAGAGATATGTTGCATTTTTGAAAAAAGTGACATGTCTCTTTTTTTTTGCGCAAAAATTGGTGTAAAATAGCAAAAATATGCCTGAATATGCAAATTTTATAGTAAACATACAGTTTTTACTACTTCATTATCCTTTAAAATTGATGTATAATATTTAAGAATTAAGAGTAATGAAAAAGTGGTGAGTTTAGAGAATGTTCAGATTTTTGTCGCATGAAAATGTGAAAAGTAAAATAAATCTAATTTCTGCAGCGTTGGTTATTCTTATGGTCATGCAGCTGCTGATTACAATATTCATTTCAAATAGCAGGCGTGTTGAACGATTTAATAATACTGCAGAAAAAGTCTTTACCGAAAGCTCGGCTACATTAAGTGAAATGCTTGATGTTGTAAAAGAGCTTGTTATCACAACGGCGGCAGAACGTGATGTCAATCACATGATGCTTTCGGAACATGTTTCTCTTACGGATATGAGAAATTACAGGCGAACCGTTGATGATGTGTGCCGAAGAAGTTTTATGCGCGTGAATGCTTTTTATGTTTATAATGACAAAACACGCACGTTATATGACCGTGCTTTCAACAGAGTACATATTGACAATCTTCCTGACAGCGTAACAAAGTCGCAGATTATACGGGACGGACAGCTTGGTGAAAAAATGGTTATTTTTACCGATGGTGTGGATTTTATTACTGAATCAAGCGAGAATTTTCACAATGCAAATGTGCTGAGACTTCGTTATTATCCGAGTTTTCGGAGTGAAAGCTGTATAATAGCCGATGTTAACATGAAAAAACTGGCAGAGGTTTTTGAAAATTATAACGATGAATTCTTTTCAAAAACATTTATGCTGGATTCTGCCGGAAGGACTCTATATGGAAGTGACGACAGCATGAAGAGCTATATCGAGGCGGATATGAAATACATAACCACAGCGGACTTTTCTTCTCCCGTACTCAGAAATTACGACGATGAAAAATATCTTGTGCTCAAACATAATTTTGAAAAGACGGGTTTGTGCATGTTGAGTCTGATTCCAAATTCTGCTGTCAAGACCGATTTGAGCGAAACAAAAACTTTGCTTTATACCAACTTTAGTCTTGTTATTGCAATTCTTGTTGTTTTGATACTCTGTCTTATTATTCGCTGGATTAACGAAACATACAAAGAAAAACTAAAACGCCAGCAAAGGGACGAAGCGTTGGGACGCCATAATAAGTTTATTGCAAAAAAACAGCATCTTGTGAACTGCTTGTTTAAACCGGATGAACAGGATGTCATCAAAGCAAGAGAATATTTATCTGACTTGTTGCAAGACAAAAAAGGTAATATTGACAGCGTATCTGTGCTGCGAATGGAAATATTCGGATATGAGAAATTTGCCGCATTTTATTCAAACAGGGATGTTCAGTTGTATAAATACGGTATAAGTAACATATGTGAGGAGATAATTAACAAATACATCAGAGCAATTGCGGTTTATGAAAGAAATGCCGAAATTGTTTATCTGCTGTTTTCTGATAATACGGATGCTTGCCATACAGCCTTTTGCGAATGTCAGAAAGCTGTACAGGAATATGTGGGAATACGACTTTCGGCAATGCTGAGTGAAGTTGGTGAGTTGTCGGATTTGCCAGGACTTTATTCAAAAACTCAGCAGCTTGCTGAATACGGTTTTATGTTTGAGAAGGCGGTCTTCTTTGATTCAGACCTCTATAATAAGCTTGTTTCTGTAAATGAAAAGGAGATGAATGAACGGCTTGACAGCGTGTGTGCAGACTTAGCTGAAGGTGAAAAAACGGAGCTGATAAATTTATATGAGTGGCTTAAAAATCTATATATTGATGATGCAAAAAATGTTATGTGGATGCTTATGTTCAGAATATACAATATATGTAAGCGCAACGGGCATAGCGTTGACAGCATCGGCAACCTTGCGGCAAAGTTTAATTCGTTGAAATCTGTTTCGGATATGAGAGTATTCTTTGATAGTTTGATTGAAGGTGCTTTCAGAAAAGAAACAGAGTCGGAACTGAGCGATTCGGACGACAGAATACAGGCGGTTCGGGAAATAATTGAGAAAAACTTTCAGAATTCCAATTTCTGCAGTGAAGATGTGGCTGAAGAAATGGGATTATCAAAGGCGTATCTTTCTCAGAAATACAAACAGGCAACAGGCAATTCAATATCTGAAGCCATAAATGAAAGAAGAATGGAGGCTTTTGCAAGGGACTTGCTTACAACAGACAAAAGCGTTAAAAATATTATTGAAAATATTGGTGGAGCAAATCATAATTATTTTATGATGATGTTTAAGAAAAAATATGGAATGACCCCCACCGAATATCGTCAGGAGTTTAAGTTGCATCTTGATGACTGAACCGGCACACGCATATGATGGAAAAGCATTGTATGCGTGCTTTTTTATGCATTTTCACGGCGTTTGCGTAAATTTTAGAGTTAAAATTAGAATTTTGTATCTATACTTTTTGAACAGGTATGTTTATACTTTAATTATAATAGTAGTCGGTGAAACGCATTTGCGTTTTTTGGTTGCGATATATCGCAACCTACTATGAAAACATCGTTTTCATAAACCGACACTATTGCAATCATGTGTGGCTTTCAAGCTAACAGCTTGAAAGTTGCGGAACGCGTTCCGCTTAAAACGGCATTCTGCCGTTTCCACGACAATGATTATAATGAATGCGTCGTGTGGGAAAACATTTTCAATGTTTTCCTGCGTCAAAACTCTGTTTTGACAAGGAATTTGCGTGGCAAATTCCCGACACTTCATTGCAACGAAGTCTTCGAA
>JAFSDN010000080.1 GCA_017436245.1 Clostridia bacterium
TTAAGTTAAGGATAACGAAAAGGGTGTCATTCTGAGCGAAGCCATAGGCGAAGTCGAAGAATCTTAATTAGAACAAAGCGGCTGCGCCGCTCGCCCCAGCTAGCGGTCGTAGCATTCACGCTTTGTTTGTCCATGTGCGTTTCCGCCCTTGGCGGAAAATTTCGCACGGACAGTTAAATTTTGTTTTTGTATAATAGGAAATGAGTAATTTCCTATTATATAAAAAAATAATAGCGGCTCCGCTCGGAGCCGCTAAAGGGGTTTGTTTATTAAATTACACAAGCTCCAGAATTGCCATCTCAGCAGCGTCACCGCGTCTGGGACCAATCTTCATAATTCTTGTATAACCACCGTTACGCTCAGCGTACTTGGGTGCAATCTCAGCGAACAACTTTGTAACAACGTCTTCCTTTGTAATGAATTCAAGAGCCTGACGTCTTGTGTGAAGAGTGTTCTTCTTGCCGAGAGTAATCATTTTTTCAGCCAACTTCTGAACTTCCTTGGCTCTGGTAGTTGTTGTTTCAATTCTACCTGCTTCGAGGAAAGAAGTTGTCATGCTTCTTAACATTGCAATTCTCTGATCAGTGGGTCTACCCAACTTTCTCTGGTGTGCCATACTATCACCTCTTTCAATAAAATGCTTCAACCAAAGGCAAAGCGCCTTCGGAGAAATTAATCTTCGTTTGTGGTAAGAGCAAGTCCCATGCTGTCAAGCTTTGCGATAACCTCTTCAAGCGATTTGCGACCAAGGTTTCTCACCTTCATCATGTCGTTTTCGCTGCGGTTTGTCAAATCCTGAACGGTGTTGATACCGGCTCTCTTCAAACAGTTGTAAGAACGCACCGAAAGATCCAGCTCTTCGATTGTTGTTTCCAGAACCTTTTCCTTCTTGCTTTCTTCCTTTTCAATCATGATTTCTGCATTCTTAGCGCTTTCAGACAAATCTATGAAAAGATTCAAATGCTCATTGAGTATCTTCGCGCCCAAGCTGACTGCATCGGGGGGATTGATTGTTCCATCAGTCCAAACCTCAAGTATCAGCTTGTCAAAGTCTGTTATCTGTCCAACTCTTGTGTTGTCAACAGTATAATTCACCTTCATAACAGGTGTATAAATAGAGTCAACCGGAATCACACCGATAACAGGCTGAAGAAGCTGCTTGTTTCTGTCGGCAGAAACATAGCCTCTACCTCTGTCGATAACAATTTCCATGAACAATTTTGCGTCTTCATTCAATGTTGCAATGTGCAAATCGCCATTGATGATTTCAACGTCAGAATCGCACTTGATGTCACGGGCACAGATTTCGCCTGCGCCTTCGTGGTTGATGTAAATAGTCTTGGGACCGTCTGAATGAAGTTTAATTGCCAGCTTCTTTATGTTAAGGATAATTTCTGTAACATCCTCCGTAACACCGGGAACTGTGGAAAATTCATGAAGAATACCGTCAATCTTGACAGAATTCACAGCAACACCCGGAAGTGATGAAAGCAGAATTCTTCTGAGCGAGTTACCCAAGGTTGTGCCGTAGCCTCTTTCAAGGGGTTCAACAACAAACTTGCCGTAACTATTGTCGTCCGAAACATGAACACATTCAACTCTTGGTTTTTCAATTTCTATCATATTTAGCCCTCCTACTCAACTTCTTTAACACAGGGATGTGTATCCCGCAAGGAAACATCCTTGCTTCACTTTCCGAACAGGCACAAACGCCGTGTTCATCAGGGCTGTGCAAATATTCTGATACTGCCGCAAGATGCGGCACGCCGTCAGATGCAATTTATTATTTGCTGTAATACTCAACAATCAAGTGTTCTTCGATGGGGAGATCAATGTCTTCTCTGTCAGCAAAAGCAACAACCTTGCCTTCGAGAGTGTCCTTGTTCATATCAAGCCACTTGGGAACAATTCTTGATTCTGTTGATGCAACAACTGCATCGAACTTAGCGCTTGAACGGCTTGTTTCGCAAACAGTGATAACATCGCCAACCTTAACAAGGTATGAGGGAATGTTAACCTTTTTGCCATTTACCAAAAAGTGTGCGTGTGAAACAAGCTGTCTTGCTTCGGGTCTTGAAACAGCCAGACCAAGTCTGTAAACAACGTTATCAAGACGTCTTTCAATCAATGAAAGCAAGTTTTCACCTGTAACACCTGACATTTTGTTAGCCATTTCAAAGTAATGAGCAAACTGACCTTCCAAAATGCCGTAAGCACGTCTAACCTTCTGCTTTTCTCTGAGCTGTGTACCGTACTCAGAAAGCTTTCTTCTGCCCTGGCCATGCTGACCGGGAGCATATGCTCTTCTTGCAACAGCGCACTTGTCAGTGAAACATCTGTCGCCCTTGAGGAACAATTTTGTACCTTCACGTCTGCAGATTCTGCAAACGGATTCTGTATATCTTGCCATTCTATTTCACCTCCTGAAATTACACTCTTCTTCTCTTGGGGGGTCTGCAACCGTTGTGAGGAATGGGTGTAACGTCCTTAATCATATTAACTTCAAGACCTGCAACCTGAAGCGCACGAATAGCTGCTTCTCTGCCGCTTCCGGGGCCTTTTACGTATACTTCAACATATTTGAGACCGTGTTCCATAGCTGCCTTTGCAGCTGTTTCTGCTGCCATCTGAGCAGCAAAAGGAGTGCTCTTTTTTGAACCTCTGAATCCCAAACCACCTGCTGATGCCCATGAAATTGCGTTTCCTGCAACGTCAGTGATGGTAACGATTGTATTGTTAAAGGTTGACTTGATATGAGCCGCACCACGTTCAATATTTTTCTTTTCTCTACGACGTCTGGTCTTCTTGACTGCCTTTGCCATAGTAACTTTCACCTCCTGAATTTAAGGGAGCTTCACGCACAAGCGTAAAGACTTTCGATAAACTTATTATTTCTTCTTGTTGGCCATAGTTTTTCTGGGGCCTTTTCTTGTTCTTGCATTTGTCTTTGAACGCTGTCCTCTGACAGGAAGGTTTTTCCTGTGGCGAAGACCTCTGTAACAGTTGATTTCAATGAGACGCTTGATATCAAGAGCAATATCACGACGGAGATCACCTTCAACATTATAGTTGTCGATTTCCGCTCTGAGCGTTGAAACTTCATCTTCTGTAAGATCGCGAACTCTTGTGTCAGGATTAATACCTGTTGCAGCCAGAATCTTCTTTGATGTGGAAAGACCTATACCGAAAATATAGGTAAGACCAATTTCAACTCTCTTCTCATTTGGTAAGTCAACACCTGCAATACGTGCCATACTTTCATTCACCTCCGAATAATTTTTCTTTTTGAAAAGTGTGTAATGCGGAGCAGAATTTCACTTATCACGAAGTGCTTCTTCGCTTTCATCAGCTTAAACTAAATTGGTGAATAAGCCTGACTCTGCCCTCGCAAGTTAATAATTTTTTCCGATTTTAGCCCTGTTTCTGTTTGTGACGGGGGTTTTCGCAAATAACCATAACCTTGCCTTTTCTCTTGATTACTTTGCACTTTTCACAAATAGGTTTAACTGAAGGTTGTACTTTCATTGTTCCTTCACCTCCTAAAAAAGTTACGATAGCCTGTACTTGCGCACATCGCTAACCGAATTATTATATCATCAAAGTCCGGTTCTGTCAAGTCCCAATTAAATTCAGCATATATTTTGAATTATTTCCATAATTTTTCTGTTTTAAACAACAAATAATTATGAATTTATTCCAAAAAAACACCAAAAGAGACCGCATACCCGACTGTGACGGCATAGCAATTCCAAATTTCAACAAAAATAGTGTTATTTTGCTCTCCATGTGATTCTGCCTTTTGTCAGGTCATAAGGCGAAATCTCAACTGTAACCTTGTCGCCGGGCAAAATTCTGATATAGTGCATTCTCAGCTTACCTGAAATATGTGCAAGAATTTTGTGACCGTTTTCAAGCTCAACCTGGAACATTGCATTGGGCAGAGCCTCAAGCACTGTACCTTCAACCTCCAAAACATCTTCCTTTGCCATTACTTCACCTCCCACAAAAGTAGATAATAGATAATAAAGAATAAAGAATAGAGAATAGATAATAATTTTCAAAATTTTCTTAAAACATTGTTAATCCCGCCAGGCTCAGCAAAAATTTTGCCTTGCAAAAAGTTTGGGATTTGTCAATTATCCGTTCAAAATCCGTCATTCTATTATTTTTCAGCTCTGTCCGTTCATTTCTTCAAATTCCTGAACGGCACGTCTCAGCTCGGTATTTGTAACCTTTGCACCTTCAGCAAGCTTTGCTGCAACATATTCGCTTGTGCAGCATGTTGCCTTGACGTGTTTAACCTTTTTCTTTTTAGGTTTGTCGGTTTTATGCAAATCGCCGTCGCAAATGAAAACAAAATTTTCTGCTGTTTCCACAACAACATAGTGCTTTCCGCTGTCACGACCTGCAATTGACAAAACTATATCTCCAACTTTGAATTTATCTTCCATAATAGATCTCCGTCTTTGAACTTAAAATAATTAATCCCAAAGTGTCAGCAGCACAGGCTCACCATTGGTAACAAACACCGTGTTTTCATAATGAGCCGCCAGTTTGCCGTCTTCCGTCAGAACCGTCCAGTCATCATCCGCCACATAAATCTCCTTTGTGCCTTCATTGACCATAGGCTCAATGGCAAGGGTCATGCCGGGTCTGATTCGGACGCCCCTTCTGCCGGGTGCAACGTAATTGGGGATTTCGGGTTCTTCATGAAGCTCCTTGCCCAAGCCGTGTCCGCAGTATTCTCTGAGAACGCTGTAACCGTTGTCCTCGGCGTGCTTCTGAATTGCCGCCGAAATATCCGAGATACGAAACCCGTCCTTTGCAAACTTAATTCCTTCAAAGAAGCATTCACGGGTCACATCAATCAGCCTTTGTGCCTCGGCAGAAATTTGCCCCACTCCAAAGGTACGTGCCGCATCACTGTGGTAGCCCTTGTAGCAAGCCCCCACATCATAGCTCACAATATCCCCTTCCCTGAGGACACGTTTTCCCGGAATACCGTGAATAACTTCATCGTTTATGCTGATGCAAACGCTTCCCGGAAAGCCGCCGTATCCTTTGAAGGACGGAACACAGCCCTGACTTCTTATATATTTCTCGGCAGCACGGTCAAGCTCAATTGTTGAAACACCGGGCTTTGTCATTTCCTCCAAAAGCTTCAGTGTTTCATAATTAACCTTGCCCGCCGCCTTCATATTTTCAATTTCATATTTTGATTTTATGGTAATCATTTTCAATCTCCAACCATATCAGGCTTCAAGTGCTTCAAGCACAACCTTTGTGGTATCGGCAATATTTTCCTGACCCACAGCCTTTTTCAGCAAGCCCCGCTGTTCATAAAAGTTAATGAGCGGTTCTGTCTGAGCATAATAGGTTTCAAGACGGCTCTTGATAATTTCGGGCTTATCGTCCGCTCTTGTGGTGAGGGGACCGCCGCAGTTATCGCAAACGCCTTCAACCGCAGGCTTTTTATGCTGTTTGTGATATGAGCTTCCGCAGGCCTTGCACTCCAGTCTGCCCGAAAGTCTTTCGATTATCTTTGAATCATCAACCTCAATATTAAGAACAGCATCAATCTCAACATCCGATGCATCCAATGCCTCAGCCTGAGCGATTGTTCTTGGAAAACCGTCAAGAATAAAGCCGTTTTTGCAGTCATTCTCTGCAAGTCGGTTTTTCACAACGTCAATCATAACATCATCGGGAATAAACTTTCCGTCATTAATATACTTTGCCGCAATTTCGCCCAGAGGAGTTCCGTCAGCAATATTCTTTCTGAGAATTGCTCCGGTGGAAATTGTGGGAATATCATAGTGTTTACTTAATGCTTCTGCCTGTGTGCCTTTACCTGCACCGGGGGCAGCAAGGATAATAAGTTTCATTAACAGTCACACCTTTCTGTCAAAAACGCATTAGACAAAATTATAAATTAATTATATGATTATAACAAAGTATTAAAAACTCCGCAAGGGGCTGCCCTGAATTCACATTCAGAGCATCCCCTGCCAAGCAACGGGCAAAAAATGCCCAAAAAATCTTATTCCAAGAATCCCTTGTAGTGTCTCATAAGCATCTGTGATTCAAGCTGATTAACAGTTTCAAGAGCAACACCAACAACGATGATAAGTGAAGTACCACCGATTGCAAAATTACCAATGTTGAGACCCATGTTCATGAAGATGGGGATAACAGCAATGATAGCAAGGAAAATTGCACCTGCAAGAGTAATCTTTGAAAGCACTCTGTTTATGAAGTCTGATGTGGGACGACCGGGACGGATACCCGGAATAAATCCACCGTTCTTCTTCATATTGTTAGCCATTTCAATGGGATTGAACTGAATAGCTGTATAGAAATATGTGAAGAAGATAATAAGGAAGAAATAAACCACAGCATAAACCCAGTGAGTTGGCGACATCACACTAAGGAAGCTGCCCCAGAAGCCGGGCTGACCGGCCTGAACACCGCAGAACTGTGCGATTGTTCCGGGGAATGACATAATGGACATTGCAAAGATAATGGGCATTACGCCTGCTGATGCAACCTTGATCGGAATATGAGTACTCTGACCACCGTACATCTTTCTTCCAACAACACGCTTTGCGTACTGAACAGGAATTCTTCTTTCAGCATCATGCATAGCAACAATGAATGCCACCACAACAACAGCAACAACAAGAAGAACCAAAACACCGATTAAAGCGCCTGTTCCGCCGGCCACAATGTACTGATAAAGTGATGTTACCATTGCAGGGCCGCCTGCAACGATACCGGCAAAGATAATCAATGAAATACCGTTGCCAATACCCTTTTCAGTAATCTTCTCACCAAGCCACATAAGGAATGCAGTACCTGCCGAGAAGGTTGTTACAACAACAACCGCTGTCCAGAAGCCGGGGTTAACAACTGCGTTATAGCTGTCAAGCAAGAAGTAAAGACCAATTGCCTGAATGAGAGCCAGAACGATTGTAGCCCATCTCTGAATCTGAGCAATTTTCTTTCTGCCGTCTTCGCCTTCCTTCTGCAATCTTTCAAGTGCGGGAATAGCCACACAAAGAAGCTGCATAATAATGGAAGCGTTGATATAAGGCGTAATACTCATTGCAAAAACTGTTGTGTTTTCAAATGCACCACCTGACACAATGTTGATAAAGCCCAACAATGAGTTGTCACTCGTGAACATAGCCTGAAGCTGTGATGGGTCAAGCAGTGGAACGGGAATAACCGAACCGAGACGGAAAATAATAATCATACCGATGGTATAAATCAGTTTCTTTCTGAGTTCAGCAACCTTCCATGCATTTCTGATTGTCTCGAGCATTTATACCACCTCAACCTTTCCGCCGGCAGCAATAATCTTTTCTTCAGCAGTTTTGCTGAATCTTTTTGCCTTAACGGTGAAAGCTTTACCAACTTCACCACGGCCAAGGAAAACAACGCCGTCACAAATCTTTGAAATAATGCCGTTTTCCTTCAAAACTTCAGCTGTAACTTCACTGCAGTCCAGCTTGTTAAGAACTTCAACGTTAACAGAAACATATTCCTTTGCAAAGATGTTTGTAAAGCCACGTTTCGGAAGTCTTCTGTAAATAGGCATCTGACCGCCTTCAAAACCGGGACGAACACCACCGCCGCTGCGGGCATTTTGACCTTTATGGCCCTTACCTGCTGTTTTGCCGTTACCGCTTCCGTGACCTCTGCCTACTCTGAA
>JAFSDN010000081.1 GCA_017436245.1 Clostridia bacterium
AATAGGGAACAGAAAATCAAAGAAGTATCATTTGCCTTCCTGCTATACTTTACCTTACCCCGAAAATCAGGTGCATTTTGAAAGTGCGGAGGCGGCTGCAAACAAAGGTTATAAGCCCTGCAAAAACTGCCGTCCGTGAAGCATTGTTGCAAAACGGTAAAAAGATGTTAAAAAATGAAGACACCCTCAAAGGAATGATTGCGCCTTTGAGGGTGTTTGGTTTGTTTAACTAAATTGCGTATTTTTCTTTATATGCCTGATACAAATCTTCAAATGACTTGTCGGGGCTTTCTTTAACGTTTTTCAGATATTCATGAGTTTCAAATGAATCATGTGAAATCTCGATGATGCAAACTGCAATATTTGAACAATGGTCTGAAACTCTTTCGTAGTTGGTAAGAAGGTCCGAAAGAATAAATCCAAGTTCCATTGTGCAGTCGCCTTGCTTGAGACGTGAAATGTGGTTTGCCTTGATTTTACGCTTGAGTCGGTCAATAACCTGTTCAAGAGGTTCAACACGTGAGGCAATTTCTGTGCTGTCTTTTGCAAGGGAGTCGGTTGCAAGTTCAAGAATTTCGGCAGCGGCTGCTGTGATAATTTTTATATCCTTCTGAGCCTGAGGCGAGAAGGATATTCCCTTCTGGTGCATTTCCTGAGCAACCTCGGCAATGTTTACGGCGTGGTCGGAAATTCTTTCAATATCGCCGATGCAGTGGAGGAGCTCGGTCACAACTTTACTGTCCTTTGCGGACATATTATTTGCCGCAATCTTCACAAGATATGAGCTTGTTTTGTCCTCGTACTTGTCAACCAGCTTTTCGTGTTCCATAATTTCCCTGAACTTCTCGTCACTGTAATTTGCCATAAGAGCTGTTGCGGCGTTGAATGAGTACGCCGAGAGCTTTGCCATGTCGCAAACAAGTTCACGGCATTTTTCAACAGCAAAGGAGGGAATATTGAGAAATCTTTCGTCCAGTGTGTCGAATGTGTTTGTTTTTTCTTCTTTTTTATTACCCTTTGATTTGATTGTTTTCATAGCCAGCTTTTCAATCAATGAGCAGAATGGCATGAGAATTATTGTTGAGATAATGTTAAACACGGTGTGGGTAATTGCAATTGAGAAGAATGAAGCATCGGAAGCCATAAAATCAACAATTGGCTTCACACCAAAGTAATAAAGCAGATAGTATACGGCAGTTACAACCACAACGCCAATCATTTTGATGTAGAGACACGATGCCGCAACACGTTTTGATTCTGTATTACCGCTGATGGCAGAAATTATAGGGGTTATGGTTGTGCCTATGTTCATACCCAAAAGAACAGGGAGAGCAACTGCGTGCTGAATTGATATTGAGCCTGCCAGAACCTGAAGAATACCAACCGAGGCAGAGGAGCTCTGGATGATTGCGGTGAAGACTGTTCCCACAACAATGCCCATAATGGGATTTGAGAACATTATCAGCAAATTCTGAAAGCTTTTGTTGTCCTTGAATGAGCTTGCCGCATCACTCATGGCTTCCATACCAAAAATCAAGACAGAAAAGCCCAGAAGAATTGTTGCAATATTTCGTTTTGAATCGCTTTTTGAAGTCATTGTGATGATAACACCGATTGCCGCAAGGATTGGTGTGAAGTTTTCGGGCTTCAGAAGATTTATGAATGCCGCACCTTCAATGTCCTTCAGTGAAAGGAGCCATGCAGTGACGGTTGTTCCTATGTTTGCGCCCATGATTATGCTGATTGTCTGACCCAACTTCATAATACCTGAGTTAACAAAACCAACAAGCATAACTGTGGTTGCCGATGAGCTTTGAATGACTGCTGTTACGGCAAAGCCCAGTAATAAGCCCGTCAGTCTGCTTGATGTCAGCCGTGCAAGAATGGACTCAAGCTTGCCGCCTGCCAGCTTTTTCAGACCGTCGCCCATCAGGTCCATACCGAAAAGAAACAAGGCAAGTCCGCCTATCAGACCTAAAATTGTAATGACCATATCCATAATTATTCTCTCCTCGTCTTTATAATATGTGGATAGTTTTCAGTTTGCATACAAAAAACGCAACTTTTCACAAATATATACTAACACAAAATTTGAAAAAAATAAAGAGGTTTGACAAAAAATATATTTTTTTGGTAAAACTGACAAATGTATATGGGTTTTGCCTTGACTGAAACATTTTGTTGGGGTATAATATATATATATAATAGTAGTCGGTGAAACGCATTTGCGTTTTTTGGTTGCGATATATCGCAACCTCCTATGAAAACATCGTTTTCATAAACCGACACTATTGCAATCATGCGTGGCTTTCAAGCTGTTAGCTTGAAAGTTGCGGGACGCGTTCCGCTTAAAACGGCATTCTGCCGTTTCCACGACAATGATTATAAATTGAAAAAGGATACGTTGGATATGAATATAAAAGACAAAACAATAGAATTGCTTTCGGGTGCGGGAATATCCGGCTATGAGCATGAATTTGCAAAAACTGTTTGCAAAAAGCTCAAGGTTTTTTGCTCTGATGCTGTTGTAACAAAAACAAACAGCGTTCTGGGGCATTTAGCATGCGGAAATCCCGAAGCGCCAACCATTATGCTTGAGGCACATCTTGACCGGATTGGGCTGATTGTCAAGGCTGTGGATGAAAACGGTTTTGTGGCATTTGACCTTTTGGGCGGAGTAGATGAAAGAATTCTGCCCTCTGCCGAAGTCTGGATTTTCGGCAAGGAGGGCTGCTTTGGGGTTATTGGTGCAAAGCCGCCCCACATAACCACAAACGAGGAATCAAAAAAGGGCTTGACTGTGGAGGATATGCTCATTGACACGGGTCTTGGCGAAAGGGCGGCAGAATTGATTTCTGTTGGTGACCCCATTCTGCTTGATTCAAAGGTCTGTGAGCTTCTGAACGGCAGAATATCTTCGGCGGCACTGGATAACCGTGTTTCTATGGCGGCAGTTTTTGAGATTCTTGAAGGTGTGAAGGATGAGGTGCTCCCCGTGAACCTGACGGTTGCTTTTACAAGCGGCGAAGAATCGGGCCTTTTGGGTGCATATACAATTATTGATGAACCACAGCCTGACCTTGCTGTTGTTTTAGACGTGACTTACGGCAGAACTCCTGATGCGGCAGGGGCTGAGACCTTTCCTCTCGGAAGCGGTGCGGCAATTATGAGAGGCCCAAATGTTCATTATGAAATGACAAAGAGGGTTATTGAAATTGCAAAGGAAAAAGGTATTCCTTATGAAATTGAAGTGGCTCCAAGGAGTTCGGGAACAACCGCATGGGCAATACAAAATGCAAAGAGCGGTGTTCCGTGTGTTGTGATTTCAATTCCTCTGAGGTATATGCACACAACGGTTGAAACGGTTGACATTGCCGATGTTGAAGCCGTGTGCCGACTTGTCAGGGAAATTGTTCTTGGGGGTGACGTTGTTGCTTAAAAGATTGACAGATGCATTTGGCTTTTCGGGGTACGAGGCTCAGGTGCGGAATATTATAATGGAAGAAATCAAGGATTGTGATGTTGATGTTTCGGTTGACAGCATGGGAAACCTTGTTGTGTTCAAGCTGGCTGACGAAAATCCTGATGCAAAGACGGTTATGTTTGCGGCGCATATGGATGAGGTTGGTTTCATTGTCACCGACATCACCGATGAGGGATATATCAAGTTTGACTGTGTTGGCGGAGTTGAGCCCAAAGTGATGATTTCACAAAGAGTTATGATTAACGGGCATTGTGGTGTTGTGGGCTTGAAGCCGATTCATCTAACCACCAAGGAAGAACGCCAAAGCACACCGTCCATGGATGAGCTTTTTGCCGACATTGGGGCAAAGAGCCGTGCGGAAGCAGAGGAGCTTGTTCAAAAGGGCGATTATTTTGGTTTTGACAGCGATTATCGGGAATTTGGAAACCGGATAAAGGCAAAAGCTATTGATGACCGTCTTGGATGCCTGTTTATGATTGAAATCCTCAAAAGAAAGTGGAATGTGAATGTTGTTTGTGCATTCACCGTTCAGGAGGAAGTGGGGCTTCGGGGTATTAAGCCTGCGGCAAGGGGTATAAATCCTGATTATGCGGTTGTGCTTGAAGTGACATCCTGCAACGACATAACAGGAGTTCCTGAAAATCTGAGGGTCACAACAATGGGGAAGGGTCCTGCTTTAACTTTGCTTGATTCTGCCTGCAAAACCAATGGGGAATTGGTTGAGTTACTTGCCTGTGCCGCCGAGTCACGGAATATTCCATGGCAGTTCAAGGCTTCAACAGCCGGAGGAAACGATTCGGGAAATTTGTGTCTTGTTGACGGCGGAATAAAAACAGCTTCGGTTTCGGTTCCGTGCAGATATTTTCATTCTGCTTCCTGCGTGGTGGACAAACGGGATATTGATGCTTGCCGAAAATTGCTTTGCGGCTTTCTTGAAGATGCAGGAAGGAGTGACAGATAATGAAGGATATTATCGAAGTTTTTTCGCCTGTGGGCTGTGAAGAGGGAATACGTGAAATCCTGAAAAACCAACTTCGGTGCAGATTTGACGAGATTGTTGTTGACAACATGGGCAATCTGATTGCAAGGGTGGGCAACGGAAGCCTTTGCATTGAATGCGGCATGGACTCGGTTGGGGTTATGGTGGTTTCAGCAGATGATTCAGAGGCACGATTTGCATCTGTGGGAAGTGTAAAGGCAAAGGATGTTTTTGAAAAACGGATTGTTTTTGGGAACGGAGCTTGCGGTTTGGTTTGTTGTGATGATGGTAAGGATTCGGAAAATGCGAAGGTTTCGGACTTATATATAAAATTTGAGGGGCAAACAGCCAACATTGGCGATTTTGGAATGGTTGCTCCCGAATACTCTGAGGAGGACTGTGCGTATGTTGCGTACGGCCTGAAAAACCGTGTTGCCCTTGCGGCTGTTTTTGAGGCTGTTGAATCTGTGGAGGAATTAAATAATGTGACCTTGTTGTTTTCGGCACAAAAACGGTTCGGCGGCAAGGGACTAAGAGCCTTTTTCGGGGCAAATAATTTTGACAGAGTGATTACTGTTGACGGCTGGAGCGGTGACGGATGTGTTATTGTTGCAAAGGATGAACACGTTGTTTCGAATCCGTGTCTGAGAAAGGAACTTGAAAAAGTGGTTGCTGACAAGGATATTGATGTTGAAACGGTGGTTACGGATGAAAACTTTTATATGAATTTCATCACGATAGCCTGCGGAGACCCATGCGCAGCCATTGGTGTTCCTGTTGTTTCTGAGCACGGTGAGCCTGACAGAGTTGGTAAAGCTGATTTTGATACGGCGGTTAAGCTGCTTGCCGGTATTTTGAAGGAGATGGTATAAAATGTTTGTTAAACAGATTTCGGTATTCTTGGAAAATAAGCCCGGTCAACTGGGGAAGATAACAAAAACTCTGAGGGAAGGTAGTATTGATATTCGTGCATTCAGTATTGCTGATACGGTTGAGTTCGGAATTCTCAGGCTGATTGTGAACAAGCCTGAACAAGCGGCGGAGCTTCTGCGGAATCAGGGATTCACTGCTCAGCTTGCCGATGTTCTTGTGGCTGTGATGTCGGACAGAATTGGAGCCTTTGATGAAATTGTGAGCTATCTTGGCGAGAATTCCATTGATGTGCAATATGTGTATTCGTTCATAGGTGAAATTGCCGCAACAGGCAGGGTGGCAATTCGCACAGATAAAATGAATGAAGCGTATGAGGTTCTCAAGGCAAAGGGTATTGAGATTTCGTCTCAGGAAAGTATTTGAGGTTTCGTTATGGAAAAAAAGAAATGTATTTTGTATGACAACAGGATGTGCGATAATTGCGGCGAATGTAATATGTGCGACCTTGACCCCAAAAAGGTTTGCGACAGCTGCGGGGCGTGTCTTGATATGGATGATGATTACAATACCCTTGACATTGATTTGGTTATGGAAGACAACGATGACCCTGAAATGCTCAGTTATGAGGAGCTGTTTCCCGACGAAGCCTTTGGCGGAGACCGTCAAGGCTGGGAGAATGAAGATGACGAGGATGAATTTGAAGATTCCGATGATTATTATGATGACGACTTTGGTTATGATGAAACTGACGACGAAGATGATGATCTGAGGCGTGACTTTGGGGACTTTTTTGGAAGATGATAAAAGTAAAGTGACATTCCCGGCACAGTTGTGCTTGAAATGTCACTTTTTTCGTATGTATTAAGCGGCAAAGCCGTCATTTGTCAATTCTTCAAGCTCTTGCTCGCATTCGCTGTACGTGTCACCGCTGAGAATGAATTCGTTTCTTTCGTTAAACACCTCGTAATGTCCGTTCTTTGCAACTATTCTGTAAATGTTTTTCATATAAACATCTCCTTTCTGTAATTTAAGTATACAAAAAGGAGTGTGTCAAAAAACGGACAGTGATTAAATGAAGTTATGGCTTCCCAAGGAAATTTCGCCTGATTTCAAGATAATGGTTTCTTGTGTGTCCAGCCTGACGATCAGGTTTCCTTCTATATTAATATCAATCGCAGTTCCATGGTGAGTTTCGCCCTTTTGGGTGAAGCTTATTTTTTTGCCCAGAACCAGGGAAAGACTTTTATATTCGTCAATCAGTGTCTGAGTCCCGCAGAGTGGACGCAGTGTATTGAGTTGGTTGATTATTTCCCCGGCAATAATGCTGCGGTTTACAGTTGTGTTCAGTGAACCTGCAACGGATTTTAATTCCCCGGGAAATACTTCGGTTGAAATGTTAAGGCCGATACCGATTATTATATAAGAAAGCATTCCTGAATCAGTTCCTGCTTCGGCAAGAATTCCGCAGGTTTTTTTGCCGTCAACAAAGATGTCGTTTACCCACTTGATTTGTGGCTTTTTGTCGCAGAGCGTCGAAATAGAACGACAAACGGCAACTGCTGCGGCAATAGTAAGGGCGGCAGGCTCAAGGATTCCGCCTTCGGGACAAAGCAGAATGCTCATGTATAATCCTGTTTGTGCCGGTGAATAAAATGTTCTTCCAAGTCTGCCTCGGCCTGCGGTTTGGTGGTTTGCAATCACAACAGTATTATTTTTTGCTCCGTTTTGTGCCAGATTTTTTGCATAACTGTTGGTGGAATCAACCGTATCAAGAACATAAATATCAAAATTTTCGGGGTTACCAAGATGTGAACGAATTTTTTCGGGGGATAAATCCAAAATATTTCTGTTGAGTTTTTCCATAATATTGCCCATTCCTTTGTTTAATTTGTCATAAAACAAGTATATCACAAATCGGGTTTTTGTCAACAAAGTAAAAATGAAATTTTTTTTGAAAAAGTTGTTGACATTTTTCGAGCTGTGTGTTAATATAGACGAGTTGCGCCAAGCGGAACAAGAAGGTCTGAAAAAAATTTAAAAAAGTTTTAAAAAAGACTTGACAAAGTAAGTTTGGTGTGATATAGTAGATAAGCTCCTCAACGAGAGGAAGCAGTGATGTTTGAAAAGTACACAGTGAGAAAAGCGGTAATATTAAAGTACGAAGTACAATATTACGACAATTGCACAAGGTTTAAGACCTTGTCAATTCCTTAAAAAAGTTTTAGCGAACTTTACAAAAAACGTTAGTATTCAAAATTGAGCTAATCAATTTTCGGAAA
>JAFSDN010000082.1 GCA_017436245.1 Clostridia bacterium
ATGCGCACTCCCCGTTTTGGGATACTACATTAAGGAAAATGCTGCTGCTGGAATTGAACTTGAAATCCTCTGAATGCGCCTTGTCTGACTCAAAGCTGAAACCGCCTACCTGCCAGAAAATTTTGGAGAGGGAACAATTTGCACTATAACCGTCATAGAACAGGGATCCGTCGTCGTAAGAGGTAATGCTCAATTGTATTGAGAAAGCGTATTTTCCATCAATTGTCTGCTTCATGTTGAGTTCCCATTTGTGGGCCTCACCTTCATCGTGGATGTTTGCAGAGAACTCCTCTTTAGCATTCTTGTGTGTACGGAGAGAAACCAACAGGTTCTCGGCCTCACTCATGCTCATTACAGGAAGCGATGCTATATCGGGAAGAACAGATTCAACCTTAAGGGCATTGTATTCTGTTTCAAGGACACTTTTTGTCACCTGGCTGTCTGCAGGGTCAATTAATTCAGCAGAACACGAGGTGAGTGCCATTACTACTGATACAGCCAAAAAGAGAAGTCTTGTTTTCATTTGCTCAAATTTTTAAAAGTTACCCTATTTTGAATTATTTTCCACTTGAACCCGGTGCAAAGGTATGTATTTAATTCAATGCTCAAAATTTTTTATGAACGTTTTGCCCCGCTTTTGAACGAAATACATAATAAAGATGAAAACACCACTGTTCTATGAATGATATACCCCTCATTATCAAGTAGGTAGGTATATTATTCACTTTGGAAAAAGAGGGAGTCTGCGGGGTTGGACACTCCCCTGATCATATAACATCCGAGGGTTTGGAATGGACGTTTTCAGACGGAAAATTCATCATTTTTTAACAAAAAGGTTATTTGGAAAAATTGCCTACGAATAAAGATAAAATCACCAATCGGAAGCGGAATTGCTATAAGGTATTTTTGCAACACATGAAAACCTGAGAACAGAAAGACAAAACATTTAAAAAAAAGGAGTGAAAAATTATGGTATTAAGAAGAATCTTATTGATGGCAATCGGTTTATTTGCCTCTACATGTCTGTTCGGACAAGTAGCATTGAAAACTAATGTGCCTATGGATGCGCTGCTCATCCCCAACATTGGTCTGGAAGTAGGCATAAGTCAGAAATGGACACTTGATGTCCCTCTCTATTACAATCCCTGGAGTTATAAGACAACAGAAAACGGTGTGGGAGACAAAATGCTCAAACTGGGCATGATTTCTCCAGAACTCCGCTACTGGTTGTGTGACAAATTCAACGGACATTTTTTTGGTGTGCACTTGCTGGGAGGTGTATTCAAGACTACCGGCATTGACCTGCCGTTTTCTCCACTCAAAGATCTTGGCAAGTACCGTTATAAAGGCAACTTCTACGGCGGCGGTGTAAGTTGGGGTTACCAATGGATTCTTGGCAAACACTGGAATCTTGGCTTGAACCTGGGTTTGGGCTATGCCCACATAGACTGGGAGAAATATGAGTGTGAAGATTGTGGCGACAAACTGCCGGACGGCAAAGACAATTACGTTGGCCCTACAAAGGCTGCCCTTAATCTGATTTATGTATTCTAACCAAAAAACTGAAGTTATGAAATTATTGTACAATATAATACTGACAGCAGCAATTTGCCTTTCAGGCACTGCTGCCGCACAGACTGCAGAG
>JAFSDN010000083.1 GCA_017436245.1 Clostridia bacterium
TGATGGAATATTTTGAGGGTGAAACAAAAATGGTCGGAATCGGTGCAAATCCGATGATGATGTATCAGAATAAGGAAATTATAATGTGGGAGGGCGTTGCAGACAATAAAATATATATAAAAAGCAAAGCTGACAATGCCCCTACAATTCTGTTGCCGGGCGGATTTTCCAAACCGTCAAGATTCAGGCTTCGCTATACTTCGTCCGAACCATGCCTTAAGGCAGAAGCTTGCTTTGGAAGTATAATAAACGGCACTGTGCGGACATACGGCGTCAATAACTTTTTTGTGGTTGCCGAAAAACCCCAGATGCCTGCTCCGTCAGAAGCCGGAGGCGAAATTTTGTATAACGAAATTCAAAAGTTAAAGATACAACTAGCCCAACTCAGCAGAATTGTAGAAAGATTGCAAACAGATGTAGAAAAAGAAAAGAAAATTCTGTAAATAAGAAACGGCTGTGACAATTATTTTGTCACAGCCGTAAGCATAAATTATTTCAAAAATTCTTCAAGTCTGTCAAGACCTTTTTTTATGTTTTCCATACTTGTCGCGTAAGACCATCTTACAAATCCCTCCGCACCGAATCCGGAACCCGGAACGAGTGCAACCAGGCTTTTTTCAAGCAAAAGCTCGCAAAAATCGTCAGATGTGTTTATCATTCTGCCGTGGAATTCTTTTCCGAGAATGTCCTTTATGTTCATCATAACATAGAACGCACCCTCAGGCTTTCTGCAGGAAACTCCCTCGATGCTGTTGATTCTTTCAACCATATAGTTGCGTCTTTCTTCAAAGACTTTTCTCATTTCCTCAACAGTGTCCTGAGTGCCGTTGTAGGCTTCCAAAGCTGCAGCCTGTGAAATAGAGCTTGGGTTTGAAGCTGCGTGGCTCTGCATGTTAGCCATCACTTTTGTGATTTCGGGAACAGCGGCAGTAAAACCGATTCTCCATCCTGTCATAGCGTAGCTTTTTGAAACACCGTTTATAATAATTGTACGTTTTTTAATTTCCTCGTTGAATGAAGCAATGCTCACATGCTTTTTGCCGTCATAAATCAACTTTTCATATATTTCGTCAGCCACTACGAATATGTCATGGTCAACAATAACCTCAGCAATTGCACGAAGCTCAGCCTCGCTGTAAACCATTCCGGTAGGGTTGCTTGGGCTGTTGAGTATAAGAGCTTTTGTTTTTGATGTAATGGCATCTTTCAACTGCTTGGCAGTGAATTTGAAATCGTCTTCTTCTCTGGTTTCGATAACAACCGGAACACCGTCTGCCATTTTCACCATTTCAGTATAACTTACCCAATACGGAGCAGGAACTATAACCTCGTCACCCGGGTTTAAAACCGCGTTGAATGTGTTTATAAGAGAGTGCTTTGCACCATTTGAAACTACTATGCAGTCTGTGCCGTAGTCAAGACCGTTATCTCTTTTCAGCTTTTCGCAAATTGCTTTTTTAAGAGCAAGTGTTCCCGAAGCGGGAGTATATTTTGTCTGCCCCTCGTTTATTGCTGCGATTGCAGCGATGTTTATATTTTCAGGTGTATCAAAGTCAGGCTCACCGCAACCGAAACCGACAACATCTATTCCGTCGGCTTTCATAGCCTTGAATTTTGCATCTATTGCCAATGTTGGCGAAGCGCTGATTTTAACTGCCTTTCTAGATAATTCCATTTCAAAAACTCCTTAATGTCATTTTACTTATTATATAATATACCAAAATTTACAAAAATGCAACATTTGTTTGTTAATTTTTCAAAATTTGTGTAATATTTCTGTATAAATTGGTGTAAAGTAGGTCATTTTTGAAAAATTCGCATACTATTTCTGCCATATTTTCCACACCGGCAATTCCGTCAGGCAGTTTATCCATTCCGTCAAAGTCGCTGCCGAATCCCAAAACGTGCTCTCCGCCCAAGCTTGCAATGTGTTCTGCGTGTCTTATTATATCATTTACAGTTGATTTTTTTTCATTCAAAAAATCCGAATAAAAATTCAATCCGATAAATCCGTTGTGCTCCGCGATGCACTTAATCTGCTCGTCTGCCAGGTTTCGCCTGTGGTTGCAAAGAGCCCTACAGTTTGAGTGGGATGCAATAAATTGGTCGCAAAGTTCGGCCACTTCCCAAAATCCCCGCTCGGAAAGATGCGAAACATCAACAATCATTCCAAGCCTGTTCATTTCTTTCACTACTTCTTTTCCGAAGTCGGTAAGCCCTTTGTTGTTGGCATCAATTCCCCCACCGATGCAGTTGTCTCCATTCCAAGTCAGGGTGATTGCACGCACACCTTTTTCGTATAATCTGTAAAGATTATCAATTTTCCCCTCAAGAGCACTGCCACCCTCTACGGAAAGCAAGACGTTCAGCTTGTCGTCCGAAATACCATTGCACGTTAAAACGGTGTTGATGTCGTCCGAAATTTGAGAATAATAAAAATCCAACACATCATTACACCGCTTAAAAGCACCAGATGGTTCATATTTTGGCTCAATCCACACCGCCATAAACTGCAGTGAACATCCCTGCTCTTTTAATCTACAGAAATCAAGCTGACACGGATTTTCATAAAGCGAAAAACCGTTGTCATAAGCCTTTGTAAGAGTGTCACAATGTGCGTCTGCGTACATAAAAACCTCCGTATTATTCAAAACGCATTTTCAATATGCTCTATATTTTCAAGACTGAACTTTTCACCATTCATTTTTCCTGTTACAACCACGACGTCAAACCTTGCGGGCACATCCCCTGCTTTCATAAGGTAAACCTGAGCTGCTTTGATGATTCGTTGTTGTTTTGTGTATGTGACTGCCTCGGCACCACCGCCGTAATCGTCACTTGTGCGGGTTTTCACCTCAACAAAAATGACATAACCGCCCTTTTTGGCTATTATGTCAATTTCTCCGCCGCGGACGTTGAAATTGCGTTCCGTGACAATGTATTTATTTTTTCTAAGGTATTTTACTGCAGCATCTTCACCGCAGTTTCCAAGCACTTTGTTGTATTTTTCCATACCTATTCTCCAAGCTTCAAATTAAATGACTTTCTGTGAACTTCAGATGCGCCGTGTTTTTTCAGCGCTTCGTAATGGTCCTTCGTGGGATATCCCTTGTGTTTTTTAAAGTTGTATTCAGGATATTTTTCATCAAGCTCCATCATATATCTGTCACGGGTAACCTTCGCAAGGATTGAAGCCGCCGCGATGGAGATGCTTTTGCTGTCGCCTTTTACAACACATTCGTGGGGAATATCCATTCCCTTTATGCGGTTGCCGTCAATGAGTACATAGTCGGGCTTAACCGAAAGAGTGTTCACAGCATCGCACATTCCCTTGAATGTAGCCTCCAGAATATTGAGTTTGTCGATCTCCTCGTGAGAAACAAGCACAATGCTGTAAGCGATTGCAATTTCCTTGATTTCGTCAAAAAGCTTATCCTTAACCTTGTCTGACAGCTTTTTTGAATCGTTGATTTTTTCAAGATATGCGTTGTCTGGCAAGATTACTGACGCAACACAAACCGGACCTGCAAGCGGGCCTCTGCCTGCCTCGTCAACACCTGCAATCAGTTTGTATCCCTCTGCGTTTTTTTCGTGCTCAATATTCCACATTTCGCTTACGCGCTGTCTTTCTTCCATAATTTTCACCCTTATATGTATCAGGCAGGATGTTACTCCTGCCTTTTGATTTATTCGTTTGTTTCTGCAATGTCAGCCGGTGTTTCAAGAGGAATTTTTCCCAGCTTGCACGCACGAAACTCGTCGAGCAATATTCTTGAAACCCTGTCGTAGTCAACGTCTCCACCCGAAATCAGACAACCACGTTTTTTGCCGATTTCAAAAAGTATTTCGTGCCCTAAAAGCCCTTCGACTGAATTAAGCTTGTAA
>JAFSDN010000084.1 GCA_017436245.1 Clostridia bacterium
AATGCTACACTAAAACCATTTTAGGTTAAAAATTGAATTGGATTGTGAAAAAAGTTTCTAACGAACTACTCTTGTTCGATTGAAACTTTTTCTTTTTGTCTTAAATAGTGATAAAAATCAGCCTCTGCTTTATTTGGTGTATGATACCTCAAAAAAGTGTGCGGTCTCTTGTCATTATAGAACACTACATAATCGGACAAAGCCTTCCGTAAATGCTCTTCAGATTTATAATTTGTCCTATATAATTCTTCTTGTTTTAAAGTTTTGAAAAACGATTCACAGACGGAATTGTCGTAGGGAACGCCTCTCCTTGAAAATGATTGTTGAATACCGAATGAAAGGAGAGAAGTTCTGAAAGCTTTTGCTGTATAATTTTTTCCTTGGTCACTATGAAATAACAGTTTTGAAGGATCCGGTTTTCTTTCTTCGTATGCGTTAATTAAACTTGTTTTCGTCAACCATGTGGAATTTCGTTTTGATACAGTAAGCGAAATTATTTTCCTTGCATATAGGTCTATTATAACACAAATATAATATGTTTTATCCTTTAACTTGAAATATGTAACATCACTAACCCAAACTTCGTTAGGTGCTTGAGGATTGAATTGCTGATTCAGAATGTTCTGTCTGCGCTCTTGGTTTTGAAGATATATAGTTTTGGAACTTGATTTAATACTAAACCAACCATTTTCGTGCATTATTTTGGCGACAGTTTTCTCTGTTGTTTTATAGCCTCTGTCATTCATTATTGCAGCGACTTTGCCAGAACCAAAGGTTTGCTTACTTTCGTTATAAATTTCCTCTACAATGGGGGTTAATTCTTTAATCCTCTGTGCGGCTAATGTGTTGTCATTTTTGTTTCGTAGAATGTGATTGTAGTAACTTCCTTTTGCCACACTCAATGCCTCGCATAATGTGGTTATGCTGTACACCGATGAAAACTCTTTAATGATTTCATACCTCTGATGAAGTGGCGCATCAACAGTGCAGCCGCAGGTTTTGAGAATTTGAATTATGTTCTCAAGCTTTTCACAATGCATTTTAAGTTTGTTATAGTCGCCTTTGTTTAACGGCTTGTTACTGCTATCATCAGAATTGCGACTGTTAATCCAATTATAAATGGTACTTCTCGCAATTCCGGTTGATTGATGAATTGACATAATGCTTTCTCCGTTTAAGTGCATACTGACTACACCATCTCGTTTTTCTTGTGTGTAATATCGTTTCATAATAGAAACCTCCTTTAAAGTTAAAATGGTTTCTATTGTATCATAAAATTACGAAATAGACAAAAAAATAAAAGCAAACAATTTTTAAAAACTAATTGCTTTTATTTTTGTGAAAATTAGTCTCTGTTTTCATTTTTAAGAACTTCCGAAGAGGAATGGCGGATTAAGAAACCAAACAAATCGGAGGAGGAGTTATCAATGATATTGATGAGTTCCTTTTTGCTTGCTTCCATTTTTTTATAAAATTTAAATACATCATTTTCCTCGATACCTTGTTCTAAATCAGAATTATTTACGGTATCTGAAAAGGTGCGAAAAAGGTCAGTGAACTCTATAATTATGTTTATAAATTTATCAATCATATAATTTTTATCAGAAGTAAGTTGATTTACTGCAAAGTTATCTTGCAGCAACCAATTTATTGCTGAAATCAACTCGTTTTTATATTTTTCAGGCAACATGTTGAGTCCTAATTCAAGCGTATTTGATGAAGTAATCCATTGGGTATAATGTTCATTGTTTTTGAAAGGACTGATTCCAAAAATATAATCTGGAGTACAGTTGAAAAATTGACAAGCCTTGGATATAAATATGCTGTCAGGGGGGCGTTTTCCAAGCTCATATCCTGCAATTGTCATTCTGGTAACTCCCAGCTCGGCAGCAAGTTTTTCTTGCGAAATATTTTGTTCTTCTCTTAAACTGCGTAAACGTTCTTTGACTGTATCATTCATTAGTAAATCACCTCTTATATGATTATATCATTTATTGAATAAAAAATCAAGCATAAAATATTTATCAAAAACCATTGACAAGATTAAAAATATATGCTATAATTTATAATGATAAATATTTTAGGCAAGAATGGAGGTGAAAAAATGAGATATAGTTCAAAATGGAAAATGTGGAAGGCGATTCTTGATTTTAAAATTTGCTTGAATTGTCGTAAGAATCATGGTAAAATATACGAAATAAATGAATTTGTATATCCCGAACCACCGCTCCATCCAAATTGTAGATGTGAAATTGAAAGACTTAGAGTTTTGCTTGCTGGAACTGCAACAAATGATGGAATAGAGGGAGCAGACTTACATTTGAAACTCTATGGAAAACTACCAAGTTATTACATATCAAAAGAAGTTGCTGAGCAACTTGGGTATAAGTCATATTTGGGAAATTTATCAAGAGTTGCACCAAATAAAATGCTTTTTAAGGGGTTTTATGAAAATAGAGATGGACATTTACCATCTGCTCCAGGCAGAATATGGTACGAAGCAGATATAAATTACGAGGTAGGTTATAGGGGAACAGAGAGAATATTGTTTTCAAATGACGGATTGATTTTTGTAACTTATGACCATTATCATACTTTTGTCGAAATTGAATAAGGAGGGATTCTATGAATTACGAAGAACACATAAAACGGTATGCATTTAAACCAATAAAAGAAAATCCAATTATATTAGATTTTACAGGTTGCAAATATTTAGGGGAAATACATTTGATATTGAAAACAAAATTTGGCTTGCCTGAATATTATGGTGAAAATTGGGATGCGCTATGGGATTGCTTGCAGGGACTTTTTAATCAAAGAGGAAACTTTAAGGTTAATATATATGGTTTTTTTTCATTGCCTGATGATTTAAGGGAATATTGTAAAACTATGCTTGAAATTTTTGATGATGTACATGAAGAAACCCCTAATGTATTGTTTGAACTTATTTCATGAGTTGCATCTATTTTGTACGTGAAAGCCAGAAAAAACGACTTGTTTCGACAAGTCGTTTTTTCAGTTATATTTGCCTGCGGCAAGTTATATTGCTGCGCAGTTATATTCGGCTTACGCCGAGTGATATTGTGCTTCGCACAGTTTAATGGCAAATATAATATCACTGAAACCGAAGGTTTCAATATCACTTTTGTTTTAACAAAAATATCACTCTAACGAAGTTGGAATATCACTAAAAAATTTTTGCATCTATATTGTTCTGCTTTACCAAAAAGAAACGACAATTTTTGACAGAAAGTTGTCGTTTCTTTTTGTACTCTTAACTCTTCACTTTTCTCTTTTCACTCTTCTCTAAAAAAGAATGCATTTATATTGTTCTGATTTCCCTGAAAAAAGACTTGTCGATGGGCAAGTCTTTTTTTCAGGTTTTGGTTCAAATGTTAGGGTGGTAAAATACCCTTTCGGGTCTTTGAATTACAACACCATATTCCGTGTTTTTTCACGGAATTGACGTGGAGTCATCCCTTTATATTTCTTGAATTTTGAAATGAAGTAGCTTGAGGTTGAAAAGCCCGAACGCCATGCAATATCGGTTATGCTTTTGTCGGAGGAAAGGAGCAGCTTTTCGGCTTCACGGAGCCGTAAAAAAGTTATGTATTCAACAAAGCTCTTTCCCATTGCCTTTTTAAAAAGGAAGGAAAAATGGTTGTAGCTCATATTGCAGATTGCTGCAACCTCGGCTTCGGTGGCTGTGATGAAGTTTTCGTCAACGTATTGCAGAGCAGTTTTCAGGGTATCGGTAATTTGCGCAGTTTCCGGCAGAATATTGCACTGATGCCAGTAACGGAAGATTCCCGTAAAAAGTTTCAGTATATTTGCACGTATAACAAGCTCAAAAGCGGCTTCCTTGGAATCCCATTCGGTCATTATTTCGGAAATAAGTCCCTTTACATCTATGTTTTGCAGCTCATTGCTCCGAAAAATCTTCTGACGTGAGTTTTCAAGAAGAAAGGGCACAACAAACCTGAATTCAAAAAGCGAATTTTCGTCGGCATAAAGTATGTGGGGAAGAAATTTTATGCAGACATAATGTGATTCACGGTTATATGTGAAGGTGTGGGGTTCTTCCGAGTTGATAATAATCAAATCCCCCGTGCGGAAGTAGTTCTTTTCGCCGCCCGACCACACAACAGCATCGGTGTCAAAGGCATAAAGAAGCTCTATATAGTCGTGATAGTGGTATTTGTCGGGAATTTGAGAGTTGCTTTTCTGACCGTTACATTTTACGCAGTGAATCCAGCTTTTTATTCCGTTTACAATAAACGGCCCTTCGGGTATGTTATACATCAAATCAACCCCAATCGTAAAAAATTGATATTTTTGATTAAATATATTATATCATAGAATTATTAATTATGCTATACTGATAATGAAAAAAATTCTTTTTTTATGGAGGATAAGATTATGAGTAAAAAATTAAAGGTTGGTCTTATTGGTTTGGGAGGTATTTGCCGCGGAATGCATATGCCCGGCTACCAGAAAATAGATAATATTGAAATTGCGGCAATTTGCGATATTGTTCCGGAAAAAATTGAAACATTTAAGGAAAAATTCGAAATGCCCGATGTGGCATCATTCACAGATTATAAAGAGCTTTTGAAGGTTGAGGGGCTGGATTTTATTGATATTTGCACTCCAAACTATCTCCACTCAATCATTGCTGTTGAAGCGCTTGAAAGCGGTATAAACGTATTTTGTGAAAAGCCCGATGCAGTTTCGACGGCAGAAGCTCAGAGAATGATGGATGCGGCTGAAAAATCGGGCAAAAAGCTCATGGTTATGAGAAACAACCGTTACCGCAATACTGCAAAATACTTGAAGAAGTTTATTGAAGATGGCAAGATGGGCGAAATCTACTGCGGACGTTGCGGATGGCAGAGAAGAAGAGGTATTCCCGGCAAGGGCGGTTGGTTCACCACAAAGGAACAGTCCGGCGGTGGCCCGCTCATTGACCTTGGTGTACATATGATTGACCTTTCAATCTGGCTCATGGGCAACCCCACTCCTGTTGCGGTTTCGGGGTGTACATACGCAAAGTTTACAGATAGTGATGTTTCGGACTCTGTAAACTCGGATTTTGGCGAAAAGAACGTAGGCGGAATTTTTGACGTTGAAGACCTTGCAATGGGCTTCATTAAATTTGACAACGGTGCTTGCCTCCAGATTGAATTCTCATGGGCGTCAAATGTTGAACAAGAAAATATGTTTGTTGAGCTCAGAGGAACAAAAGCCGGTGTGAAGTTTAAGGATGATAATGTTAAAATCTTTACCGAGAGTGACGGAACCCTTGAAGATATTATTCCAAAGGTTACAGATGTTCCCGGTATACACGGCGAAAATATCAAACACTTTACAGATGTTCTCCGAAACGGTGTTGAACCTGACTTCACTCCCATTCAGGGTGTTAATATGATAAAGATTCTGGAGGCTATGTATAAGTCAGCCGAAACAGGTAATGAAGTGAAGCTGTAAAAAATTGTTCATCTCACTACTTAAGTATTAATACAGAGAGGAAGAATACAAAATGAAAGTATTGGTATGGAATGAATTTATTCACGAAAAGAAAAAGCCCGAAGTTGCGGAGCTTTATCCCAACGGTATGCACAACTGTATTGCGGACTTTCTGAGAGCAGACGATATTGAAGTGAGAACAGCTACCCTTGATGATGAGGAATGCGGTCTTACAGAAGAAGTTCTTGCGGAAACAGATGTTCTCATCTGGTGGGGTCATGCAGGACACAATGAAGTTCCTGACGAGATTGTTGAAAGAATCCACAAATATGTTGTGGGCGGTATGGGGCTTATTGCACTCCATTCGGCGCATTTTTCAAAAATATTCAAAAAGGTTATGGGAACAAGCTGTACCCTCAAATGGCGCAACGATGAGCGTGAAAGAATCTGGACAATTATGCCCAATCATCCCATTGCAGAGGGTGTTGACGAAAGCTTTGTAATTGAAAATGAAGAAATGTACGGAGAACCCTTTGATATTGCAAAGCCTGACGATGTTATTTTCATCGGCTGGTTCAAGGGCGGCGAAGTGTTCAGGTCGGGCTGCACATGGACAAGAGGAAACGGAAAGGTTTTCTATTTCCAGCCCGGACATGAAACAAACCCCATTTTCCACAACGAGAATGTTCAGAAGATTATCCGCAATGCCGTAAGATGGGCTTGCCCCATAAAGAAAAATATTGAAATGGGTGCGCCTTGGAGCGCTCCCGTCGAGGAATAATCAGAGAGATGTTAAAATTGCCCGGAACGCACAAACTTCACCACTCGACGTACACAAGTACGCCTTCGGGTGCCCCAAAGCCGTGGGTTTGGGTTCGGTTTGTGTGTTCCAAACGATTTTTCCTATCTCTCTGTAGTTTAAAACTGTTTAAAATAATTAAACGAATTGTTTTGAAAGGAGAAAAGTTTTATGGAACTCTCAGTTATGTCACCAGTTTTGAATCAAATGGGAATGGAGGAGGCTCTCAAATATCTCAGCGAGCTTGGTGTTGACAGTATTGAAATCGGTGCAGGAGGCTACCCCGGCAAGGCTCACCTTGACCCAAAGGACTATATTGATAATCCTGAAAAGGTAGCTTGGCTCAAAGGTCTTCTCGAAAAATACAATATAAAAATTTCGGCAATTGCCTGCCATGGTAATGCTGTTCATCCAAATAAGGAAATTGCGGCTCAGTTCCACAATGATTTTGTTGATGCAATGAAGGTTGCGGCGCTTCTGGGCGTTGATACAATCATCGGATTTTCAGGCTGCCCCGGCGATTGTGAAAATTCACAAAACCCCAACTGGGTTACCTGCGCATGGCCGCCTGAATATCTTGATATTCTTGACTGGCAATGGAACAAGGTTATTATTCCGTACTGGAAAGAGACAGCAAAGCTGGCTCAGGAAATGGGCATAAAGAAAATTGCCTTTGAAATGCATCCGGGATTCTGCGTTTATAACCCCGCAACACTTTTGAAGCTGAGAGCGGCTGTTGGTGATATTATTGGTGCAAACGTTGACCCAAGTCACCTTTTCTGGCAGGGAATTGACCCCTGTGAAGCCATAAAGATGCTTGGCGGTGATGCAATTTATCATTTCCATGCAAAGGATACAAAGATTGATGACGCAAACACATCAAAAATCGGTGTTCTTGACACTCAGGAATACGGCGATATTCTCAACCGTTCATGGGTGTTCAGAACAGTTGGCTACGGTCACGGCAAAGAAGTTTGGAACAATATTATTTCAACTCTCAAGGCTGTGGGCTATGACGGTGCAATTTCAATTGAGCATGAGGATGGACTTATGTCACCAAAAGAGGGTCTTGAAAAGGCAATTGCTCTGCTTAAAGACACAATAATTTATGAAACAGCAGGAGAAATGTGGTGGGCATAATGAAAATGTATAAGTTAGGTATTATCGGTTTTGGAAGCATGGCATCGTCGCACTTCAGAATTATCTCCAACAATTTCCATGACCCAAAGCTTCCGGGATATGTGGACAATGTTGAGGTTAAAGGCGTTTTTGATTTGAATTCAAAAAGAATGGAGGCGGCAAAGGAATACGGTCTTGTGGCATATCCCTCACGGGAGGAATTGCTTGCCGACCCCGAAATTGACATTGTTCTTGTTGCAACAACCAACGAGGCACATATGGAAAACTGTATTGCAGCATTGGAGGCAGGAAAGCACGTAATTTGCGAAAAGCCTGTTACCTTGAACTCTCAGGAGCTTGAAGAGGTTATGGCGGTTGCAAAGCGTTGCGGAAAGCTGTTCACAATCAATCAGAACCGCCGTGTGAACCGTGACTTCTTGCTTATGCGTGAAAAGGTTGAAAGCGGAATTTTGGGCAATGTATATGTCATTGAGTCACGTGTTGAGGGTTCGAGGGGAGTTCCTGCGGGCTGGCGTACAGTAAAGCGGCTGGGTGGCGGAATGATGCTTGACTGGGGTGTTCACCTCATTGACCAGCTTCTTTATATGCTTCCTCAGAAAATTACTCAGATTTACTGCAAGATGCTGAGTGTTCAGTACCCCGAGGTGGACGACAACTTCCATCTGCACATGACCTTTGAGGACGGACTCTCGGCGATTGTTGAGGTTTCAACCAACAATTATATTACTCATCCCAGATGGTATGTTTCGGGCGAGCGTGGAACAATGGTTATTGAGGATTGGGAATGTAACGGTAAAATTATCCGCAGAACCGATTCGGACGATGTGTGGGAGGAAGAGGTTGTTATGACAGCCGCAGGCCCCACAAAGACCATGGCTCCCAGAAATCCCGAATCCACCGAGACAATTGAGTTATCCATGCCGCAGGGTATTACCGACAGTCTCAGCAAGAGCTATGACCAGCTGACAGCGGCAATTGAGGGAAAAGCTCCCCTGACAATCACAGCCGAGCAGGCAATGCGTGTTATGAAGGTTATGGAAGCGGCTTTTGAATCGGCAGAAAAGAAAAAAGCAATTGATGTTGAGCTGTAAAAAGGTTCTTTAACAAATGTTGGGGTAAATAATTTGGAAAGATTCTTCGCTATGCTCAGAATGACAGCACTCTGCTTGTGACAAGGTCATGTTGAGCGTAGTCGAAACCCCCAACATTTACAAAAGAACCTGAAATGTTTGAGGACTGACCCAATACGGGTCAGTCCTCTCAGCGTGTCGATAAAGTCGACACGCTGTCACCCTGAGCGTAGTCGAAGGGTCTTAAAACTACGTAAAATCGTAAGATTCTTCGAATCGCTTCGCTCCTCAGAATGACAAAATGAAGTTTTTCGACAGTCTGTGAGGACTGACCCAATACGGGTCAGTCCTCTTTTACATACCTTATTCAAACTTCATTGAATAAATATCCGCATCGCTCATTACGAACTCAAGGCGGATGGGCTTGCCCTTGAGCTTTGAAAGCTCTGCACCGCTGTCGAATAATACAGGGCGGTCATAGGCATCGCCAAATATTTCATAGCTCTGGAAGCCTTCAAAGGGCTTGCCGTAGTAATCAAGAACACGCACAAATATGTAGCCTCTTGCGGAAGTTTTGAAGTTGAGGGTCAAGGTGTCGCCCTCAAACATCAGGGGCTTTGTGCAAACCACCTTTTGCTCGTAATCGGCTCTGTATGATGCAAAGCCGTCAAGACGGATAACGTATCGGTATATACGGTTGGGCTTGACTCTCTGATGGCCTTCCATCACATACATTGAAATTTCGTTGGTTGTGTGAGGATACGGTCTTGGAGTTTCAATCATTCCGTAAGCAGGATAGCCGTCGCCGTATACCCAGTTATAAGCGTTTTCGGCATCTGCTGTGAACATTGCTTCGTCAAATCTGTCCCAGTTGATGCCGTCATGGGATGACATAAATAAGCCGTCTGTCTGAACAAAGCCAAGTCTTGGGAGCTTTGATGTTTCAACGGCTTCTTTGCGGAGAGCAACATTTTCTTCGCCCATGAAGTCGTTGTTCCGTGTCCACCAGTGTCTTTCGGTGTAGCGTGTGGGAAATCCTGTGAGAATATGTGGTGCACGGTAATACTTTTGAATGTTATTTGTGTAAAGCTCGTAGTCATCGCTGTTGCCGTAATTGAGGATAACGGGGTTTGACCAGTTTTTGAAGTCGTCCGATTCCATATAGCGGATGTCACGAAGTCCGTCTGCCGTACCTCTGCCGGGGGCATCGTGGAGACCACGGACATAGGAAACATATTTTCCCTTTTTCTCGTCCCAGTAGGCAATGTTCATTGAGTCAAATATTCCACCGTTTGGAACAGAGCCGTCGGTCATCATCCAGCCCTTTTTGAAGTGAAAGCCGTCGGGACTTGTCCAGCACCACAGCTCACGTTCGGCGGGGAAGGGCTTGCTGTGGTTTTCAACCATTGTCAGCGCCTTGTATTTTTCGTCAGAAGGACAGTTGGGATTTTCGTCACGAAGGATAAAGAAGTTGTCAAGAACAAGGTCGTCAATTTCCTGCATAACGATGTTATTTTCCTTTGAACCCTTCCATTCAAAAACGCCAAGGTTCGGTCTTGACCATTCAATTCCGTCCTTGCTTGTGAGCAAACAGATTACGGTGTCAGCACTTCCTGTGATGGGATTATTGCCGTCGTGTATTCCGGTGAGGTAGTACATACGGTATTCGCCGTCAACAAAGAGGATTTGCGGATAGGAAATGGAGTTGCCGTCCCATGGGGCATCCATGGTTATTGGCGGTTCCAGCTTTGTGGGCTTGTTTACGGTTAGTCTTGCTGTTGTTCTGGCATTATCAATGAGATAATCACTCCAGAACATTTCACGTCTGTCTTCAATGTCAATAACCTTGTCCCAGTCACGCTGTGCCACGGCCAGTTTGTGTTCAATCATTTTTTTCCCTCCTGAGGTGTTGTTAATATAAATTATTAATTGTTAATTAAGGTCGGTGGTTTCGGAATCAATTGTATGATTCTTGCGGTATTCGGTTGGTGTCATTCCAAAGCGTTTTTTGAATAACGCCATATAATAATTGTAGTTTGCTCCGCCGATGTCTGAAATTATGGTTTTTATGCTCTTTTTGGTTGTGAGCAGTTCGTGGGCAAAGGCGGTCATACGTCTGTTCAGAATTTCTTCCGAGATTGAATTTCCCGTGAGATTTTTATATTTTCGTGAAAGGTATACCTTTGAGCTGTTCATTTCGTCGGCAATATGGTCGCCGCAGAAATCGGGCAGGCGGTAGTCTCTTTCGATTATTGCCTGAACTGTCAGAACAGTATTGTCCTGAGCAGAGATGTGTTCTTTGTTGAATGGCAGGAATACAGTGCTGCAGAAATCGGTGAAGAATTCGTACATTTCGGAAAGTTTCTTGATTTCGTTGAATCTGGCAACAAGAGTCTCGATGCTGTCCATTTCTTCAAGGTTTCGTTTTCCCATGTTGTGAAGACGGAACATAAATATCCAGAGGATGTTTTTGGCTTCTTCAGGCCGCATACCGTTCAGAGCTTCAAAAAATGTGTTGAATTCTTCGTCACGGGTTTTTTCGTCTGGTGCATTGAAGATTCCTTCCAGCAAATCCATTGCTTCACGTGAGGATACCTCAGGTTCGGGCTTGATGTATTCGGTTGTCAGGAAATCCGGCTCATCAAGCATAAACACATATTCCGACATGGCAATTGTCTGCTTGTTGAGAGTTGGCATGTCGGTCAGCTTGCCGCATACGCTCATAAAGGCAAAAAAGTCGGTGTCGATGTATTCCTTCACCGCTGTGCGACATTCCTCAACTGCCTTACGACAGTTTTCCATGGGGTTTTTGCCGTCCATAATCAGAAAAACTGCCTCTTCGTTATTTTCGTAAATGAGAATTGCCTTTGTGTGGGTATTCAGAATTTCTTCGCATATGTTGAGGATGCCGTATTTGTAAAGCTGTGCATCCTGAGTTGTGTGGGCTTCGCTGAAGCTCTTGTAATTGTCAATTTCAATACGCAGAAGCGAAACATCAAGGTCTTTTGCTGAAAGGGTATTTTTGTTCCCGTTTTTATGAAGGAGGGATTGAATATATTCCGTTGCCGCAAGAAAATCCTGTTCGTTGGGGTTTATCAGGCAATGGACAAGACATTCCTTTTTGCGGGCAAATTGTTTGGTTATCTGATCCTCTTTGCGGAGTAGCTTCAGGTTTGCGTTTTCCTTTGCTGCCTGATTGAAATTTTTGAAAAGGAAGAACATCACAATCGCCAGACAAAACAGAATTATCAAGCACATATTCACCGAAAACAGCATTTGCGTTTCGGTGTTGTACCTTGGAATGGTGTTTGCGGGAATCAGGCTGTATACATGAAAGGGCCCGTTTTGCGAAAGCTTTTTGAGAATCAGGTAGTTTGTGTTGTTCAGACGGCGGAAAACCGGATAATTAAAGTTCTGACCGCTGATTTGTTCAAGGTTGTGGGCAAGGGCAGTCTGAAGCTCGGGGGTTCCCGTGCCATGGGAGATTAAATTGCGGCTGGTCAGAAAAATATCCGACGAAAAATCCTTGCCGTATTCGCTGAATGTATCCAGGAGTGCAGTGATGCTTATATCCAGAATAAGACAGCTGTCAACCAGCTTGCTGGGGAAGTAACAAATTCTGAGAACCTGTTCGTTCAGAACGGGCTCGGAATCTGTGAAGAACAGTTCTTTGTCAACAAAGAGCTGAAGTTTTTTGTAGGAATCGGCACCTGAGGATATAATCTTTTTTGTCTGGCTGTCGCACAGGCTGTCAAGGCTGTATACGGACATATTGTTGGAATATATTTCCTTTGTTTTTTCGTTGAAGATGTATATGTTTTTTATGAGATGAAGATTGTTGCCCGTAATGGATTTTGTGGCAATTACATAAGACTGAAGCTCGGTGCGCGTCACTTCGCTGTCAAAAAACAGATAATAAATATCCTGCTGCTGCGAAAAGGCGATGGCTGTTTCCTTCAGACGCTCAAGGGTCTCGTCCAGCGAAACAATATCGTTGCTGAATGCCTCGCTTGCCTGACTGTTGAAGTGTTCTGTCTGTCTGTTGCCGGAAACAACAATCAGAATCAGCATCTGAACAAGCATAAGCACTATGGCGGTCAGAGATATTAACTTTATTTTGCTGTTAAGGTTATTCCATGAGATTTTCTTCATTTTTCAGTATCCTTTTCTGAAATCTTCCTGAGCTTGATAACTCTATTTTATCAGCTTTTTGCGGATATTGTAAAGTAACAAAATCTTGATATTAACTATAAAAAATGTACATCGGGCTTTGTTTTGTATATATTTTGTATTAAATCTGAATCCTACGGCTGCGGTTTACAGTTTTTTGGGGATATTCCGTATTTCTTTTTGAACATTTTTGAAAAATTGAATACGTCTTCGTATCCGCACAGATTTGCCGCCTGACTCACACTGCACCCACGCTGAAGAAAAATTGCCGCATACTGAAGACGGGTCTGCACAAGAAATTCCTGCATGGTCATGTTGTACTCCGCCTTGAAAAGACGTGAAAGGTGTTGGCGGTTTATGCCAAGACGGCTTGCAATGTCCTCAACGCTTATGCCGGGCTGCATATAATTTGCAACAATATAGTCGTGGGCAATGCGCTCGTAGTTTTTGCTCATGCTTCCGCTGTCAAAAATGCTGGTCATGATTTCAAAGAGCTTTGAGGCAAGAAATGCTTCCTTCATATTGTTCTTTTCGTCACATTTCAAAAGCTCCGAAAAGGTGTTGGCTCTGTACGGAAATACGGGGATGATAAGCTTGTCGAGTTTTTTTGCCAGCAGTCCGTCAAAACCAATCCATATGTAATGCCACGGGTTCTTTTTGTCGGCGGTGTAGGTTGTAACCTCACCGGGGCGAATAAGAAAGATTTCGCCCTCCTTTACCTGATAGGTTTTGCCCTGGGATGTAAATGTTCCGTGTCCCATAATGACATAGTGAATAAGGTAGCTGTTCCTTGATGAAGGGCCAAAGCTATGACCGCTTTTGCACTCCTGATAACCGCAGGACAATGGGTTTAGGTCGTTGTAATGTTGATTTATTACAAAAAAGTCTTTATGCATATGATACACCTCGGTCACATTATAACATAATTGTGCTACATTATGCAATGTTTTTTTTGTTTTTTTTGTGATATTATGAAAAAAACCAAAACGGGAGGAAAAAGAAATGATAAAAATAACTTTTGTGGGTGCGGGTAGCACCGCTTTTGTAAAAAATGTAATCGGTGACGTTATGCTCACCCCTGCGCTTCGTGAATGTGAGGTTGCTCTTTATGATATTGATGAAGAACGCCTTGGCGAGTCTAAAATCCTTATTGATGCTCTGAATGAAAAAATAAATGAAGGCAGAGCTGTTGTGAAGGCATATCTGGGAGTTGAAAACCGCAAGGATGCCCTCAGAGGTGCGGATTTTATTGTTAATGCAATTGCTGTGGGCGGTTATGCCAGCACCAAAATTGACTTTGAAATTCCAAAGAAGTACGGTCTGCATCAGACCATTGCGGACACTCTGGGAATCGGCGGTATATTCCGTGCACTCCGTACCATTCCTGTTCTGAGAGAAATTGCCGAGGATGTTGAAGAGGTTTGCCCCGATGCGTGGTTCCTCAACTACACAAATCCCATGGCGATGATAAGCGGATACCTTCAGAGATACACAGGAATGAAAACCGTTGGTCTTTGCCACAGCTGGCAGGACTGCATAAGCTGGCTTTACAAAAATATGCATATGGAAATGCCCGAGGGCGTAACAAGCAAAATTGCAGGAATCAACCATATGGCATGGGTTCTTGAGGTTCGGGACAAGGACGGAAACGACCTTTATCCCATGATAAAGAAAAAAACTGCCGAAATCAATGCCTCCGAGATTCACGGAGATATGGTTCGTTTTGAATATATCAGAAGACTGGGCTATTACTGCACAGAATCAAGTCATCATAATTCGGAGTACAATCCATTCTTTATTAAGCCCAACTATCCCGAATTGATTGAGAAGTACAACATTCTCATTGACCATTATCTCCAGACAAGCCTTGACCAGATTGAAAACTGGAAGAAGCAAAAGGAGGATATTCTCAGTGGCCGCAATATTGAACACGCTGTCAGAAGTAAGGAATATGCATCACGAATCATGGAAGCAATGGTGACAAATGTTCCTTATTCAATCGGCGGAAATGTTATCAACCGTGGTTATATTACCAATATTGTTAACGATGCCTGCGTTGAAGTTCCCTGCCTTGTTGACCGCAACGGAATTCATCCCACCTATGTTGGTGCTCTTCCACCACAGCTTGCGGCAATGAACATGACAAATGTTAATCCTCAGATGGTTACAATTGAGGCGGCAGTTACCAAAAAACGTGAGCATGTTTATCATGCGGCAATGGTTGACCCCCATACTGCAGCGGTTCTTTCCATTGATGATATTGTTGCAATGTGTGACGAAATGATTGATGCACATAATGCATCAGGCCATCCTGTTCTTGTGTAAGGTATGTAAAGAAATAAATTGTCACATTTTGACATAAACTTTTTCTGTAAAATTTCCTCGAAAAATCTGATATGATTACTTATTAACAAAAAGTTTACATTTGAATTTAAAAGTTTTGGCATATTTTTAAACTCGGTGTGCTGTAATCATGTGCCTCAAAGCCTGTGAAAACACAACATTTTGTGGAAAAAGAGGTTTTGTAACATAATTGTAACACTTCTGCAATGTTTTTGTTATAAAACTTGACAAAATGGCCTTTTTATTGTATACTGTATTTACATTAAGGTTCCCCAAAAGGGTGTTTGCCTTGTGTGAATTTAAACCGAAGGGAGCGACGAAAGGGAATTAAGGCATAAGAATTTTGGAGGTAAAAGTTTTGAAAGGATTTAAGAAATTTTTTGCGGCAGTTGCCGCATTGGCTATAAGCGTATCGACTTTTGCGGGCGTGGCTGCTGCCGAGCCCGTCACATCATTCGGAACAGTTACGGCATCGGTTCTGAACATCAGAGCAGATGCTTCCACAAACGGTCAGGTTCTCGGACAGGTGTCAAAGGGTGATTCCGTTGCAATCCATTGGGGAATTCCCGGATGGGTCAGAGTTACTTCAAACGGAGTTACGGGATATGTTTCTTCGGATTATGTAACAATTGGAGGTTCAGGTTCTCCGCAGACAGCAGTTGTTGAGGTTTCCAGCGATTCGCTGAATCTCAGAGCATCGGCATCAAGGGATGCTGCAGTTCTGGCACAGATTCCAAACGGAGCAAAGCTCTCGGTTACCGATGTGAGCTCAGGCTGGGCAAAGGTTACATACAACGGAACATCGGGCTATGTTTCCGCTGATTACATCAGAATGGGCGGTTCGGGTTCATCATCGGCAACAAAAACAGCAAGCTCATCAAGCTCGGCGGCTTCAACCAGAAAAGCTGTTGTGAAGCTTTCAAGCGCAACGCTGAATCTCAGAGCGTCGGCATCAACAGATGCTTCGGTTCTGGCCCAGATTCCAAACGGACAGACAATTAGTGTTATGGAAACAACAAATTCGGGTTGGGCAAAGGTAAATTACAACGGAACAATCGGATATGTTTCGGCAACTTACCTTGATTTTGGTCAGTCTCAGACAAAGCTGGCAAGCAGAAGCGGCTCGATTTCCTCAAAGGGACAAGCTGTTGTTGAGCTTGCAAAACAGCATTTGGGCAAGGCGTATGTTTACGGTGCAACCGGCCCAGGCAACTTTGACTGCAGCGGACTTGTGTATTATGTTTACAAGCAGATGGGCGTAACTCTCAACCGTGTTGCAAACGATCAGATGTCAAACGGAACTCCGGTTTCAAGGGATAATCTTCAGCCCGGTGATATTGTTGGTTTCACCAACGGCAGTGGCTATGTTAACCATGTTGGCATTTATGCAGGCAACGGAATGATGATTCACGCACCTCAGACGGGCGACGTTGTAAAATACGAAAGCATCGTCACAGGAAATTATGCACGCCGTTTGGTTGGCGGAAGACGTATTTTCTGATAAAACAAAAAATTTGGGCTGTGGCAAGGGTCACAGCCCTTTTATATATCATAGGAAAATGCAACTTTTGTGGTGTCCTTCTGAGCGTCAGCGAAGAATCCTGATGTAAGCCCCAACATTTACAAAAGAATTGGAATGGAGGAGAATATGCAAAAAGGCTTTAAACGGAATTTTATATACGGAATTATTGTTATTGTTGCCCTTGTTGTTTCCTATTTTGGGTCGGAGCCTTTGCGACAGAACAAAAACCGGGATAATATTACGGCGGATGAAATTGCCGTTACCTTTATTGATGTTGAGCAAGGTGATTCCTGTCTGATTACCGATTCCTCCGGCAAAACCCTTTTGATTGATGGCGGCGAGAGCGAGGCGTATGAATCTCACCTTGAACCCTTTCTTGATTCCTGCGGAATTGAGTCGGTTGATACGGCAGTTGTTTCCCATTATCACAGCGACCATATGGACGGTATTTTTGAACTGGTTCGTGACGGAAGGGTGAAAAAACTGGTGATTCCCGATTATGAGGATTCGGATGACAGCCGAGCCATGCTTGAAATGCAGGCAAAAAAGAGCGGAACGGCGGTGAGTCTTGTAGCTGACGGCGATGTTATTGATTCGGGCATAAACGCACTTGATGCAAGGGTTTTGCATCCCAAAGGGGGCGGTTATGCAGGAAAGAATTTCCACAACAACAGCTCTCTTGTTTTGAGGGTGGAATACGGAAAAACAGTTTTTATGTTTACGGGAGATATTGAAGCCCGTGCCGAAAGGGAAATTATGGAAAAGTATAATGTTGAATGTGACGTTCTGAAGGTTGCCCACCATGGCTCAACAACATCATCCACAAAGGAATTTATGGTTGCAGCAGACCCCACATACGGAGTAATTTCGGTGGGCGAGGGAAATCGGTATGGGCATCCCCATAATGAGATTCTTGATTTGCTTCAGGATGAGGATGTTCGGGTTTACAGAACAGACAGGGATGGAAATATCACCTTTGAGGTCAGCAAAAACAGAATTGAAGACATCAGATTTTCAAGGTAATCATTGTCGTGGAAACGGCAGAATGCCGTTTTAAGCGAAATATGTTCCGCAACTTTCAAGCTGTTGGCTTGAAAGCCACGCATGATTGCAATAGTGTCGGTCTTTGAAAACTACGGTTTTCAAAGGAGTTTGCGATGTATCGCAAACAAAAACCGCAAATGCGTTTCACCGACTACAATTATAACAAGGAGTTTTGGGTATGGAACCAAAGGATTTGGATAAGCAGATTGCATCGGGAAAAATCGGAAGGTTGTATTTTTTCTTTGGTGAGGAGCAGTTTTTGCTTGAAAACAAAATAAGAGCAATTAAGTCACGGCTTGTGGACAAGGATTTTGAGGAGTTTAACTATACCAAGCTGGACGGAAAAAAAGTTTCCGCGGATGAAATTGAATCGGCGTTGCTTTCGGTTCCGGTTATGGCTGAAAAGAAGTTGGTTGTTGTTTCAAACACCAATATTTTTGGTAATGCAAAAGCAAAGGATTTCACCAAGATTTGCGAAGCTGTTTCGGATATTCCCGAATATATGACGGTTATTTTCACCGAGAAGGAATTTGACAAGAAAAAGGAAAAAAATCTTGATGTGTTCAAAAAGAATGGCGAGATTGTGAAGTTTGACCTCCTTTCGCCAAAGCAGATTGAGCTGTGGCTTGAAAAGAGCTTTGAAGAAAAGGGGAAGACGGTTCTTGCCGGCGACCTTTCAAAAATGGTTGCTCTTTGCGGACAGTCCATGTCAAATGTTTACAACGAATATCAGAAATTGCTGAATTTTGTGGGTGAGCGCTCAAAAATAACTATTGAGGATATTGAGGCGGTTGTTTCAAAATCGGTGGATGCACGGATTTTTGATATGATTGACAACATTGCCGAGGGCAGAACCAAGACTGTTTTTGAGGAGCTGAATGCCTTGAAATCATCGGGTGAGAATCCTTCAACGGTGCTCTCGCTCATATCTTCAAGAATGGGCGAGCTCCTTATGGTGAAGCAGCTCAATGACGAAAGAGTTCCCGCAGACAAAATTGCGGAGTATTTTGAACCAAGGAAGCACCCCTTTGTGGTGAAAAAGCTCACCGAGCAGAGCCGCAGATTCGGGCTGAAATATCTGAGAGAAATGACACAAAAGGGTATGGAATATACAGTTTCGGTGCGTTCGGGTTTGCTTGACAAGTGGATTGCCGTTGAAATTTATGTTTCGGAACTGGCGAAAAAATAAAAATTTAATTAATCACAGAAAGGAAATTTATTATGAGCGGAAAAAAACAGTGGTATATTGTTGACGGATACCGTCCGTCGCCTCAGCCTGACCCCAATGCAGATTATACGGGTCACGAAAGTATTATGATTTTAAACACAAACGATGTGGATGCCCACGTTCTCATCAGCGTGTATTTTGAGGACAGAGACCCGGTGGAAAATATTCCATATACTGTGCCTGCAAAGCGTATTAGCTGCTTCAAAAGCGATGATAGTGAAGTTCTGGGCGGTCTTGAAATCGGAATCGGTGTTCAGTATTCAATGGAAATCAAAAGCGATGTGGGTGTGGTTGTGCAGTATGGCAGACTTGATGTTCAGCAGCCCAATATGGCTTATATGGCACTTATGGCACAGAGTGAGTAATTTGGTATAATAAGAGACTGTTGCGTTAAACAAAACGAATGTATAATTATTCCTTATGTAGGGGTCATTCAAGAATGACCCGCAGGCGATTCGTGAATCGCCCCTACAATTTTGAATATTTATCCACTTAAAATGTTTAACGCAACAGCTTTTTGTTGTGTCGTATTAGGTATTATTCCGCAGGGGTATCTTCTTTTACGGGAAGATTATTGAAAATTTTCACTGATTCATCAACGCAAACCTTGTCAAGACAGTATTTGCCCTCAACAATGGGTTCACGGTCAATCCACTTTCCTCTTGTGAAGTCGGGAAATTCCACGGGAGCACCGTTCTTTGCGATTGATATTTCGGAAATTGTGCCGATTGCCATCCATGTAACGGTGTCGTATGCATCAATGGGGGTATCTGTTCCTGCCTTTACACTTTCAACAAAGGCACGGATAAGAAGCCAGTCCATACCGCCGTGACCGCCCTTTTCGCCCAACGCTGCATATTCCTTGTGGAGAGGATGGTCATAGGTTTCAAACATTTCTTTTTCGTTGCTTTTAATTTCTCCGTCCAATGAATGATCTGCTTCCATATCGTCAAAGTAGAGAATCTTGCGTTCTTCGGCGTACATACCTCTTGTGCCTCTCACGGTGAAGTTACGGCTGTAATATGCTCTGGGTAGGGTGGTGTCAAGGCAAAGCTGCACGGTTTCTCCGTTGGCGCAGGTGATGATTGTGTTCACAATGTCGCCTTGCTTATAGTCAATCTGCGAGAAATGACTTTCTTCGCCAATGTGCCTCTTTGCATAATCCTTCAGAGCTCGGCTCTTTGATGCAATGGAGTTCAGGGAAATAATTCTGTTGCCACGGTTGATTTTCAGCACCTTTGCAATGGGACCGAAATCGTGGGTGGGGTAGTTGTGAAGATTTCTTGCAATATACTGATGGATTCTGTAATGCTCAACCTGGTCGTTTTCAACATCCTTAAAAAGGTCGCAGTCGGGAAGATAGTGATGATAACCGCCCACGCAATGAACAATTTCACCAAACTTGCCCTGTTCTGCCACATTGAGAGCCATCATTTCACGTCTGCCGTAGCAGCAGTTTTCAAGCATCATAAGGGGTGAGCCTGTTCTTTCGTATGCATCAATGAGGGCATAACATTCGCTCAGGTCAAAGGCACATCCAACTTCAATACCTGTATATTTGCCTGCTTCCATTGATTTGATTGCCATTTCGGGTCTGCCTGTCCAACTGTTGAAAAACAGAATGGCATCAATATCGGGATTGTTGACCAAATCCATATAATCGTATGTAACAATGGGGGTTGGGACGTTCTTTTCTTCAAAGGCTTCAAGAGCTTTGTCAATTGCCTTTTGGCGTTTGTCGCAAATTGCAACAATTTCAATATCACCGTTTTCGTGAACCATATCAAGGATAACGTAATAGAGCATTCCCCAGCCACGTCTGCCAAGACCCACAATTCCAAGTTTTACTTTGTCTTTTTTTTCTCTTTTAATTACCATGGTTTTCCCTCCGTAGAGTTTATTGACATATATTATTATTTATGTTATTATATACAAATAAAAATCACAATAAAATATAAAAAAAGATATAAAAAGTAAGGTTTTGGACACAAAATGGCAGAACGAATAAGAAAAGTAAAACGGATATTTGAAATTGAACAGATAATGTTCCCTTTTGACAGAAAGTTTGAAAGTGGTTACAGTTTTTCGGGCGAGAGCCATGATTTCTGGGAAATTCTGTTTGTGAAGGATGGCAAGCTTGAAGTTACGGAGGATGAAAATGTTTACTGGCTTTCGGGCGGCGACATTGTGTTTCATGCTCCCGGAGAGTTCCATCGTCTGAAAAGCAGCGGCAACACTCAACCCAAGGCTATAAATCTTTCCTTTGTTGCAAGGGGCAATGTGCCGTTGGAATTGACCAAGGGCGTGTTTGCACTTGATTTGGTTGAACAAAAAGAGTTTGCTCAGATTTTTCAGCTTGCAAATGATTTTGTTGCCAATGGTGAGGTTGAAGGCTTTGAAGGACAGGAGGCTGCGGACAGTCTTGGGGCGTTTTTGCTCAGAGTTTGCCGTAATAATGAATCAAAACAGCAGCTTTCCTCCTCAAACAGAGCCGAGGCATATGGTAAAATTGTTGAGACCATGCACCGCGAGATTTATTCAAATTTGTCACTTGCGGAGATTGCGGAAGAGAATTTTATGAGCGTCAGTTACGTCAAGGTGCTGTTTGAACGGTATGCAGGAGTCAGCCCCAAAAGTTATTATATTAATCTCAGACTCAATGAAATTGTCAGGATGCTTTCGGAGGGTATGGCTGTGAGAGAGATTTCGGAAAAAATGAATTTTTCATCGCCCAATTATTTTTCGGCGTTCTTCAAGGCACATATGAAAATGACACCGATACAGTTCAGAAACCTGAGTAAATAGGTTCGGTAAAGGCAAAAACATGGGGCTGTCGCGTTAAGTTTATTTTAACGCAACAGCCCCATGCTTAATTAATGTTTGATTATTAAAGATTCTTTTCCTGTTCCTGCTGAATGTCAGGAAATACGGAGAGCATAGGTGCAATATCCTTGTGACGGAGATGACGGTCAAGGTAGTTCTTGGTAATCTTGCACACAAGACCCGAAAGAACAACAACACCAATAAGGTTGGGAATCATCATAAGTCCGTTGAAGGTGTCTGAAATATCCCATGCAAGGGAAGATGTCATAAGCGCACCGCATAGAATCATAACAAGGTGAATAACCTTGTAGAGCTTGGTTGTTTTTGAACCAAAGAGGTATTCCCATGCCTTTGTTCCGTAGTGATCCCAGCCGAGAACTGTGGTGAAGGCAAAGAGAAGAATTGCAATGGCAATAAACTTGCCGCCGATGTTTCCGTAGCCGAATACTGAGTTGAAGGCTGTTGCGACCAGTGTTGCATCTGTGCCGTCAGGGAGACTGCCAATGGGAGTTGCAAGGTCATATACTCCCGATGTGAGAATAACAAGGGCTGTCAGAGTGCATACAACGATTGTGTCGGCAAATACTTCAAAGATGCCCCACATACCCTGCTGAACGGGCTCTTTTACGTTTGAATTGGAGTGTACCATTACCGAAGAGCCAAGACCTGCTTCGTTGGAGAACACACCGCGCTTGAAGCCGGGAACCATAACCTTGCTGATTATGTAGCCAAGTCCGCCGCCGGCAACCGCAATGGGCTTGAATGCCTGAACAAAAATTGCCTTGAATGCTGGAAGAATGTTGTCATAGTTTACAATAACAATTGCAAGGCTGCCCAAAATGAACAGCACAACCATGAAGGGAACAACCTTTTCGGCGAAGGAAGCAATTCTCTTGAGACCTCCGAGTGTGATGAATGCGGCGATTGCAACAAGGACAAGTCCGATAACAAGTGAATATACCGAAACCCCGTCATAAAGCTGAATGTCTGCCAATGCATCAACACGGAATGAGCTTTCAATATTAATAACAATTTTGTTAATCTGACCCATAGCACCTATGCCGAAGGATGCAAGAAGGGTAAAGATTGAAAACAGAATCGCAAGAATTTTTCCCACGCGCTTACAGCCTTTTTTTGCACCGAGACCGTCCTGAAGGTAGTACATTGCACCGCCTGACCATTCGCCGTCTTTGTTCTTGCGGCGATAATAAATTCCCAGGACATTTTCTGCATAGTTTGTCATCATTCCGAAGAATGCCGCAACCCACATCCAGAAAATTGCGCCTGCACCGCCTGTGCAGATTGCTGTTGCAACACCGGCAATGTTACCAACACCGATTGTTGCCGCAAGGGCTGTGCAAAGTGCCTGAAAAGGCGAAATCTGTTTGTCCTGTGAATGGGAAATTACATCCTTTTTGAAAAGACTGCCGATGGTGTTCTTCCACCAAAGCGGAAGATGTGTGACCTGAAATACCTTGGTGAGCAGGGTGACAAGCACGCCTGTGAGAATCAACAAGGTAACACCGAATACACCCCATATAAAGCCGTTTACGACATTGTTATATGAGGCAAGCTGTTGGAAAAATGAGTTCATAAAAATCTCCGTTCCGCCGCCATACGTCGGCAAATATAGTATTTTTAAAATGTCTCTTATCCGTATGGCAAGGAATGATAAGAGATTTTTCGCCCATGTGCGTTCCTGAGCGTATGCGAGGGAAATTTCGCACGGGCAATCAAATCCACCGGAGTTAATGACGGGAAAGGAACTTTCACGTTATTATCTCCTGTTTTTTTGCAACAAAAAAAGTTGCTGTTTTTGTTAGCAACTCCGGGAGAGAACATAAACCAATGTTCCTGAATTTCAGCATCCGTCCTTTTGCCTGAGAGATTCAACCGAAAAACTTCGGTCTTGCACCTTCGGCACTCACTTGGGTGAGATTCTCCGGAGTTCCCTCCGCTTTCGGTTCTTGCGTTCCGCAAGCATCATAGGGAGCTATTTAATTTTTATTAATGTTATTGTAGCACAATTATTTGTTAAAATCAAGACAAAGTTTTGAAATATGACAAAAATCTATTATTTTTTACAAAAGAAAATAAGTTTTACTGCCTTTCTTTGTAGGTTACATAGAGATTTACCAGAATAAGGGTAATAATTGGAGCGAGTATAACACCGATTATTCCAAAGTATTTCAGCCCGATATAAATGCTGATGAGGGTCAGAATGGGATGAATCCCGATGTGGCGGCTGAGGATTTTTGGTTCAATAAGCTGTCGCACAAGGAAAACAAGCCCCTGAATTATCAAAAGTGCCGTGAAGGAATACATATCCCCGTAAACAAAGGAAATCAGCGCCCAGGGCACAAGTATTGCCGCAGTGCCCAAAAGGGGCAGGGCATCAACAAGTCCGCAGATTAGTCCCCAGAGAAGGGTATTGTCCTTTCCGATTATCCATAGGCTTACGGTAACCAACAGTGAGGTAATGAGCATGAGATGAAGCTGTGCTTTGAGGTAGGATGAAAAGGCGTTGCCTGTTATATTCTTTATTTGTGAAAAAAAGCCGGTAATTCGTTTGGGGAAGACTTCGTGTGCAAAGTTGATTACAAGAGGATAATCCTTTGTGAAGAAAAATGTTCCCAGTATGAGCATTATAAGAAAAACGATTACGTTGGGGAGCGCCATGGCAAAGTGCGTTGCTGTATTTAATGCGGCGTGGGTGGCCTTTTGGGATATTTCGGCAGCGTAGGCTTCGGATTTCTGAATGAGGCTGTCAATCAGCCGGGCAGATTCGGGGGATAGATTGACCTTCATGCCGTTGCACCGTTCAAGAAAGGAATTGACGTGAAAACGGAAGGAGCTTATGGCATCAGGCAGGGCGGTAATCAGATTTTGCGCCTGTGCCGCCAGCTTTGATATTATAAGGATAATCAGACCAATTGTTGCGGCAACAATAAATGTGATAATAATTGCCGAGCTGATTCCGCGGCTGATGTTCAGCCGTTTTTCAAGAAACCGAACAAGTCTTTGGCAAATTACTGCAATGAAAAAGGCCGCAACAAATGGGGCAAAGGCTTTCAGAAGAAAAGGAAGCAGGAACAGCCCTCCGGCTATTCCTGCTGCAATAAGTATCCTTTTCAGAATTTGTTCTGCTGTCATTCCAAACACGCCTTTCCCGCGGCGCTTATGAAATGCAGAGAGTTATTTTGTGAGTCTTTCAATAAGGGTGTAGCCGTGGTCAACCACTATTCCCGTCTTGAGAGCCTCTGCCTCGGTGTAGGAAGCAACTCCCGATTCTGCACATTTGCCGCTTTTATATATTATATACGGCACAGGGTCGGAAGTATGCGTTCTGATTGCAAGGGGTGTTGGATGGTCGGGCATAATTAGCATTGCAAACTCCTGACCGTCATCCTCAAGGGCTTTCAGAATGGGTGCAACAATTTTTTCGTCAATGAGCTCAATTGCCTTCACCTTGTTGTCAATTTCGTGTCTGTGACCTGCCTCATCCGGGGCTTCAAGGTGAACATACAAAAAGTCAGAGCCGCTGCGAAGTGCTTTGATTGCCGCTTCCGCTTTGCCGTCAAAGTTAGTATGCACATTTCCTGTTGCTCCTATAACATCCACGTTTTCAAGTCCGGCACAAACACCGATTCCCTTAATCAGGTCAACTGCCGAAACAACTGTTCCCTGAAGACCGAATTTTTCCTTATATGTATCAAGTGCAGGCTTTGTTCCGTTGCCCCAAATCCAGATTGAGTTTGCAGGATTGAGTCCTCTCTTGATTCTGTCAAGGTTCACGGGATGATTTTTGAGAATTTCGTGACTCTTTTTCATAAGATTGAGGATTGTTTTGTCCTTGGGAAGATAGTCCTTGACGCATCTGCCCGAAATATCATGGGGAGGCGTAAGTGAAAATTTGTTTTCCTTGTTGTGCCATACCATAAGGTGACGATAGCTGATTCCGCTGAAAAATTCGTATTCTTCGGTGCGGAGAGCTTCATTAACTGCTGCAATAAGCTGTGAGGATTCTTCGGTTGTGATTTCGTCCGAGCTGTAATCCACCATGGTTTTGTCCTCGTAGTTTTCTTCGTCCGAGAGTGTAACCACGTTTGTTCTGAAGGTGGTGTCGGTGAGTTCAAGGTGAACACCCATGCTCATAGCCTCCAAGGGTGAACGTCCTGTGTAGTATTTCTGAGGGTCATAACCAAAAACCGCAAGGTTTGCAACGTCACTTCCGGGGGGAAGGTTTGCGGGTACGGTTGTCACCATTCCAACCTCGCCCAAAGTTGCCAGCTTGTCAATGTTGGGTTTTTTTGCCGCTTCAAGGGGTGTTTTACCGCCAAGCTCTGCCACGGGGGTATCTGCCGCACCGTCACAGAGGATTACTATATATTTCATGTTCTGTCACGCCTTTCATGTTAAATATCTTTGTTGGTATATATTATATAAATAAGGAAAGGATTTGTCAACCGTGTTTTTTTGAGTTCAACTCTTTTTTGACCTAAACTGTTCCTTAACCATGCAATGCAATCATCACAGGGCTATTTCAATATGTATCATCAAAAATAATTTTCAGATAATCACGGCGACCATACAAGATACGATAAATTGAGACATATTCTTCATCAACTTTGTAGAATATAAGATAATTTCCGCTGACGATAAAGCGGTAATCTGTATCAAAGGCTACTTTAGTCGATAGCGATGTTCCCATATGAGGAGAACTTTCCAGACGACTATAATCTTCAATTATCCCTTTGATAACATTTTTTGCAGCTATGGGATTAGACAAATCCTTTTCGATATATCTCTTGATTTCCATCAAATCATTAAGAGCAATGGGAGCAACTCGTATTTTCATTACTTATACCCCCAAAGCATCCTTTACTTCATCAATAGATAACCAACCATTTTCTTTGACAGATTTTTCGCCTTCGGCAAGTTTTTCCATAAGTTTAATAATTGCTTTGGTTTTTTCATATTCTTCAATATCTACAATAGCATAACGACCTCTACCGTTTTTAGTAAGAAATACCGGTTCGTCAAATGAAATTTCTTTTAATACCTCTGCATAATTTCTTAAATCCGAAACAGGTCTGATATTTGGCATATAAAAACCCCCTTATCTTTTATTGTAATTATTGTAACATAATTTTAAGTAAAATACAACAACAAATTTAAAATTTACCCCCAAAAAATGATATAAACAGCAAATTTATTGCCATAATATGATATTTCTTTGATTTTGATAACATAAACTATGAATATACATTTAAAATTATTTTTGAGGTGTTTCTTCCTTATTATATTATATATGCAAATTCAATATATAAAAAATATACAAAAGAAGCCTTGAAAGGTTGTAAAAAAATTATCAAAAATTTTATAAAAAACACTTGACTTTTGTTGCAAAAGTGTAGTATAATATTCGAGCGTGACAAAGACATACGATGATTCCGGAGGTAGCAGCTCTTGATTTTTCAAGGGACTGGAAATTTCGGAGGAGATTGTCCGGTTTTTAAAACAGGGCGGAAGGTCACACTTTCAATTGAATACAGCAAGATTTACGGGCTCAGTATGCTGATGGGCTTGGATTGCGTTGTGTTTATGCCCCGAAACCGCATCTTTGTGAAAGCAAGAAGAAAGGTTCGGGTTTTATTATTTAGCTGTGCGAAACGCCCGGCACAGCGGAAAAATCAAAAGTAATTTTTGAAGGAGGGTACAGCATGGCAGCTGAGAAGATCAGAATCAGACTCAAGGCTTATGATCACAATCTTATCGACCAGAGTGCCGAGAAAATTGTTGAGACAGCCAAGAGAACAGGAGCTAAGGTTTCAGGACCTATCCCGCTCCCCACAAAGAAGGAAGTCGTTACAATCCTCAGAGCAGTTCACAAGTACAAGGACAGCCGTGAGCAGTTTGAACTCAGAACTCACAAGAGATTGATCGACGTTTTGGCTCCCAACGCCAAGACAATTGACGCACTTAAGCACCTTGATTTGCCGGCAGGTGTTGACATCGAACTCAAAATATAGTTGAGTTGTTCCGGTAAGAAAATTTGGTCATGTTGGCAAGGCTTTGTCAACCAATAACCCGCATGTATGTTTGAAATCAAACCGATGCGTGTGAATAGGAGGAAAAAATTATGAAAAAAGCAATCTTAGGCAAAAAGCTTGGTATGACTCAGATTTTTGCAGAAGACGGCGCACTCATCCCTGTTACAGTAATTGAAGCAGGTCCCTGCGCAGTAGTTCAGAAGAAGACAGCTGAAGTTGACGGTTACGTTGCAGTTCAGGTTGGCTTCGAGGACAAAAAAGAAAAGAATGTTAATAAGCCCATGAAGGGCCATTTCGCAAAGGCAGGCGTAGCTCCCAAGAGATACCTCAGAGAGTTCAAGCTGGATAATGCTGCTGAAATGAATGTTGGCGACGAAATCAAGGTTGACATTTTTGAAGCAGGCGAAGCGCTGGACGTTACAGGTACAAGCAAGGGTCACGGATATGCAGGCACCATCAAGAGATGGGGAACACACAGAGGTCCCATGACTCACGGTAGCCACTATCACAGAGGTCCCGGTTCATTGGGCGCTTGTTCATCACCTTCACGTGTTTACAAGGGTAAGAGACTTCCCGGTCACTACGGTGTTGACACAGTTACAATTCAGAACCTCAGCCTTGTGAAGATAGATACAGAACGCAACCTTCTTTTGGTTAAGGGCTCAGTTCCCGGTCCCAAGGGCGGATTGCTGGTAGTTAAAAACGCAGTTAAGGCTAATGCCTAAACCTAAGAGAGGAGGATTTAAGATATGCCTACAGTAGCTTTATATAACACAACCGGCGCAAAGGTTGGTGATATAGAATTGAATGACAGCGTGTTTGGCGTTGAAGTCAGACCCGATGTTATGCATGAAGTAGTTGTGAACTACTTAGCAAATCAGAGACAGGGCACACAGAGCACAAAGACTCGTACAGAAGTCAGCGGCGGTGGAATCAAGCCCTGGAGACAGAAAGGCACAGGTCGTGCAAGACAGGGTAGTATCCGTGCTCCACAGTGGGTTGGCGGCGGCGTAGCTCTTGGTCCCAAGCCCAGAGACTACAGATACTCAGTTAACAAGAAGGTTAGAAGACTTGCTCTCAAGTCGGCTCTCTCTTCAAAGGTTGTTGACAATGATATTATCGTTCTTGATGACCTCAAGCTTGATGCAATCAAGACAAAGACAATCGCTGAGATTCTCAAGAACCTCGGTGTTACAGAAAAGGCACTCATCGTTCTTCCTGAAAACGACAAGAACATCGTTTGCTCAGCAAGAAACATCAAGGGTGTTGACACAACATTTGTTGGCGCAATCAACACATACGAGGTGCTTGGTCACACAAAATGCATCATCGTTAAAGATGCAGTTGCAAAACTCGAGGAGGTGTACGCATAATGAAAATGACATCTCATGATATTCTTAAAAGACCTATCATAACAGAACAGAGTATGGAAGGCGTTGCAGAAAAGAAGTACACTTTTGAAGTTGACAAGAATGCTAACAAAATCCAGATCAAGAAAGCTGTTGAAGAAATATTCAAGGTTACAGTTGACAAGGTTACAACAATCAACTATATCGGAAAGCCCAAGAGAATGGGTGTTCATGCAGGCAAGAGAGCTGACTGGAAGAAAGCCGTTGTTAAGCTCACTGCTGACAGCAAGACAATTGAACTTTTTGAAAACTAATAACCTGGAAAAAATCGTAGATTAAGGAGATGTAAAAATGGGAATTAGAAAATATAATCCTACAACACCTTCGCTGCGTCAGATGACTGTTTCTACATTTGAAGAAATCGACAAGAAGGAACCTGAAAGATCACTTCTTCGTCCCCTTCACAGCAAAGCAGGTCGTAACTCATACGGCAGAATAACAGTTAGACACCGCGGCGGCGGCACAAAGAGAAAATACAGAGTAATTGATTTCAAGAGAAATAAGGACAATATGCCCGCAACAGTTCTTGCAATCGAATACGATCCTAACCGTAGCGCAAACATTGCACTTCTTCAGTACGAGGACGGAGTTAAGACATACATCATCGCTCCTCTTTCATTGAAGAAAGGTGACGTTGTTGTTTCAGGTAAGGGTGCGGATATCAAACCCGGTAACACACTTGTTATCGCTGACATCCCTGTTGGTACACTTATTTATAACATTGAACTTTACCCCGGCAAGGGCGGACAGATGGTTCGCAGCGCAGGCGTTTTTGCACAGCTCATGGCTAAGGAAAACGGCTATGCACAGGTTAGACTTCCTTCCGGTGAAGTTAGACTGGTTCGTCTTGACTGTCGTGCTAGCATAGGTCAGGTTGGTAACACAGATTACGAAAACATCAACCTCGGTAAAGCCGGCAGAAAGCGTCACATGGGCTTCAGACCCACAGTTCGTGGTGTTGTTATGAACCCCAATGACCATCCTCACGGTGGTGGTGAAGGTAAGTCACCTATCGGTAGACCCTCACCTGTTACTCCTTGGGGTAAGCCCGCTCTCGGTTACAAGACCAGAGACAAGAAGAACAAGACTGACAAGTTTATCGTAAAGCGTCGTAACGCGAAATAATTTTAAGGAGGTCACGTCATGGGTCGTAGTATTAAAAAAGGACCTTTCGTCGAAGCGAAGTTGCTTGCAAAAATTGTGGCAATGAACGAAAAGAACGAAAAAGTCGTTGTTAAAACATGGTCAAGAGCATCTACTATTTTCCCTGAGATGGTTGGTCACACAATTGCAGTTTATGACGGAAGAAAGCATGTTCCGGTTTATGTAACAGAGGACATGGTTGGTCATAAGCTTGGAGAATTTGCTCCAACCAGAACTTATAAAGGTCATGCAGGTGCTAAAACTTCCAAGTAATCTTTTATTTGATAGAAGTTTTCTGTGATATTAATCAATAGGAAAGGAGCTGCAGAGCAATGGAAGCAGTTGCAAAGGTTACTCACGTACGCATCGCTCCCAGAAAGGTGCGTATAGTTATAGACTTAATCAGAAATAAGCCTGTTGGTGTTGCAATCGGTATTCTCAAGAACACCCCCAAGGCTGCAAGTCCGGTTGTTGAAAAGTTACTCAAGTCAGCAATGGCTAATGCTGAAAACAACCACAATATGAATGTTGAAAATCTTTATATTTCAGAAGTTTTTGCTGATCAGGGCCCCACTCTCAAGAGAGTTCAGGCAAGAGCACAGGGACGTGCATTCAGAATCAACAAAAAGACAAGTCACATTACTTTGAAATTAAAGGAAAAGGAATAATCTTGAAAAAGGAGGTAATTTAGCATGGGTCAGAAGGTTAATCCCCACGGTATCCGAGTTGGTATTATCAAAGACTGGGATTCACGTTGGTATGCTGACAAAAAGAGCTACGGCGATAATCTTGTAGAAGATTACAACCTCAGAGTTTTCCTCAAGAAAAAGCTCTATCTCGCCGGAGTTGATAAAATCGAAATCGAAAAATTCGCTAATAAGATTCGTCTTTCTATCCACGCTGCAAAGCCCGGTATTGTTATCGGTAAAGGCGGCAGTGAAATTGACAAGCTGAAGAAGGATGTTGAAGCACTTACAGGTAAGGCTGTTATCCTCAACGTAATTGAGGTAAAGACTCCCGACCTCTGTGCACAGCTGGTTGCTGAAAATATCGCATCACAGCTTGAAAGACGTATATCTTTCAGAAAGGCTATGAAGCAGTGCATGGCAAGAACAATGAAGCTTGGTGCAAAGGGTATCAAGGCGGCAGTTTCAGGTCGTGTTGGCGGCGCAGAAATCGCTCGTACAGAGCAGTACCATGAGGGTACAATTCCGCTGCAGACACTTCGTGCTGACATTGATTACGGTTTTGCTGAAGCTGACACCACTTACGGTAAGCTCGGTGTAAAGGTTTGGATTTACAAGGGCGAGGTTCTTGCTGAAAGCAAAAATGTAAAGGAAACAAAAGCTCCTGCCAAGAAAGCGGAAGGAGGAAGAAAATAATGTTATCACCAAAAAGAGTTAAATACAGAAGAGTTATGCGTGGCAGAATGAAGGGTAAGGCTTCTCGCGGTAACAAGGTTTGCTACGGCGATTTTGGTCTTCAGGCTCAGTCACCTGCTTGGATTACAAGCAACCAGATTGAAGCAGCCCGTATTGCTATGACACGTTATACAAAGAGAGGCGGTCAGGTTTGGATTAAGATATTCCCTGACAAGCCCGTAACAGAGAAGCCTGCTGAAACTCGTATGGGTAGTGGTAAGGGTTCACCGGAATACTGGGTAGCAGTTGTTAAGCCCGGCAGAATATTATTTGAAATCGGCGGCGTTAGTGAAGAAGTGGCAAGAGAAGCTATGCGTCTTGCTATGCACAAGCTTCCTCTCAAATGTAAGTTTGTGAGAAAAGCCGATCAGGAAATGGAAGGTGAAATGTAATGAAAATAAATGAGATCAGAGACCTTTCAGCACAGGAAATTAACGATAAGATTCAGGACCTCAAGGAAGAACTTTTCAATCTTCGTTTTCAGAATGCAATGAACCAGTTGGACAATCCCATGAGAATCGTTGCAGTTAAGAAGGATATTGCAAAGCTTAAAACGGTTCTGAAGGAACAAGAGCTTGGCCTTAATGCCAATGTAAACTAATAGGAGGTGTAAGGTCTGATGGAAGAAAAGCGCAATTATCGTAAAACCAGAATCGGTGAAGTTATCAGTGACAAGATGGACAAAACCATCGTTGTTGCAATTAAGGATAGCGTTAAGCACCCGGTTTATAAAAAGGTTATGAAGAACACCTACAAGCTTAAGGCACACGATGAAAACAACGAGTGCGGCATAGGTGATAAGGTAAAGGTTATGGAAACCAGACCCCTGTCAAAAGACAAGAGATGGAGACTGGTTGAAATCGTTGAAAAAGCTAAATAATCTGGCTTTTCCGCAAACAATGATTTTAGAATAGGAGGAAATCCATTATGGTACAGCAGCAGACTTTGCTGAAAGTAGCTGACAACAGCGGTGCAAAAGAGCTTATGTGCATCCGTGTTCTCGGCGGCTCATATCGTCGTTACGGCAACATCGGTGATACAATCATTGCTTCTGTTAAGAAGGCAGCTCCCGGTGGTGCAGTAAAAAAAGGTGATGTTGTTAAAGCGGTTATCGTACGTAGTGTTCACGGTGTTAAGAGAGCTGACGGCTCAAAAATCAGATTTGATGAAAACGCAGCAGTTATCATCAAGGACGACAAAACTCCCAGAGGCACACGTATCTTTGGCCCAATTGCCAGAGAGCTTCGTGAAAAAGAGTACATGAAAATCCTGTCACTCGCTCCTGAAGTTCTGTAAGATAAGTTTTATTCCGGAATTCTTTGTTTTTCCTGCGGAACACCCGGAGGAGCGGAAAGATTCCGAGATGATTTAAACCGTAAATTCCTGAGTATATGCGAAAGGAGGAAAAAACATGAGTACAAAAATGCATGTTAAGACCGGCGATAAGGTTGTTGTTCTTTCAGGTAAGGATAAGGGCAAAGAAGGTAAGGTTCTTTCAGTTAACCCCGAAAAGCGCACAGTTATCGTTGAAGGTGTTTCAGTTGCAACAAAGCATAAGAAACCCCGCCGTATGGGTGAAACAGGCGGTATCATCAGCCAGGAAACTCCCATATACGCAAGCAAGGTAATGAACATTTGCGGCAAGTGCAAGGCAGCCACAAGAGTTGGCAGAAAGGTTCTGGAGGACGGAACACATGTTCGTTACTGCAAGAAGTGCGGAGAAACATTTGCTGATTAATTTAAAACCTGAAGAAAGGAGGCAAACGTATAATGAGACTTGAAGAACGTTATACAAAAGAGATTAAGGACGCTCTTATGAAGAAATTCCAGTACAAGAGTGTTATGCAGATTCCCAAGCTTGACAAGGTTGTTATCAACATCGGCGTGGGTGAAGCAAAGGAAAATTCAAAAGCTATAGATTACGCTATGAACGATCTTGCTTTGATTACAGGTCAGAAGCCTGTTATCACAAAGGCAAAGAAGTCAGTAGCTCAGTTTAAAGTCAGAGAAGGTATGAACATCGGTTGTAAGGTAACTCTCAGAGGTTCAAAGATGTATGAATTCGTTGACAGACTGTTCAATGCAGCTCTTCCCCGTGTTCGTGACTTCAGAGGTATCAACCCCAATGCATTCGATGGCAGAGGTAACTATTCACTGGGTATTAAGGAACAGCTTATTTTCCCGGAAATAGACTATGATAAGATTGATAAAATCCGTGGTATGGATATTATTTTTGTTACAACAGCACAGACCGATGAAGAAGCTCGTGAGCTTCTGACACTCATGGGTGCTCCTTACACAAAGTAATTTGTGAACAAATATTATCCATTGAACATTTCAGAAATGGAGGAGATTAAAGCTTATGGCAAAGAAGGCTATGGTTTTAAAACAGCAGAAAGAACAGAAGTATTCTACTCGTGAATACAACAGATGTAAAATCTGCGGAAGACCCCATGCTTACCTTCGTAAGTTCGGTATCTGCAGAATCTGCTTCCGTGAACTTGCTTACAAAGGTCAGATTCCCGGAGTGAAGAAAGCATCCTGGTAAATCACCGGTTTGTTCTTTTTGAAAAATTAAAATATCAAGTAGGAGAGTCAAGTGGTTAAAAATTTTGATTCGGATAACCAAACTGACTCACAAAATCCGATAAAAAGGAGGATAAATATGCACATCACAGATCCAATAGCAGATATGCTTACAAGAATCAGAAACGCAAACAATTCAAGACATGCGACAGTTGATATTCCTGCATCAAACATGAAAAAGGCTATTGCAAAGATTTTGCTTGATGAAGGATATGTAAAAAATGTTGAATACATTGATGACGGCACACAGGGCGTTATTCGCGTAACTCTCAAGTATGCTGAAAACAAGCAGAAGGTTCTTACCGGTCTCAAGAGAGTTTCAAAGCCCGGTCTCAGAATTTATGCTTCAAAGGAAGAACTGCCCCAGGTTTTGAAGGGTTTGGGTATCGCAATTATTTCTACATCTAAGGGTATTATGACAGATAAGGAAGCTCGTCGCCAGAATGTCGGCGGTGAAGTTCTCGCATTTATTTGGTAAGAAAGGAGGAAGATCACTATGTCACGTATAGGAAAGCAGCCTATTGCAATACCTGCAGGTGTTGATGTTACAGTAGGTGCAAACAATGAAATCACAGTTAAGGGTCCCAAGGGCACTCTTGTTCAGACTATGTCAGCTGATATGATTATCAAGAAAGACGGCGCAGAGGTTGTTGTTGAACGTCCTTCTGACGCAAAGGAACACAGAGCTCTCCACGGCCTTACAAGAACTCTTATTGCCAACATGGTTACAGGTGTGAGTGAAGGCTTCACAAAAACACTTGAAATCAACGGTGTTGGTTACAGAGCTGCAAAGCAGGGCAACAAGCTTGTTATGAACCTTGGTTATTCACACCAGGTTGAGATGGAAGAACCTGAAGGCATTAAAATTGATGTTCCTCAGCCCAACCAGATCATTATCTCAGGTTATGACAAACAGAAAGTTGGTCAGCTTGCCGCACAGGTAAGAGAAAAGAGACCGCCTGAACCTTATAAGGGCAAGGGTATCAAGTATGTTGAAGAAGTTATCAGAAGAAAAGAAGGTAAAACAGGTGCTAAGAAGAAATAATAATTTTCTTCATACGCAAATGTTTGCTGCCTGATTCAGTTAACTTATCAAGGCAAATTCATACTAAACCGCAAGGAGGTGCAAGTTAGAATGATTAAAAGAAAGAACAAGGAAGAGGCTAGACAGGCAAGACACGCAAGAGTTCGTAAAAAGATTTCAGGTACTCCTGAAACTCCCAGACTTTGCGTTTACAGAAGTCTCAAGAATATATATGCACAGATTATTGACGATACAACCGGCAAGACTCTGGTTTCTGCTTCAACACTTGACGCAGATCTCAAGGCTAACTACGGCGGCAACAAGGAAGCTGCCAAGGCGGTTGGAATGTCTATTGCAAAGAAAGCGCTTGACGCCAACATCAAAGAAGTTGTTTTTGACAGAGGCGGTTACGTTTTCCACGGCAGAGTTGCAGAAGTTGCTGCAGGTGCCCGTGAAGGCGGTTTGGACTTCTAAGATTACAAAAAGCGAAATTATTTTGCAATGATTTTTTAGTCAATAAATTTGAAAGAGGTGAAATGTAACAATGGCAGAAAGAGTAGAGATAACCAAAAAGCAGGAGCGTATTGACGCCAATACGCTTGATATAAAGGAAAAAGTAGTTGCTCTTAATCGTGTATCAAAAACCGTAAAGGGTGGTAGAACAAGCAGATTCAGTGCCCTTGTTGTTGTTGGTGACGAAAACGGTCATGTTGGATACGGTATGGGTAAGGCAGCGGAAGTTCCGGATGCTATCCGTAAGGGTATCGACGCAGCTAAGAAGAACATGATTACTGTTCCTCTGGTAAAAACTACAATTCCTCACGAAATTATCGGTGAATTCGGTGCAGGCAGAGTTCTTCTCAAGCCCGCTGCTGAAGGTACCGGTGTTATCGCAGGTGGCCCCGCTCGTGCGGTTCTTGAACTTGCAGGTATCAGAGACATCAGAACAAAGTGCCTCAGAAGCAACAATCCCAAGAATGTTGTATCAGCAACAGTTCAGGCGCTTGCTGCTCTCAAGAGCGTTGAAGAAGTTGCAAAGCTCAGAGGCAAGAAGCCCGAAGAAATCTAATCAGGGCTCAAAAGTAGTTTACGACCAAGAGAGATAGGAGGTTTTTTCCTTGGCTAACAAATTGAAAGTAACACTTGTAAAAAGTACAATTGGTTGCAAAAAGGATCAGATTGCGACAGTTGAAGCTCTGGGACTCAGAAAGCTTCATATGTGCGTTGAGAAACCCGATAATCCTCAGGTTAGAGGTATGATATTCAAAGTTTCTCATCTGGTTAAGGTTGAAGAGGCGTAAGATTCGTCTCACATAATGATAAAAATATAAAGAGGAGGTGTACTCAATGAAACTTCATGAATTATCTCCGAGCGAAGGCTCAAAGAA